>JBOGEV010000001.1:0-2887 GCA_050742015.1 Acidimicrobiia bacterium
GGGCTGGCACGAATCGTGAGCCTGGTCAGCCGCGGGATGATCGGTGGCAGTGTCGACGAGGTCGAACTCAACCCCCTGGTGTGGACCGGCGAGGAGTGGGTTGCCGTGGACTGGCTGGTCGTGCCTAGTGCTCTGGCCACTGACGTTGGCGATGTTCAGGGCGAGTCAGGGGCGTCGCCTGGCAAGGACGCAGGACGAAGGCGCACCTGGCCGTTCGTCGAGGACGAGGACGCCGCCAGCGACGTCATCTGGCCGTGCTGAACGCGGCGAACGATAGTGGTCGGGGCACTAGAGAGTGACCGTGCCTTCGATCATGATCGTGGTGTCGCCGCCGATCAGGATCCGATCCGAGCCATCCGGCTGTACGTAGACCCGCCCGCTGCGACCGATTGCCGTGCCCTGGGCCACCGTCAGTGGACCGGTGAGGAGACCTTCCTCTCGAAGCCAGAAGGCGAGAGCGGCGTTGAGCGAGCCGGTTATCGGGTCCTCGCTCATGCCACTGGATGGGGCGAGCATGCGGACTTCGTAGTCGGGCCCCCCACCGGCGGGATGGGCACCGATCAGCCCTATCGCATCGAACGTGGGCCAGCGCACCTTCGACGAGTCGACAGATAACACATCCTCCGCGCCGGCGAGTTGGAGGACCTGCCACTGCGGGCCGTTGTCGAGGAGCGTCGAGCGGACGACGGACTCGGGTGAGATGTCCAGGGCTCCGGTGATCTCAACGAGGACGGTTTCGGGCATGGGCTCGATCGCGGTGGGAGGGGCGACGAAGGCGAGGCGCTCCCCGGAGACATCGATGTCGACGATCCCGATCCCGCACTCCTGGCGGACGACTCCCGACTCCAGGGGAGATCCACCGGCATGGAGCCACGCGGCACAGCTACCCAGCGTGGGATGGCCGGCAAAGGGCAGCTCCTGGGCGGGGGTGAAGATGCGGACCCGGTAGTCGGCGGATGGCTCGGTCGGAGTGAGGAGGAAAGTGGTCTCGGCGAGATTCGTCCAGGCGGCGAAGCCCTGGAGCTGGGAGTCGGTCAGGTCGTCTCCGTCGATCACCACCGCTAACCCGTTTCCCTGGGTGGGGACCGGGCTGAACACGTCGCATTGGATGAATCGTCGGGATATGGCCATCGACGGAGCCTAAGGCGTCCGGGTCGCAGTCACGACAACGGCCGGCTAGCGGTGAGGGCCCGCCCGGGCCCTCACCGTCATCCATCAGCGTGCCAAACCCCGTTTGGGGTTCGTCGACACATGTCCGATGACCGACCAGGTCAACACGCCAATCGCGATGAGCCGGGTGTTAGCTCGGGGGCAAGGCGGACATACCTCTGCTGGAATGAACGCGACGGCTTCCGATTGGACAGGTATGAGTCCTCCCCCGGGACACGAGGAGCGGTTCCGCCTGCTGTTCGACGGCCACCTCCATGATCTCAAGGCCTACTGCGGGCGAAGAGTGGCGCCCGACGACGTGGACGACGCGGTGGCCGAAGTGTTTGCGGTGGCTTGGCGCAGACTGGAGAAAGTCCCACGAGGAGACGAGGCTCGTCTCTGGCTCTACGGAGTGGCACGCAACGTCGTCCGCAATCAGACCAGAAGCTCGCGACGTCGCCTCCGCCTCGACATGCGCTTGATCGCCAACAGGGACCCCGCCCATCCCGGCCCAGCCGAGACCGTGTTGACCAGGTCGGAGCATGAAGATGTCGTGACCGCCCTACAGACTCTGAAGGAGACCGACCAGGAGCTGCTGCGTCTCCGCGCCTGGGAGGAGCTGTCCCGGCACGAGATCGCTCAGGTGCTCGGCATTTCTGTGGCCGCGGTGGATATGCGGCTGAATCGCGCCATGGCGCGTATGAGCGACGCCCTCGAGGCCGTCACCACCGGGCCGCGACGAGATTCCATCCGACGTGCCGAAGACAGAGGAGGAAAGCCGTGACCAAGCGGATCGATCCTGATCGCGCCGACTTGGTCATGTCAGCGCTCAGATCTGCCAACCCGATGCCTTCGGGGGCAGGACAAATGGGACCGGACCACGTCGAGTCGCTGTTCCTCCAGGTAATGGAAAGGACCGAAATGGTTCAGGACATCTCGACCAAGGGAAATGAGACGGAGGAGGCGGCACCCACACGGCTGCGTCGACTGCCTCCATGGCTGGGTTTTGCCGCAGGGTTCGCCGTCGCGGCACTGGTCGCCGTCCCGGTGTTCGTGCTCGGGTTCTCCAGCGTGGTGCCGAGCGACCCGGCACTGGAGGGCCTGTCCGCTTCCCAGGCGGAGACGATGGCACGAGTCGTCGAAGCCGTTGACGAAGAGGACTTCGATGCCTTCAGATCGGAGTTCGCCGCCGATGGAGCCGCCGGGTTCCACACCGGCATTCATCGGCCATACCACCAGGGAGTGGAGGGTGGACAGCCGATCCCGGTGACCGATGCCGAAGGCTTCGAGGCCGACTTCAATTGGGGAGCCGCCCTCGACCGCCGAATCGAGCTGAGGAACTGCGAATCGCAGAGCGCCCGGATCTTCAGCTGTGAGGTCGCATCCTCGTTGGAGGCGCTGCGGCTGGGAGGGATCGAGACCCTGACGTTGGCGATGAGCGAGTCCGGCGAGATAGCACTGCTCTCCACCGAGCTGGCCGGTCCGCCCCAGCAGGGCCCACAGCCGCTGGACATCGAAGGTTTCTCCGAGTTCGAGGCATGGTTGGAAGAGACCTACCCGGACGAGTACCGACGGCTGGTGGAGCCGGGGACACCGGGGTCGATCGGCGGGGTGGACCTCTCCCGGACGCTCACCTTCCCGCCGAGGAATCCGGAGCTTGTCCCCGAGATGACCGCACTCATCGACGAGTACCTCGCCACCCGCTGAATCGCAAAGGTGCGCCCGCAACCTCGCGGGC
>JBOGEV010000002.1:0-2322 GCA_050742015.1 Acidimicrobiia bacterium
ACCGCCACCTCTCACGCCGCCGCCCACTTCGCCCGGGTCATGCTCGCGATCATCGCCGGCAAGCCGGGGCGACGTACCCGATGAGCCTTCTCGCCCAGATCCTGGTGGTGGTCATCGCTCTCGGGGCGCTGATCCTGGTGGTCGCCCTGGTCAGGGCGAGACGTCTCCGGGAGAGGTACGCCGTCATCTGGCTGCTGGTCGCCGTCGGGATGACCGCCCAGGTCATCGCCCGCCCCCTCCTCGACCGTCTCTCGGTGGCCCTGTGGATTCAATCGGGGACGTCGACCCTGTTGCTCATCGCCACGCTGGCCATCCTCGGCATCCTGCTCCAGCTCTCCGTGTCGCTCTCGGCGCTGGAGGACAAGGTGCAGGACATCGCCGAGGCAGTCGCTCTCTCCGACCCGGTCTCCTCAGTCGATGAGGCGGAGGACGGCTGAGGCGACCCGCTGCCACATCCCGAGCAGGGCATCTGCAACAGAGGTCCCTCGAGGAGGATCGACCTGTGACATCCCGGAGAGTCGGAAGTCCATGGCCGCGATCATCTCGGCGTCATCGATCGCCCGATTCGCCTCGACCAGCACCCTCCCGTCCCTAACAGCCGATCCGGCACGGGCGGCATCCCGCCAGGCCCGTCCCTTCTCCGACAGCCAGCCGTCACGCCAGGCGATGAATGTCGTCCCCAACTCGACCAGGAGCAGGGCGGGGGAGAGGACCACCAGGCTGCGCCGCCGGTAGTTGGAGCGGAGCATGATCATCCGGTTCCGCTCCAGGTGGTACATCTTCGACGGGGAGCGACCGAACTCGTAGTGGTGGAGAACCCGCGATTCGGGCGCTCGGACCACTTTGAGCCCGGCGAGCCGGAGCCGCCACCCCAGGTCGGAGTCCTCGTCGTACATGAAGAAGGACCGGCGAAAGCCACCGAACCGCTTCCAGACCTCCCGTCGGATCGCCATCGCCGCCCCCGATGGGAAGGCGACCTCCACCGGCGTTGAGTCCTCGGGGACCGGAAGGCCCGAGTCGCTGACCCAGCCGATCCCGAAATAGGTGAGGTGGCCGCCGGAGGTGTTGTAGGTCCCGGGCCGGGCGGCATCCTCGATGGTGGCCATGGCGGCACCGACCCCGGGCGCAGACAGGGCGGAGACAAGAGGAGGGAGCCACCCCGGTCGGGGGATGGTGTCGTGACCGAGAAAGACCAGGAACTCACCACCCGCTCGGTCGGCACCGATGTGGCACCCGGCGGCAAACCCCACGTTGCGTTCTTGCGCGATCACCTCGACATCGAACTCGCCCAACACGGAGAGCGTTTCGTCGGTGGAGGCGCTGTCGACCACGATCACCTCTGTGGGCCGGGCCGGATCGGAGAGCAGCGCCTCGAGGACCGGGCGCACCAGCCCGGCCGAGTTGTGGGTCACCATGACCACGCTGGTGGTCGACAACGTTTCGGTCAGAGGCTGGTCACGGGGTTCCGGCGACGGGCCGGTGGGCGCTGGTCCCCATGTGGTAGGCGAAGTGGGCGATTCCGGTGTCGTTGGTGTTTCGGAGGTAGACGGTCCCGTTGGAGGGCCGGTAGAGGCCGAGGGTGTTGTCCCCGTCGTTGTCCCAGTCCCCGGTGAAAACCACGTCGCCCGGATCGCCGTAGAAGTATTCCACGTCGGCGAAGCCTTGAGTGTTGGTGTCGCGCAGGTAGACGAACCCGTTGGAGTTGCGGCGCAGGCCCGGAGTGTCGATCCCGTCACCATCCCAGTCTCCCATGAACGGGGCGTCGCCAGGATTGCCGAAGTAGTAAGAGAGGTCGGCGAATCCCAGGCCAGCGTCACCCGCTCCCAACGCGTTGATGATGTAGAACTTGCCCTCGGAGGGCCGGTATATCGACACCGTGTCACAGCCGTCATCGTCGAAATCGCCGGCCATCGGCATGTCCCCCGGGTTCCCGAAGAAGAAGCTGACGTCGGCGATGCCTTGAGTGTTGGAGTTGCGCAGGTAGACGTACCCGTCGGACTGTCGGTAGAGACCGGGGGTGTCGATCCCGTCACAGTCCCAGTCCCCCATGAACCCGAAGTCACCCGGATTGCCGAAGTAGAACTCGCCGAGGGTGCCCTTCGAGTTGTGGAAGCGCCACGTGCCGGTCCCTGGGTCGTGGAGCGTGGTGCGGTCGGCCCCGGGGATGAAGGGGACGAGCCCGACGATGTCCTTGACGTAATGGGAGCGAAGCCCGAGGGCATCCTTGAACTGGGTGCCGGTGTAGGTCTTGGTGAGTGGGGACCCGCCGGACGAGCCGTTGACCACGATCTTCTTCGGGCTCCCCGAGGTGTAGCGCTCGGT
>JBOGEV010000003.1:0-4952 GCA_050742015.1 Acidimicrobiia bacterium
CGTGGGAGTGGTTGCCGGGCGATAACGTCGAGCCGCCGGTCGAGAGCGTCTGCCGGATCACCTTCGACGAGGCCAGGCTCTACATCGGCTGCGTGGGCCACGATCCGGATCCCGACGCGATCCGCGCCTACCTCACCGACCGCGACCAGGGATTCGTCTTCGATCAGTTCACGTTCCTCATCGACCCGTTTCACGACCAGCGTCAGGCGTTCGAGTTCCGGGTGACGGCGCTCGGCGTCCAGGCGGACGCGATCCTAATCCTCAGCCAGGACATCGAGGATTTCTCCTGGGACGCGATCTGGGACTCGGCGGCGCGAATCACCGATGAGGGGTACGTCGTCGAGGCGGGGATCCCTTTCAAGAGCCTGCGCTTCCCGCGGACGGAGGGGGTCCAGACGTGGGGCTTCATCCTCGACCGCTCGTATCCCCGCACGAATCGACATCGCATGACGAGCGGCCCGCGCGACCGCGACAACAACTGCCTGCTTTGCCAGGCGAACGAGATCACCGGCTTTCAGGGGGTCACGCCCGGCATCGACCTTCAGCTGACCCCGACCCTGACGGCCGCGCGCACGGACCGGCGGGAAGAGTTCCCGGAGGGCGACCTGGAGTCCGACGACGGGGATGCGGAGGCCGGGCTCACGGCGAGCTGGGGAGTCACCCCCAGCCTGTCCCTGGGCGCGACCCTCAACCCCGACTTCAACCAGGTGGAGGCGGACGCCGCGCAGCTCGAGGTCAACCAGCGGTTCGCGCTCTTCTTCCCCGAGAAGCGGCCCTTCTTCCTCGAGGGCGCGGACTACTTCCAGATCCCCGGCGATCTCGTCTTCACCCGCACGGTTGCCGACCCGGACGTGGGGGTGAAGCTGACCGGAAAGGAAGGAGCCGACGCGATCGGGGCGTTCGCGACCGTGGATCGGATCAACAACCTGATCTTCCCCGGGTCTCAGGAGTCGGAGCAGACGTCGCTTGACCAGGACGTGACCGGGGTCGTGGCGCGCTACCGGCGGGATGTCGGCGAGGCGTCGACCCTTGGGGTGGCCTACACCGGCCGGGAGGCCGAGGGCTACCACAATCGGCTGCTGGCCGCGGATGGATTCCTGCGGTTCTCGCCCACCCAGTCCGCCTCCTTTTCGGTGACGGGGACGACGACCGACTATCCCGACTCGGTGGCCTTCGAGTTCGGTCAGGATCCGGGGTCGTTCACGGGGCTCGGCTATTCCGTCGAGTACGAGTACCAGAGCCGCGACTGGAATGCCGCGGCCGACTGGACCGATGTCCGTGACGATTTCCGGGCCGACTTCGGATTCGTGCCCCAGGTCGGCTTCCGTGGCCCCGAGGCCGAGCTGGAGCGAATCTTCTGGGGTGACGGAGAGGGCTGGTTCAACCGCTTCTCCCTCGAGGCCGAGGCCGAGTGGCAGGAGGATCAGGATGGGGATCTGCTGGAGAGGCAATTCGTCCTGGCCGTGAACTACGAGGGCCCCTGGCAAAGCCACGCCCGGGCCTGGACCACCTGGAGCCGGGTCGCCTTCGCCGGCGAAACGTTCGATCTGGTCGAGCCCCGGTTCGAGTTCGAGGTCCGGCCGGCCGGCTGGGTCGGCTTCGGCGCGTTCACTTCCTTTGGCCACGAGGTCGATTTCGACAACGTGCGCCGCGCGGACGAAGTCTTCCTCGTACCGGGCTTCGACCTGCGGGTCGGCCGCTCGTTCGAGCTCGGCGTCGACCACACCTACCAGCTGCTGTCGCTCGACGACGAGCGGATCCTGACCGCCAACCTCACCCAGCTCCGTGCGCTCTATCACTTCAACGTACGCACGTTCGTCAGGGCGATCGTCCAGCTTCGCGACAACGACTTCAATCCGGCCATGTTCGAGGAGGAGATCGAGCCCGAGGAGCAGCGGGTCTTCTCGCAGCTCCTCTTCTCCTACAAGCTGAACCCCCAGACCGTGATCTTCGTCGGCTACAGCGACAACTATCAGGGGACGAGTGAGTTCGATCTCACCCAGAGCGACCGGACGTTCTTCTTCAAGGTGGGCTACGCGTGGCGGCTGTAGGGAGCCTGGACCTGGCCCTCGTCGCGGCGCTCCTCCTGGGGCTGCGTCACGCCACCGACCCCGATCATCTGACGGCGGTCTCGACGCTGGTCCTCTCCGAGGAGCGGACCGCCCGCCGAGCCGGTACGCTGGGGCTCTTCTGGGGCCTCGGCCACGCCACGACGCTATTCCTGTTCGGGGTTCCGATCGTGCTGCTCGGAGCGCGCCTGCCGGAGATCGTTCAGCGCGGGGCCGAGTTCGCGGTGGGTGTCCTGATCGTGATCCTGGCCGCGCGCCTCCTTCTGCGCTGGCGGCGCGGCGTATTCCACGCCCATCCGCACGCTCATGACGGGACGTGGCACGTGCACCCCCATGCGCACGACCGCCACCACGAGCTCGCGACCGGAGCCGACACAGTGGACGCTTCCTCGCACGAGCATCCGCACGCCGAGGGGATGGGGCGCTCCCCCCTGGCCTCGTTCGGCATCGGGCTCGTCCACGGGCTCGGGGGAACGGCCGGAACAGGGCTCCTGCTGGCCGCCGCGATCCCGGATCGCACGGAAGCCGTCCTCGCGCTCACCGTCTTCGCGCTGGCGACGGCGATCTCGATGGCGATCCTGTCCGGCGCGTTCGGGTTCGCCCTGGCGCGCCGCGCCGTCGCCGCCCGCCTGCCTCTGCTCGTGCCTCCCGCCGCGGCCCTGGGATTATTGTTCGGGATCTGGTACGCGCTCGGGGCGCTGGGAGTGGGGCCGGGGGGCGCCTGAGTCTTTCTTCTGCTGCTCGACGACCATACCGGCGCTCCGAACGATCCTTTCCGCAAGATCGAGCGCCCGGCTGGCCTGGGCGGCTGAGAACGCCTCCCCGGGAGTGCCCTCGGCGAGACCGTTCGGATACCGCGAGGCGATGTAGAAGAGATCCAGCTCGCGCGCAGCATCGAGCAGGCCATCCAGGCCTTCGTCTCGCGGCTTCAGGGTCTCGATCAGCGCCCTGATATTGTGACCGATGACGGCCCTGGCGCCGCGCGCGTAGTGGACCGACTTGACCGCCTTCTCTCCCGCCTGCTGGGCGTGGAAGCAGGCCGGCGCGTGATGTCCGCCCTCCGCGGCGTAGCGCGCGTACTCCAGGTCTTCCCGCGCGGCCTTCAGCCAGCGACCGGCCTCAGTGCTCGGATCGTTCATAGATGGTGATACCCTCTCGGGCGATCGAGTCGAAGATGCCGATCCTCTCCTGCATGCCGCGCGCGAACTCTCCTGGCGTGTAGATCAGGAGATCGATGCCCATGGGCAGGGTCTCGAAGATCTCCGGCAGAAGGGCTCCCCGGTCCAGAAAGGGGCGATCGGTGTCCAGGACGACGACCAGGTCGAGGTCGGAGTACCCGTCGGCCGTGCCTGCGGCGTAGGAGCCAAACACCACCGCCCGGAGGGCCTCTCCCTTGCTCAGCGCGCCGGCGAGCGCTTCCGCGACACCCTTCAGATTCAGGCTGGCGTCCTTGCGCAGGACCGCGACTTCGTCATGCTCGATGCTCATGAAGCCAACCTAGCGCTTCACCAACGGAGGAGTCTACGGCGTTTCCGCCAGCCCTTGCCGGGCGGTGCCTGGGTCGGGCCGGCGGGCATAGATTCACGACGACCGTTCCCGGTACGGCCAATCTCCTGCCGGAAGCTCGACTTGCGCGGATTCCGGGGGTTTCCTCCTCAAAGGGGGTACGGTGATCGACGATCTCGAAACATTCTTCGCCGCCTCCACGGGCGTGATCGCCGCATTCCTGTTCGGGAGCCAGGTTCGCGGACGGTCGCACGCGGAGAGCGATGTCGATGTGGGTGTCCTCCTGGATTCGGAGGTCTTTCCCGAAGCCGTGGACCGTGGGCGCGTCCGGATCAATATGATTTCCGAGCTGATGGGCCTGCTGGAGAAGAACGAGGTCGATGTGGTGGTCCTGAACGACGCCCCGCCGGGACTGGCTCGGGAGGTCGTGACCACGGGGATGAGGGTATTCGTTGCGAACGAGGACTGCACGAGAGATTTCATCCGCGACGTTCAGCTGCGGGCCGCCGATCTGGACCCCTTCCTGGACCGCGTCCGGCGGCGGAGCCTGGAGTTTCTGACTCGATGACTTATCTCGTCGAAAGGCTCGAAGACCTGCGCAAGCATCTCGATCATCTCGCAGAGATCCGAGTCCAGGTGAGCGACGCCTCTTCGCTCGAAGAGGACTTCACGCTCCACAACGATGTGCTGTTCTCCCTCCTCATGGTGACCCAGCTCGTCGTCGACGTGGCAGGGGAATTGAGTGCGAGGCGGAATCTGACCGTTCGATCCTATCGGCAGGCGGTCGAGAATCTGCAGTCGTACACGGAATTTCCCGGCGAGGTCGTAAGCCGGCTTTCGCGCCTTCCGGGCTTCCGGAACGTCGTGCTGCACGAATACGTGGATCTCGATTATGGCCTGGTCGTCGAGGCGCTCACGGATCTCGAACCGGTCGAGACTTTCCTGCGCATCTGCAGCAATCTCGAACTGGAATCCGAGCAGGCTGAGGGGCGCGACGTTCCCGACCCCGAATAGCCCGTATTCGGGCCGCCGATCGGTTACCGCGTCTCCGCCAGCTCCTCGCCGCCCCTGAGCCCCACGTCCAGCCACTTGTTCGCGTAGAACACCATCGGGATCTCGTAGCCATCGATCCACGGCTGGACGATGTCGGCGTCGACGGGGTGGACGGTGAAGATCCACGGGGCGTCGGCCTGGATCAGGCTGTCGGCGCGGGCGTACAAGGCGATCCGCTCCTCGGCCTCCAGGGTTCTGCGCGCCCGGAGGATCAGCGAGTCCACCACGGCGCTCGAGTAGAAGGCGGCGTTGCCGCCCGCCCCCGCCATCTCGCTGAAGAAGAGCGGGTAGAGGAAGTTCTCGGCGTCCGGGTAGTCGGCGTAC
>JBOGEV010000004.1:0-20101 GCA_050742015.1 Acidimicrobiia bacterium
CCACCTCGGCATGTTGGCAGGTGAGGGTGGTGAGCCCGTAGGCCTCGTTCTCATCGGCATATCGCCGGTTGCCGACCCGGATCAAGGTTCGGTCCATGACGGCCACGGCCAGGGCCGTGACCTTCGCTCTGGAGAGACCCTGCCCCTTCAGGTCCGAGTCCATGCGCCGGCGCAAACGGGAGATGCGCCGGCCGAAGTCACCCATCCTCTCGAATTTCGCCTCGTCCCGGGTCTGCTCCCAGATCGGGTGGTAGATGTACTGCTTCCGTCCGGCCTTGTCATAACCAGTGGCGAGGATGTGCCCCGATGTGTCGGGCGAGATCCAGACCTCCTCCCAGGCGGGCGGTATCACCAGCGAGCTGATCCACTCCCCAACCTGGCCGTTGATCGGCTTCCCGCCGGCGTCGAGGTACGAGAAGCCATGGCCGCGGCGAATCCTGCGCAGCCCCGGGCCCTCGTCACTCACGTAGTGGAGGCCGGCTTCCTCGGCGAGAGACATCGAGTCAGCGGTCGTCATGTGTTCCGTAAGTTTCCCACGGGATGCCGCATCCAAACGGGAGGAACGCGCCCGGCGGTCGGGCCCTCATGGTGGCGGATGGCGCCGGGCATCTATTGGGGCCTTCCAGTCGAGGCACACTCGTTTGGCCGCCCGAGGAGAGCCATCCATCAGAAAGCCTGGCCGCAATCGGCGGCCAGGCTTTCGATACATCTGCGACAATTAGAAGATGTAGATGAGAAGGGCAATGATGAGCAATATGCCCACGATCGTCCAAATGATTCCACTACGTCCCACGGTGATCTCCTTTCGAAGCACCTTCTTACCCGATGCGGTTCCGAGTGAAACCCGAGCTCCGGTCAGTGTTCTATAGGGTGTCTTGTTGATGCCGTCTGGTTGCGGTTGAGCCGCGCCGGTCACGGGTAAGTGTGCTGACCATGACCAGCGATCACGTTGTCCGCGCGTCCAACCTGACCAAGGACTATGGCCAAGGCGCCGGTGTCTTCGATCTCGACCTGGCGGTGGACGGGGGCCAGATCGTCGGGCTGATCGGACCGAGTGGCTCCGGGAAGACCACGACCGTACGCCTGATGACGGGTCTCCTCGCCCCGGAGTCCGGGTCGATCGAGGTCTTGGGCGAGGAACCGGCCAACTTCACCGCGGAGACCCGGGCCCGACTCGGCTACATGTCCCAGGACTCGGTGTTCTTCCCCGACTTGACCCTGCGGGAGAATCTGAACTTCGCGGCATCCCTCTTCGGAATGCCCTACCGGCGTAAGAAGAGAATGCAAGAGGTGGTCGAGATCCTCGATCTGGGTGACACGATGCGCCGGCGCGTTCGTGACGCATCGGGTGGGGAGAAACGCCGGCTCTCGCTGGCCGCCACCCTGATTCACGATCCCGACCTGATGTTTCTCGACGAGCCGACCGCGGGGGTGGACCCGATCTTGCGAAGACGGTTCTGGGACCATTTCGATCACCTCTCGGCCCAAGGGTCCACCCTTGTGGTGACCACCCAGTACGTGGGTGAGGCGGCTTATTGCGACTACGTCGGAGTGCTCGCTTCGGGCCGAATCATCGCCTTCGACAGCCCGGATGGGCTGCGTCGGCGGGCGTACCATGGCGAACTGTTCGACGTGGGGTTCGTGACTCCGCCCAAGCACGATGACGTGGACAGCCTGGGCAGGGCATCCGAGGTTCGCAACATCGTGTGGCTCGACGACCACACAATTCGTCTCGCCGTCGACGACTCAGGCAAGGTCGCTCCATTCGTCGTCGATTGGGCCAAACAACGTCAGATAGAGCTCGAAAAGACCGAGGCTTATCTTCCACCATTCGACGATGTGTTCGTCGAGCTGGTGGCTGCGCACAATGGGTCGGAAGAGGAGAGAGAGATCACCCGTGCCGGCTGAACAGCGTGCCACGGGGAATCTGATCCGTAGTCTGGCCTTCGTCCGTAAGGAATTGATCTCGGTCTGGCGTCAACCCCGACTCATGGCGACCCTCGTTCTCGGGCCGTTCCTGATCCTCCTGCTCTTCGGGCTGGGATATCGGGAGACCCCCGAACCATTCAAGACGTTGATCGTAGCCAATGAGGATCAGGCCCCTTTCGGCACCGACGTCGGTGATCTCGACGATGCTTTTGGGGCGGGAATCGAGCTCGTCGGGACGACGGCGGACTCCGAACTGGCCCGTCGGCGTCTCGCCGAGGGAGAGGTCGATTTGGTGGTCATGCCTCCCGAAGACGGGATGGAGGCTCTCGACGGTGGCGAGCCGGCCACGTTCTCCGTGGTGCACTCGAAGATCGATCCGGTGCTCACCAGTAGCGTCGGCCTGTTGGCTCGCCTCTCCGCGGACGAGATCAACAGGAGGGTCCTGTCCGGGATCATCGAGGAGATCCAGACGCGGGCCGAAGGTGCCCTAGCCGCAGCTGAGGAGGAGGATGAGGTATCGGCTGCCGTGAATAGAGTGCGCGAGACCGACCCCAGCCTCTTGGTGAGCCCGTTCGAAGTCGAAACCAGCGCGCTGGTCGAGCCCCCGTCATCGCAGGCCGCCTTCTATGCCCCAGGGGTGCTGATCCTCTTGGTCCAGCACCTGGCGTTGACGTTCGCCGCCTTGTCACTGGTACGGGAGCGGGAACTGGGCATCACGGAGGTCTTCAAGGTTTCCCCGCTCACAGTCGGGCAGACCATGGCCGGCAAGTACCTCTCGTTTCTCGTCATGGGCCTGTTGCTGGCGGCCGGGCTCACGGTGACGATGTTGATCCTCGGCGTCGAGATCCAGGGTCCGGTGTGGTCGTTCACCGCCGTGGTGGCCTTGGTCATCCTGGCCTCACTCGGATTGGGCTTCGCTCTGTCCGGTCTGGCCAATTCAGACAGCCAGGCAGTGCAGTACTCCATGGTTGTCCTCTTGGTGTCGATCTTCTTCACCGGCTTCGTCCTCCCCTTGGACCAGCTAACCGAGCCGGTGCGCTGGGTCTCCTATCTGGTGCCGGGAACCTATGGGATCGCCGGCCTCCACGATGTGGCCTTTCGGGGACAGCCCGCCCGCCCGCTGATGATGGGCGGGCTGGGTTTGTATGCCGTGGTGATGGCGGTCCTCGCCTGGTTCGCCCTGCGACGGGACGTCGAGCCCAAGCAGACCTGACCGGTTCAGCTCAGGAGCTGTTCCAAATGCGAGCGAAGGGCGTCCCACGCGGTCTGGACATTCTCCTCCACATTCAGCTCGTCGAGTCTCTGCTCGAAAGTCTCCAGCCCGGACTCGATCTCCTCGCGGGCGATCGTCCCATCTTCCTGAATGGAGGCGACCGCAGCAGTCAGATCGTCGCTCAGCTCGTCCCACGACTCGGTCAGCTCTTCAGCCGCTGCCGACTCGCTTATGGCCGTGGCCAGCTCGTCGATCTCGGCCTGGAACTCGGCGATGATCTCGCCGTCTCCCGTCGCGGCGTCTGGCGTCGTGTCGGCCCCGGCTGAGGTGGCCGTGGTGGGGTTGGTGGCATCCGTGCCGTTGGTTGCGTCCTGGGCGCAGGCTCCCAATGCCAGTCCGGCGATCAGCAGAGCCGTCAGTTGTCTTCTCATGACTTTCCTACCTTCGATCTGGCGCGCACGGAGCCACCCATTACTGGGTGGCTCCGTGAACGTCGGCGGCTACCTCAGTAGTTCGAGTCGGCTGCCTCGAGACGATCCCGGATCTCCTCGGCCGACTCGCCGGTCTTCTCCTTGATCCTGCCGATCAACTCCTCGTAGTTGCCTTCTGCAACATCGAGGTCGTCGTCGGTCAGATTCCCCCATGCCTGGCGGGCTTTGCCCTTGAGCTGGTCCCAGCGACCTTCCCATTTGAGGTCTGATGGCTCCTGCATGACTACTACTCCTTCGCCTGGTCTGAAGGTCCGTCTTGGACCTTCGTTGGTTACGACTTCCTTACCACCTGAGTCGCGGGGAGAAACCCCAACCGCCCGGTGCCTCACAGCATGTCGTCGCGAGCCTGTTCGGCCCGGGAGGCTCCGATCGCTGTGACCACCTTCTTCTCTTCCTCGGGTGGCGGCAGCACGGCAGGCAATCCCAGAGACTCGATCCAGAGCTCGCGGGCCCAGCCCATGGTGTGGTAGAGATGCATGTCTTCTTGCTCTTCCACCTGCCCGTAGGCCTCGGCGAGGACGCGCTTGCGATCCCCTGTCGCCTTCTCGGCTACTCGCCCGATCAACTCCCAGTTGGCGTGGTCTTTGGTCTCAGCCTCCACCACACACTCGGCTGCGACCAGTTGGGCGGCGACCTGATCGCCTTCAGCGAGAGCAGTCTCCATCGCGCCGACTAGGGCCTCGCCTTTGAGTCGGACGATGTTCCTCCCCGGGGTTTCCGCACCCGTGTCCATCGCTAGATCGTCGAACACCTTCGTCACGATCCGGACGTGCTCCTCGGTTTCCGCCAGGTACTTTTCCCACTCCTTGTGCAGTCCTTCGTTCACGGCACAGCGGAGTGCGGTCTGGTACACCCGCACGCCACCGATCTCTGTCTCCAGAGCCTGATACAACAGCTCTTCGACTTGTTCGTCTCTCATTGGTGCCTCCTTGGTGCTCGTGTCGGTCACTCGTACCACTTCCGACATGGCGGCAAACGGATGGCATCAGGGAAAGGCCGGTTGCTCTCGACTCCCGCCGCAGGTCAGGAGCGCGGTTCGAGGGTGACCCGCAGCGCGAGCAGGGCGATGTCGTCACGCACGGACGAAGACTCGCTGTCCGCGAAGAGCATCGTCATCATCTGATCGAGCAGCAGCTCGGGGTAGTCGCGCTTGCATTTCGAAAGAGCCAGCTCGACGCTCTCTGGCGGATTGAGGCCGGGTAGGGCATAACCGTCGGAGTAGAGGACCACGGTGTCTCCTGGGGCGAGTGTGTATCTCTCAGGGATCGGTCTGATGTCTGTGATGATCCCGACCGGGGGGCAAGGCTGACCCAGCCGATCCATCTGTCCATCGGCGCTGATCCTGATCGGCGGCGGATGTCCGGCAAGCGTGACCTCCACGTCAAAGGACCCGTTTTTGTGCTCGAGTTGAAGGTAGGCAAGGGTGCACATCTGCCCTTCCTCCAGGAGCTCGGTGTTGAGTCGGCCCAGGACGGTTTCGGGCGCGGGCTCCAGGGCAATGGTCGATCTCAGTGTGTATCGGCTGACCCCGACGGCGGCAGCAGCATCGACTCCCTTGCCTGCGATGTCGCCCAGCAGCACGGCCGTCCGGGCGCCGGGCGCGGTCACGATGTCGTAGAAGTCCCCGCCGACGTGCCCGACGAGGGAGAGCGGCCGATAGCGGGTGGCGAATTCGAGGCCGTCAACCGTGGGAAATGACTTGGGCAGCAGGACGGACTGGAGAGTCTCGGCGATCTCGACCTGCTGCTGGTAGAGACCCGCGTTCTCCAACGTCGCCGCCGCCCTCTCGGCCACGGCGCTCAGGACGTCGAGATCCGACCTCTCGAGGTGGGGGTCGGGGTTGCTTCGTGCCACCGTCAACGTGCCGACCACTAGACGACCGATGGACATCGGGACACACGCCACCGAGTTCAGGTCGAGCCGGCGGACCAGATCGACCACGTCCTTGCCTGCCCGCGACTCCGACTCCTCCAGCATGTCCTCGGTGATGGTCTCCAGCAGCTCGGGTCTCCTCGCCCTGGCGACACGTGCCTGCATGCGGTCATCGTCCATCGAAATGAAATCGCCCTCCGCCATCTGAACCACATTGCGTGCTTCGTCGGTGTCGGGATGGACACTCGCCACCGGGACGAGGCGGTCACCGTGTTCGATGAGATGCACCGAGCACCAGCTCCCCATCCGAGGGACGAGGGCGGCGGCCAAAGCATGAAGGTTCTCTTCCCGATCGAGGGAAGACCCCAACACCTCGTACACGTTGGCCAACAATTGCTGGGCTTCTTCCTGGACGACCTGGTCGGTGATGTCGAGGAAGAAGTTGATGGCCCATACCACCTCGCCGGCGTCGTTCTTGATGGGGCTGGCGTGCACCCGGGACCACCTGGCAGTTCGAGATCCCTTCCTTCGGTAGCCGACGATTTCTTCGACGAACGGCTCCCCCTCCAGGACCCGGCGCCCCGGCAGATCGTCGAAATCGATGACGGCTCCGTTGCGGTCGACCAGCTCGAAGAGCCCGACCACCTGCTCGACCGGGGCCGACACCAGATCGGGGCCCTTCGCGAACCCGACCAATTGGGCGGCGCCGTCGTTGGCATAGAGGAGACGACCCGAGCGGTCCTGAACCGTGACCGCCTCGCTGGCGTGGCGGAATAAGACATCGAGGACCTTTCGGTCTTCCGCGGTCGCCAGTTCGATGAACCGATCCCCGGGCATCCGCCTCTCCATACCGGGGGCGTCGGGTCCCGGCGGCGCAAGGCTACTCTCTTCCCCTGCGCGAGCCACAAAGGAGTGCCTCGCATGTCACGTCCCGCTAATGGGCGGGGCTCCAGGACCCGAGGTCCCGAGCCCGACTTGTCGCAAGAAGAGCTCGAGCTGGAGCCGGTCCCTGATTCGGTTCCAATCGCGCGAAAGTTCGTTCTCGGCCTCGACTTCGCCTCGAGATCGGATCCCGACCTGCTGGCGTTGCTCACTGCCGAGATCGTGACCAACGCCATTCTCCATGCGCGCACCTCGCTCCGGCTGGTGGCGACAAAGGTGGACGGCGGGGTCCGCGTCGCGGTCAGCGATGGAAGTCCCAGCGCCCCCGTGGTGAAGAACTATGGCGCGACCGCACCGACCGGCCGTGGTCTGCACATCGTCGAGGACCTCGCCAGTCGGTGGGGATACCATCGCTCAGAGGGCGGAAAAACCGTTTGGTTCGAGCTCGACGGTCAGGAACTGGAGTCATGATCCAAGATCAATTGGTCGAGGTCCACCTCCAACGGCTTCCGATCGAGCTCTGGAGGCGGGCATCCGCCCATCACGAGGCGATACAGCGAGAGCTGGAGATCATGCGTGGTTCCCAGCCGGGGGACTCGGTGCCGAACCGGCTGGCGAGTCTGATCGAGGGTTTCGATGCCCGCTTCGGTGGTGCCGGCGATCCGGCGTGGACCGAATTACGGGCGGCAGCCGATCGTGGTGACGAGACGATCGATCTCATCGTGCGGGTCCCGGGTCCGGTGTCGGACGCAGCATCGCAGCTCGTGGCGATGCTGGCGGAGGTCGACGAATACTGCCGGGCCGGAGATCACTTGATGACCTTGGCAACGCCGCCCGAATTGGTTGCTTTCAGGGAGTGGTTTCTCGACGAGTTCATTCGGCAGATCGACGTTGGAGCAGAGCCTTTGCCCTGGGATGAGTACCGGGTCCGACTCGAACCATCGCCCAACGCCTCGAGCGCGGCGCCAAGCGCGGGTCGTGGGACGGAAACGATCGTGTTCGAAGGCAGTCTCGACTTGGCCACCGCAGGAGAGCTGAGGGACTCGATACAGAAGCTGCGGGCGCACGACCCGAGCGAGATCGTCGTCGACCTGACCAATGTCGGGTTCGTCGACTCCATCGGCATCGGTCTCCTCGTCACCACGCACAGCCGGCTGAAGGAGGACGGAGTCAGGCTGAGGCTGATCGTCCCCTCCCGGCTCAAGGAGCTTCTCAAGCTCAGCGGGCTCACCGATCTGCTCCAACCCGAGGAATCCCCCGAGACCTGATCGAATGCATCGTTTTGCGGCGGTGGCTGGGAGGGTAAAAGGGTCTCTCGCATGGCGCAGACCGATGAGACCGCTGGATTCATCTCCCCGGAGAACCCATCGCTGTGGATGGCGAGTTCGGATTGGCCAGAATTTCGACCGTTGGGCGGGGATACGACGGTCCAGGCGGTTGTGGTGGGCTCGGGGATCACCGGTCTCACAGCCGCCCGCCTTCTGACCGAGGCGGGCCTGAGCGTAGCCCTGATCGAGGCGCGGCGGATCTGTTCGGGTACCACGGCCTTCACGACGGCAAAGGTGACCGCGCTCCAGTCGACCGTCTACAGCGGGCTGTCCGACGTCTGGGGCGACGAGGTCGCCACCGCATACGCCGCGGCGAATCAGGCGGGCCTCGATTTGATCCGAAGGATGGTCGAGGTAGACCAGATCGACTGTGATCTCGTGGCGGCGCCCGCCTACACCTATGCCGAGTCTGCCTCCAGCCTGGGCGCGATCGAGGCCGAGGTCGACGCCGCTAGAAGAGCGGGGCTCGATGCATCCTTCACCACGAGCTCCGAGCTTCCTTATGAGATCGCGGGTGCCGTTCGGCTCGACGAACAGGCTCGGTTCCACCCGCGCCGTTACTGCCTCGGGCTCCTGCGCGGCGTCCTCGATCGCGGAGGAGCGGTGTTCGAAAACACGAGGGCCCTCGATCTAGACCACAAGGCCGGGACGGTGATCACTGATCGCGGAACGATCAGCGCCGAGATGATCGTGATCGCCTCACACATCCCGTTCGTGGACACGGGTGCCTACTTCGCGCGAATGAGTGCGTCACGCTCGTATGCGATCGCCTTTCGCAGCGAACATGAGGCTTTGGAGGGGATGTACATAAGCGTCGATGAGCCGATCCGCTCGCTGCGCGCTGCAAGCAGCGGGCTCACGGTGTTGGGCGGGGAGGGTCATCCGGCCGGACACGAGGAAGACACCAAAGATCGGTACCGTGCCCTCGAGGCATGGGCGGGGGAGCGCTTCGGGGCCGATACCGTGGACTTCCGGTGGTCGGCACACGACTACCGGAGTGCAGACCACCTCCCTTTCGTGGGGCCGATCGGTTCGTCGGGCCGGGTGTTCATGGCCACCGGGTTTGGCAAGTGGGGGATGACCAACGGCTCAGCCGCGGCCACGATCATGGTCGATCTGGCCATGGGACGCTCCAATCCCTGGGCCGATGTCTTCGATTCGAAGAGATTGGCCCTGAGACAGGGAGCCCTGGGCATCCTGCGGGCCAGTGCCGAGGTGGCCAAGTCCCTGATCGGGAAGAGGATCCTGCATTCCCCGGAACTCGGTGTCGAGGACCTGGGGCCCGGCGCCGGCGACGTGGTCTCGATGGACGGGCGGAAAGCTGCCGTCTTCCGGGATGAGGACGGTTCCATTCGCTCCGTTTCGCCGTTCTGCACTCATCTCGGGTGCCAACTCGAGATGAACACCGCCGAACGCACCTGGGACTGTCCCTGTCATGGCTCACGGTTCGACCTGGACGGGCATGTCATCCATGGCCCGGCCGTCGATGATCTTGCCCGGATCGAGCCCGCACCCGTCGAGGTCTGACGGGTGGGGTGCAGCCGATTGACGTCCGCTGCGCCATAACATCGACGCCCGATGAATCGCCTTCTATCCCTGGTGTTGTTCCTGGTCCTCGCCTGCTCCAACCCAGCGGCAGAGACGACGACCACGACACTTGCTTCGCCCACGACGAGCACCACTGCAGTCACCACGACCGAACCGCCGGTCGAGTGCCCGCCACCACCGTACGAATTGGGTTTCCTGCCAACGGGTGTCGGCGCGGCGAGCCTCGACCCCGCCGGGATCGAACCAGATGTGTGGACCTCGGTGCCGGGGATCAGCGCCACCCTCTGGGGGCGCGACGACGGAACGGTGGCCATGGCGCTGATCCGGGGCACCCTGCCGGCGGTGGACTGGCCGGGAGACAAGGGCGAGGTCTCGATCGACGGCACGCGAGGAGCCGCCGGCCCTCATCCCGACGGGACCTGGGTGGCCGGGTGGTTCGAGGAGCCCGGGGAGCGCTGTGATCTCTACACCCTGGTGGTCTATCCCCCCGTCTCTCCCGACGGGGTGAGACAGGTCATCGAAGGAATGAACCGGGTCGGGGGGTGAACCCCCTCAAATTGTCGCGACCAGCCGCGCCAGGCGCGGTGGATCGCGACAATTTCGAGTCTTGACGGCGTCGCCTTCGCTGCGTACCGTTGCCTCCGATGAGCCGAAGTAGCACCTCGCAGACCGGTTACACCTGGTGGTGGGCCTGGCGCGCGCCGGAGGTGGCTTCGGTCGGATAGTCCCCGCTCTCTGATCAAAGACGAACCCATCTCCGGTCTCCGGCGGATGGGTTTCCTGCTTTCTGGGCCCTCTGCCGGATCCCGGTGAGGAGCCCCGAAATGAACCATCTCTTCGACATACCGGCCGATCTGGACACCCCTACCTCGGTGTACCTCAAGCTCGCGCCTCTCGGACCTCGTTTCCTCCTCGAGAGCGTCGAGCAAGGTGACCAGATCGGTCGGTATTCCTTCATCGGCTTCGGCGAGGGACTGGAGGTTCGCAGTGATGGCTGGACGATCCAGGCGGGAAACACCCGCGTCGAGGTGGACGGGACGATGGAAGGCCTCATGGATGGGCTGCGCAAGATCCTGGCCTCGGCTCCGGTCCCCGGACCGACATCGAACGCGATCCCCTTCCACGGGGGCCTGGTCGGTGCCATCGGGTTCGACGTGGCGCATCGGCTCGCCGGGCGGACCCCTCCTCCCGGCCCTGCTCCCGAGGTACAGCTCTACGGGCCTCCGAGTGTCATCGTCTTCGACCACTTGAGCCGGCGTGCCGCCCTGCTTCACGACGGCCCCGACACCGAGCGTCTCGAACTGCGTGATGAAGTGATGAGTCTGCTATCCCGTGGCCTGCCCGGCACCGCCCGGGGTGGGAAGCTCGGCCCGCCGCAGCGTTCGATGGAGAAAGGCGAGTACGAGAGCGTGGTGGAGCAGGCACGTCATCACATCGCCGAGGGGGACGTGTACCAGATCGTGCCCTCGGTCCGCTTCAGTGGTGAGACCGATCTCGACCCGTTCACGGTGTACCGGGGCCTCCGCCTTCTCAACCCGTCTCCCTACATGTACTTCTGTGACCTGGGGCCGACCAAGGTGATCGGCTCCTCACCCGAGGCCCTGGTCCGGCTGCGGGGAGCGACCGCCGAGCTGCGCCCGATAGCCGGGACCCGGGCCCGACACAACGACGAGCAACCCGACCGCATTGCCGAGGAGGAGCTGATCGGCGATGCCAAGGAGGCCGCCGAGCATGTGATGCTCGTCGACCTGGCCCGCAACGACCTGGGACGCGTGGCGGTGCCGGGCTCGATCAAGGTCGACCCGTATCGGGCCATCGAGAGGTACAGCCATGTCATGCATCTAGTCAGCGGCGTGAGCGGGATCCTGGAGCCCGAGCATGACGCCTTCGATCTGTTTGCGGCTGCCTTTCCTGCCGGCACCGTGGTGGGCGCCCCCAAGATCCGCGCCCTGGAGCTGCTCCAGGAGCTGGAGCCGGTGCCCCGGGGCATCTATGCCGGGACGGTCGGCTACTTCGGTCACGGGGGGAGCATGGATCAGGCGATCGCCATCAGGACCATCGTCATGTCCGAGGGCCGATACAGCTACCAGGCCGGGGCAGGGATCGTCGCCGACAGCGTCCCATCGGCGGAGTGGGAAGAGGTCCTGTCCAAGTCGGGTGCCATGCGCGGTGCCCTCGAGACGGCGGCGGGTGGGTTATGAGCAGGGTCCTTCTCGTCGACAACTACGACTCGTTCACGTACAACCTGGTCCAGGCGCTGCGGATCCTGGGGGCCGAGGTCCTGGTCCGGACCAACGACCACATCGATCTCGACGAGGCCAGGGAGCTCGAGCCGACGCATCTCGTGGTCTCTCCTGGGCCCGGCCGGCCCGAAGCGGCGGGCGAGTCGATGAAGGTGATCGCCGGGCTGCTCGACGAGATTCCGATCCTCGGAGTTTGTCTCGGCCACCAGGCACTGGCCGCTGCGCTGGGTGGCACGGTCGATCACGCCCGGGAGCTGCGGCACGGCAAGGCGTCCCCTGTCTATCACGACTCGGCCTCGATCTACGCCGGTCTCCCCAATCCCTTCGATGCCGGGCGCTACCACTCACTGGCGGTCATGGAGGACGACCTGCCCGACGACTTGGTGGTGACCGCTTTCACCTCCGACGGCGTGATCATGGGGATCCGTCACCGCTCGTTGCCGGCCGAGGGCGTCCAGTTCCATCCGGAGAGCATGCTCACCCCTCATGGTGAGCTCTTGCTGCGCAACTTCCTCGATATGGGAGGCTTCAGGCGATGAGACAGGTTCTCGACGACCTGTTGCGGGGGACCGACCTCACGACAGATCAGGCCGAGGCGCTGGTGCACCAGCTCACCGGCGGCGAGGTGGATCCGGCCGCGGCCGGCGCGATCCTGGCCGCCTTGCGGGCCAAGGGAGAGACGCCGGAGGAGGTCCGGGGGTTCGCCAGGGCGATGCGAGCCCTGGCCACAGACCCGGCGATCGATGTCGGTGGTGCAGTCGACGTCGTCGGTACCGGAGGTGACGGATCGGGCAGCCTCAACTTGTCCACCGGTTCCGCCCTGGTCACCGCGGCCAGCGGAGTGCCGGTGGTGAAGCATGGGAATCGGTCGATGACCAGCGAAAGCGGGAGCGCCGATGTGCTCGAGGAGTTGGGTCTCCCGATGCCCCTGGACGAGGATCAGGCCCGGCGCCTGTTCGCCGCCACCGGGTTCACGTTCCTCTTCGCCCCTTACTTCCATCCCGCGATGGCCGCCGTCGGGCCGGTGCGTCGGGCTCTCGGGGTTCGAACGGTGTTCAACATCCTGGGCCCTCTGACCAACCCGGCAGGCCCCCGCCACATGGTCATCGGGGCCTTCGACCCGGCTGCGGCGAGGCTCATGGCGGACGCCCTGTCCGGGCTGGACATCGAGAGGGCCTTTGTGGTCCACGGCGCCGGGGGGTGGGACGAGCCTTCGCCACTGGGCGAGTTTCTCCTCTTCGACGTGACGCCGGGTGCGGTCCAGGAAGAGACTCGCAGGCCGTCCGACCTGGGCATCCCCGAGTGCCTGCCTGACGACCTCGCCGGAGGAACTCCGTCGCACAATGCAAGGCGCCTCCTGGATGTTTTCGAAGGAGAGCACAGCGCGCACCGGGACGCGGTCGTCCTCGGCGCCGCCCTCGCATTGGAGGTCACCGGTCGCGCCGATGGCCCCGTCGAGGCCGTGGAGCTGGCGGGATCCTCGATCGACGAGGGCAGGGCGTCGGCATTGGCCAAGGGTTTGGAGGAGTTCGGGAAAGGTGAAACCCCTCGATGAGCCGTTTCCTGGAGACGATGGCCGATAGATCGAGGCGCCGGGCAGAGGAGGCGGCCCGTCGCCGGCCCCTCGCCGGGCTGCGTCAGTCGGTCCTCGATGGGCCGCGCCCCCGCTCCCTCGGCGGGTTCGGGAAGGTCTTCGACCTCATCGCCGAGATCAAGCCTCGGTCCCCATCCGAGGGCAGCTTTCCCGAGAGAGTGCCGGTGACGGCCGCCATCGGCTACCAAGAAGGCGGTGCGGGCATGATCTCGGTCCTGACCGAACCTTCCGAGTTCGGTGGGTCGCTGGCGACCCTTCGAGCTGTGAGCGATGTGGTGTCGGTCCCGGTGCTGGCCAAGGACTTCCTGATTGACCCTTACCAGGTGTACGAGGCGCGGGCCGCCGGAGGCGACGGTGTCCTGGTGATCATCCGCATCCTCGACGACGACCGGGTCAGAGACGTCCTCGACGCGGTGGGTGAGGCGGGCATGTTCGCCCTGATCGAGGCTTTCGACTCGGATGACCTGCGTCGTGTTGGCGCCATCGCCCCGGGACGGGACGACTGCCTGGTCGGCGTCAACTGCCGCGACCTGGAATCGCTCGATGTCGCCCCTGACCGGCATGGTGAGCTGGCGCGCCTTCTCCCTGCCGGCCCGGTCGCGGTGGCCGAGAGCGCGATGGGTGGCCCGGGGGACGTGGAACGGGTTGCCTCCTTGGGTTACCGGTCGGCCTTGGTGGGCTCTGCCCTGATGAGGTCAGCCGATTCCGCCCGGCTGGTCCGGGAGATGGTCGACTCCGGCCGGCGCAGTATGACGGTGACCTCGTGAGTCTCTTCGTGAAGCTGTGCGGGATTCGAACCGAATCGGAGCTGGAGGTCGCGATCGAATTGGGGGCCGATGCCGTCGGCTTCGTGCTCACGCCTTCGCCGCGGCAGATCCCGCTGGACCAGGCGGCCCGCCTCAGGAGGCTGCTGCCCGGGAACGTGCTCGGCGTCGCCGTCTTCCACGACCCGTCCCCTGAGCTGCTGAGACTCACCGACGAGGAGATGGCGCCCGACCTCTTTCAGTCCGAGCTCTCCACGCTGGTGGGGCTTCCGCCGGACCGGCTTCTGCCCGTGGTGGTCGACGGCGATGATTTGGAGCGGGACCTGGAGCTGGCTGTGAACGCGGCCGCCCGGGAGTTGGTCCTGGTCGACAGCGCCGCCCGGGGCGGCACTGGTCGACGCCCCAGCTGGGAGCGTCTGGGCGCACTGGCCATGCCGGGAAAGATGATCCTGGCCGGCGGCCTCGACCCGGAGAACGTGGGCGAGGCGATTGAGATGGTCGAGCCATTCGGCGTCGATGTCAGCTCTGGCATCGAGAGATCCCCTGGGGAGAAGGACCCGGCGCGGATGAGGGCGTTCGTGAGGGCGGCGCGGGAACCTCTCCCCGCGAAGGGGGGAGCACCGGCGAAGCCGGGGAGGGGGGATCTTCTCCCCCCGATGGAGGTAGGGAAACGGGCAACGAGGCGGGCATGAGGACGACTGGCAACGCAACGGGCCGCTTCGGCCGTTTCGGTGGGCGATACGTGCCCGAGATCTTGATCCCCGCGTTGACCCGGCTCGAGGAGACGGCACGGCTACTTCTCGACGACCCGGGGTTTCTCAATCTTTACGAGGAAGAGCTTTCGTCCTGGGTGGGCCGGCCCACCGCCCTCACCTACGCCGCCCGTCTGGGCGAGACCTGGGGAGGTGACCTCTGGCTCAAACGTGAGGACCTGGCTCACACCGGCGCCCACAAGATCAACAACGCGATCGGCCAAGCCCTGCTCGCCAGGGAGATGGGGGCGGAGCGGGTGATCGCTGAGACGGGGGCGGGTCAGCATGGGGTGGCCACGGCGGCCGCCTGTGCCCGGCTCGGACTCGACTGCACGGTCTACATGGGGTCCGTCGACATCGACCGACAGGCGCCGAATGTGGAGCGCATGCATCTGCTTGGGGCCAGGGTCGAACCCGTCACATCGGGGGACGCCACACTCAGGGCCGCCATCAACGAGGCGCTTCGGGACTGGGTGAGCCGTCCGGAGACCACCTATTACCTCCTCGGCTCGGCAGTCGGACCGCATCCATATCCCTGGCTGGTCCGTGAGCTGCAGTCGGTGATCGGCAGGGAGGCACGACGCCAAATGCTGGAACGTGCCGGTCGTCTGCCCGATGCCGCCATTGCCTGCGTGGGCGGCGGCTCCAACGCGATCGGGCTGTTCTATCCCCTTCTCGACGACCCGATAGAGCTGATCGGGGTCGAGGCCGGCGGGACGTCCCCCGACCTGGGGCGGAACGCCGCCACCATCGGTCTGGGGACCCCAGGAGTGCTCCACGGCAGCTTCTCCTTCCTGCTCCAGGATGAGCACGGCCAGATCCAGGAGACCCACTCGGTGTCGGCCGGCCTCGACTATCCGGGCGTCGGGCCGGAGCACTCCTGGCTCTCGGAGACAGGCCGAGCCCGGTACGAGAGCGCAACGGACGAGGAGGCCCTCTCCGCTCTCGACGAGCTTGGACGGCACGAGGGGATCCTCCCCGCCCTGGAGTCCAGCCACGCCCTGGTCGGCGCCAGACGGTGGCTGTCGGACAATCCGGGCTCCACCGTCCTCGTCGGTCTTTCCGGGCGGGGTGACAAGGACATCGACATACTCCGGGGGATGGACCGATGAGCTCGAGATTGGTCGGTGCGGCTGCCCTGGAACGAAGGCTGGCTGGGGGGGAGACGACCATCGTCCCTTACCTCACCGGCGGCTATCCCTCGATGTCGACTTTCCGGGATTCGCTCCAAGCCCTGTCCGTCGAGTCGATCGCCGTTGAGATCGGCATCCCCTTCTCGGACCCCATGGCAGACGGCGCCACGATCCAGGAGTCGAGCCGCAACGCCCTGGAATCCGGCTCAACCCTCGACTCGATTCTCGATGCGATGGAGGGTTTGTCCCCGCTGTCATCTGAGCTGGTGGTCATGAGCTATCTGAACCCGCTGCTGGCATACGGCTTCGACGCCCTCATGCCCCGGCTGTCCCAGGTCGGTGTCTCGGCCCTAGTCGTGCCCGATCTGCCCTTGGAAGAGTCGGGCGACCTCGGGGCGGCGGCAGTCGAGCATGGCATCGGCCTCGTTCAGTTGGTCAGCCCGGTGACCAGCCAGGATCGTCTGGCGGCCCTGGGGCTGGCATCCGAGGGATTTACCTATGCCGTCACCATGACCGGGACCACGGGAGGCGACATCGGGTCCGGTGAGGATGTCACCGCCTATCTGGACCGGGTGCGAGCCGTCTCCAGGCCACCGGTGTTGGCCGGGTTCGGGGTCCGGACCGCCGAGCACGTGCGGTCCCTGGCCCCACACTGCGACGGAGTCATCGTGGGCAGTGCGCTGGTCGAAGTCCTGGCAAATGGGGGAGACCCGCTTGCGTTCCTGCGAGGGTTGCGTTCATGATCGCCACCCTCTCCACCGCCTGCACCCTGGGGCAGAAGGCGGCGATCCTTCGCTTCATCGAAGGTCACGGTCTCCGGGTACATGTCGGTGAGGCCGGGGCAGTCACCGTGGTCAGCGTCATCGGTGAACCGGAACCGGGGATGGGCGAGAGCATCGCCGCTCTCCCCGGCGTCGAATCGGTCAGTCTCGACGCACCCCGATATCCCTTCGTGGCACGCGAGGCGCGCACCGAGCCGAGCACAGTGAAGGTGCGGGATGTGGTCATCGGGAGCAATGGAGTGGTGGTCATCGCGGGACCGTGCTCGGTGGAGTCCGAGGATCAGTTGCTCACAATTGCCCGCTCGGTGGCCAAGGAGGGTGCCGTCCTGCTGCGGGGCGGGGCCTTCAAGCCGCGCACCTCCCCCTACAGCTTCCAGGGGATGGGCGAGCAGGGTCTGGAATTGCTCGCCCTGGCCCGGGACGAGACCGGGCTCGGGGTGGTCTCCGAAGTCGTCGCCCCGGAGGACATTGCGTTGATGAACGGGCATGTGGACATGCTCCAGGTTGGGAGCCGGAACATGCAGAACTTCCGTCTTCTCTCCGCGGTCGGCGAACAACCCACGCCAGTCCTGCTGAAACGGGGTTTGATGTCGACCATCGAGGAGATGCTGCTGGCCGCCGAGTACATCGTCGGCGCCGGCAACCCGAGGGTGGTGCTCTGCGAGCGGGGCATCCGCTCGTTCGAGACCGCGACCAGGGGGACCCTGGACATCAGCGCGGTGCCCGTGCTCAAGGAGCGTTCACACCTGCCCGTCATCGTCGACCCCAGTCATGCCGCCGGAAAGCGGTCCCTGGTCCCGAGTCTCTCGGCGGCCGGTGTCGCCGCCGGCGCCGACGGGCTGCTGATCGAGGTCCACGACCGTCCTGACGAGGCGCTCAGCGACGGCCCGCAGAGTCTCACCCTGGAAGGTTTCGCCGCCACCATGGAGACAGTCGAGAAGATCGCCGGCGCCCTGGATCGCCCACTGGTCCGGTTGTAGGGCGAGGCGGGGCCCCGGTCTTGCGCCCCGGGCCCCGCTGGTCGGGTCACTGAGCGGGCGACTCCGTCGACCCCTCCCTGAACATCTCCCCGATGGCAGCGACGCTGCCGAGCACACCACTTGTGTCGAGCGGCAGGAAGATCTTGGTGGCCTGCCCGTTGGCAACCTGCTCCAGAGCCTCCAGATAACGGATCGCGATCAGGTCCGGGGTGGGGTCTCCGTTGTGGATGGCGCCGAACACCCGCTCGATGGCCTGGCCTTCACCTTCGGCCACCGTGAGCAATTGATACTGCTCGGCGTCGGCGACACGCTTGATCGCCTCCGCCTGCCCGGTCGCCTCCAGGATCTGGCTCTGCTGGATGCCTTCGGCCCTGAGGATGGCGGCGGCCTTGCCGCCCTCGGCCTCGGTGACCTGAGCACGCCGGTCGCGTTCCGCCTTCATCTGACGGTGCATGGCGTCGGTCACGTCAGCCGGCGGCTCGATCCGCTGCAACTCGACTCGGACCACGCGCACACCCCACTTGTCGGTGGCATCATCGAGGATCTGACGCAGCTTGGCGTTGATCACCTCACGTGAAGTCAGGGCGGCGTCGAGGTCGAGGTCGCCGACCACATTCCTCAGGTTGGTCTGGGCCAGCTTGGTGGCGGCCAGGATGAAGTTGCCCACGTTGTACTGCAGCTTCACCGGGTCGGTGGCCTCGTAATAGATGACCGCGTCGACCGTCACCACAACGTTGTCCTTGGTGATGACCTCCTGAGGCGGCACGTCGACGACCTGCTCCCGCATGTCGACCTTGGTCAGTCGCTTGACGAAGGGCAGCACCCACCTCAAACCCGAGTCCACCGTCCGCTGGTAGCGACCGAGGAACTCGATGAGCCCCTTCTCGAACGGCCGCACCACCCGGAATCCGGCGGCAGCGATGAGGATCAGCACCACCGCCAGCACAGCGAAAAGCACGATCACAGCTTCCATTGTCTCTCCTTTCTCATAAACCCTTCCTGGCTATCTGTCACGATTCGGTCTCCAGTGGCTCCACCACGAGACGGGCACCGCGGACGTCGGTCACGACGATCTTCTGACCGGCGGCAACCGCTTGGGGAGCGGTAGCACGCCACTCCTCGGTCCCGACCCGAACCATCCCGCTTCCACTCACAGAGTCGATTTCGTCGATTACGACGCCCTCCAATCCGATCCAGCGGTTGGCCCCCACCCTGGGCTGCTCGCCCTCATCCTGTCTTGAGATGAAGCGACGCAAGTAGGCCAGGGCGAACACCGAGACGCCGAAGAACACCAGCCATTGCGCCAGGATCCCGGTGCCGGCCCAGGCCAGGATGGCAGCGGCGCCGGCGCCGATGGCGAAGGGGAGCAGGAAGAACCCGGCGGTGAAGATCTCCCCGATTCCCATCACGATGGCGAAGACGGTCCACAACCATCGCCAAACTTCATTGTCCACGTCGTTACCTCCTTGTCCGGCAACGGCGACGGCGGCGATCACCGCGCCCATACCAACCCCGTACAAGATCAGGTCTCGCCTGGTCTTGCGTGTCATTTCCGCTTCTCCGGTCTGCACCTCGCTCCAGGTGGCCGTGGAATGGCGCCGCACCCGGTAGGCAGCGGCCCAGCTCTCGGCGAAGGCAGCCGGGTCGTTGCCGACCACGTCCTGGGTGCTTCGCCCGTCCGCACCGGCCAGGGCCAGGTGCTGTTCGAGCTCGGCCCGCATCTCCGTGACGGCCGCTCTGGGCACTCCAGTCTCCAGCCAGTAACGCTCGATGCTGTCCACGACATTGGCCCGATCAGTCACCGTCGTCCCCATTCAGGACTGCGTCCACCGAGTCGCGGAACTCCGACCAGTCGCTACGCCATTGCTCGAGGGCGACCTGCCCGGGTTTCGACATCCTGTAGTACTTGCGAGCGGGACCTTCGCTGCTCTGCACGAGATAACTCTCGATCATCCCCTGTTTCTGGAGGCGGGAGAGGAGGGGGTAGATGGAACCTTCACTGGCCAGAGTCAACCCGCGGGCCCGGAGCTTGCTGACCATCTCGTAGCCGTAGGACGCCTCCTCGTCGATTATCGACATGAGGCACATGTCGAGAACCCCATGGAGGAGCTGTGTCCCTCGGTCCTGTCCGGTACTCCTAGGTACCATGTTACACATACTACCAGGCGCCGCCCGGAAGTGCAAACCTAATGCAGGGCGTCACGCATATGTGACGCCCTGCATGAAGAACCGAGTCAGGTCCGCGGTCTGAGACCGTCCCGGATCTCGCGGAGGAGGACCACCTCTTCTGTGGGCTCTTCGGGGGCGTCTTCCTGCTGGGATTTCATCCGGTTGTAGGCCTTGATCACGAGGAACATCACGAAGGCCACGATCAGGAAATTGATGATCGCCACCAGGAAGGCGCCGAATCGGATGTCGGCCACCACCCAGTCGGCGAGACTGTCGACGTTGAAGATCTTGGCGATGATCGGGTTGATGATGTCGTTGGTCAGACTGGTGATGACTGCGGCGAAGGCGAGGCCCATCACGAAGGCGACCGCGATGTCGACCAGATTTCCCCTGTTGATGAAGTCCTTGAACTCCTGGATCA
>JBOGEV010000005.1:0-1555 GCA_050742015.1 Acidimicrobiia bacterium
AGAAAGCAACCTTGCGAAGGTGCAACTCCTCGGGGAACGGCGGCGCGGGGGGCACGGTGTGGAGCCCCAGCCAGCCGTTGAGCTCGCGCCGGGCGTTGGGCAGGAATTCCCGATACCAGCGCATGACCGCGGCCATGGACTCGATGGGCCACAGCACCACACCGCCCACGATGGTTCCAACCGGATGCAGCCGGAACCGGAACGACGTGACGACGCCGAAGTTGCCACCACCGCCACGGATCGCCCAGAACAGGTCGGGATTCTCGACATCGTTAGCGGTCACGATCTCACCATTGGCGAGCACGACCTCGGCGGCCAGCAGGTTGTCGATCGTCAGCCCATGCTTGCGGGTCAGGTAACCGTGCCCGCCCCCGAGCGTGAGGCCGCCAACGCCGGTTGTCGAGACGATTCCGCTCACCGTGGCCAGGCCGTGTTCGTGGGTCGCCGCGTCCACCTCCCCCCAGATGCAGCCGCCCCCCACAAGCGCGGTGCGGGCGCCTTCATCTATCTGGATGGACTTGAGCAAGGAGAGATCGACGACCACGCCGTCATCCACGACACCGAACCCCGGGCCGCTGTGGCCCCCGCCCCGAACGGCCAGGGGGAAGTCGTGCTCGGCAGCGAACCTCACGGCACGGGCGACGTCATCGGTGTTCGAGGGCCGGACGATCAGCGCGGGCCGGCGATCGATCATCGCGTTGTAGACCGTTCGGGCTTCCTGATAGTCGGGGTCTTCCGAAGCTATGAGGGTTCCCCCGAACGATGGTCCGAGCTCGCCTCGAGCCGCCTCATGCATTGCCGAGCTCATGTCGCCTCCTTGCGGTTCCCGCAGCCCTCGTCCTGCGCGGGCTGTCGTCCTTCTCCACTAGCTCCAGGCCACGTCGAACAGCCGCACCGGCTCCGGAAAGCCCTTCAGCGGGACATCACCCAGATCTACGAACTTGAAGGCCTTCCCGATGCACAGATCCCGGACGACCGAGGGGACCAGGATCCGCTCGGGATCGGCATGGTCGCAGGCGCGTCGGGCCAGCTGCACCGCCGCCCCAAAGAAGTCGTGATTCTCCTCGACGGGCTCCCCGGCGCTGATGCCGATCCGCACCTTGACCGGGTGCACCGCATTGTGCTGGTTGTGGGCAGCCAGCGCCCGTTGGATGGCCATCGACGCCTCGATCGCCGCCGAGGGCGACACGAAGGAGGCCATGATCCCGTCGCCAGTGTGCTTGACCTCGCGACCCCCTCGCGCGGCGATCTCGCGCCTGACGATGGTGTCGTGAACGCGGAGCACGCCCATGGCCGCCTCGTCTCCCAGGTCCTGGGTTAGCTCGGTGGACCCGGCCAGGTCGGTGAAGAGGATGATCCGGTAGCCGGGGTCGAGACTCCCGTTGTGCCTCAGCGCTGTCCCGATGTGCGACTGCGACTGGCCGCCGAGAAACGCGTCCACGAGGTTGGACTCGACCTCGATGATCTGGTCGGGTTCGAGTCCGTGGGCATCCCTATGAACCGCGACACAGGCCTCCTTGCTCGGACCCTCGACCAGGCAGCAGACGGTCTTCGA
>JBOGEV010000006.1:0-2029 GCA_050742015.1 Acidimicrobiia bacterium
AATCTAGGTCGTGGCCCCCCGGTTTCCCTCTGGTCATAGTTTTATCACACTTCAGCCAATCTTCGGCAATGGTCGACGTGCAGAATCATCACACGCTTTTCGAGCGCATCAGGGAATCGCCATTGACTGAGAGAGGAAAGAGACATGGGTAAAACCTCCGGTATCGCGCCGGTCGTCCTGCTCGCTTCGTGCCTGCTCGCCTTCGCGGCCCCCGCCGCAGCGCAGAAGGTCAACGCCTCCGGGGTGGACAGCGTGAGGGTCCGGGCCAACGTCCAGGCCCAGTTCAACACCACCTCGGCAGACGACGAGATCGACTCCGAGTGGCTGCTCAGGCGCGCCCGGCTGGGCGTCGAGGCCTACGCGGCGGGCTGGATCCGTGCGAGAGTGGAGGGGGACTTCGGCCGTGGAGACGCGCGCCTGACCGACGGCTACGTGTCACTGCAGTTCGATCCGCGGCTGACGATCCGGGCGGGACAGTTCAAGGTTCCCTTCGACGAGCTCGAGCTGATCTCGAGCCGCGAGCTGCCGGTGATCGAGCGTGATCCGCTGCCGCGCGGGGCCACGGGGTTCAGCCCCAATGGACTCCTGGACGATCTGGGATACAACGCCCGCGACATCGGGATCGACTGGAACGGACGGTTCGATCGCGTGGGGGCGACCGTGGGGCTCTTCAACGGCCAGGGCGACAACGAGGAAGAGACAGACGACGGCAAGCAGCTCGCAGCGCGGATCGAAGGCGAGATCGCCGAGGGCTGGCGGGTCTCAGGGGCCTGGACGGGCCTGCGTCTCTGCGAACCGCCGGCGGAATCCGACGGCGCCTGGTACCATGCCTTCGAGCTGGCGATCCGGGGAGGCGAGTACGCCGAGCCGGGCCTGCAGGTTCTCGGTCAGCTCTTCCTCGGCGACGACTACGATCCTGAGCTCCTTGGCGACGACGACGCAGGCTTCCTGGCTCTGCAGGGGATCGTCAGCTGGCACACGGCGACGTACCGGACGCCGTTTTTGATCGGCTGGGAGCCCGTCGTTCGCGTTGGATGGACGCGGATCGAGGACGGCCGATCGGTGATCAGTGACCGGGTTCTGCTGCTGGACGAGGTAGCGCCGTCGACGACCGTCCTCACTACCGGCATCAATCTCTACTGGCAGGAACGCATCAAGACGCAGATCCAGGTCGACCGGTCGGCGTTCGACGGAGACGATGTGCTGACGGACTCGGACGAGGTCGCGTTCCGCGTCCAGCTGGGCTTCGGATTCTAGCAGGCTGTTCACCAATCATGAAAGGAACGAACATGATCGCACGCACGCAAAGCCTCATCCTGAGAGCGCTGGTAAAGAGCGGGGCATGACCCTCGCCGTGGTCGTCGAGCCCGGCGTGACGGTCGACGGAGATCGGGCGCTCCTCCGGCAGGCGCTCGCGAACCTGCTCGAGAACGCGGTCAAGTACTGCCGGCAGGGCGACGGAATCGAGATCTCCGCCCGGTTGATCGCGGATGGCGCGGAGCTTGTGGTCTCGGACACGGGGGCCGAGATCTCCTACGAGGACCAGTCCCGCGTCTTCGAGCGCTTCTACCGCGTCGACAGGGCCGGTCGCGGGAGCAGGGCGGGACCGGTCTCGGTCTCTCCATCGTCAGGCACGTGGCTCAGGCCCACGGCGGAACCGCCGAGCTGGAGTCGCGTCCCGGGGCGGGAGCGACGTTCCGGATCGTCGTTCCGAGCCGCCATCGAAAGATAGTCCGAAGTTTCCGTAGTCCGATTCCAGCTCCCCACCGGCGTCCCGCCATGTAGTGCGCGGAACGTCGGCTGCGGCGACGTCTTGTTAGGCGGTTCGTCGAGAGGCGATCAGCTGACGCACGGTGGGCACCAGGTCGACCGGGACCTGCATGGACGTGTCCGTCGTGGACTCGAAGGCTGCCTCGTCCTCGGCCACCGCCTCCTCGTCGGTCTGGGCCTCGTAGTGATCGAGCAGGCGCTGAACGCGCGCCTCATCCCACCCCGGCGGAAATCTGCTCTGCTTCTTCATGGCTTTCTC
>JBOGEV010000007.1:0-2634 GCA_050742015.1 Acidimicrobiia bacterium
CGGCGATCGACTGTACGTAGCCCTTTCGCATCATGACTGCGGCGATGTGCGGTCTTCCCACCGACCCCGAGCCGGATTCGTCGGCGATCTCGTCGATGGTCAGCGGCATGCCCAGCTCCGCCAACAGATGGACGATCTCAGCATTGCGCAGGGTGCGCCCGTTCTGAAGTGAGGCCAGGCGGTCCTGGAGAGGCCCCGGCCCGGGTTCCAACCACAGCTCGAAGGCCTCGGCGATCGACTGTACGTAGCCCTTTCGCATCATGACTGCGGCGATGTGCGGTCGTCCCACCGACCCCGAGCCGGATTCGTCGGCGATCTCGTCGATGGTCAGCGGCATGCCCAGCTCCGCCAACAGATGGACGATCTCGGCATTGCGCAGAGTGCGCCCGTTCTGAAGTGAGGCCAGGCGGTCCTGGAGAGGTCCCGGCCCGGGTTCCAGCCACAGCACTACCAAGTGCATGCCTCCGACGTGGTCGAGGGAGAGCTCGGCGCCGGCAATGAGCTCCACGTCGAGGTGATCGGCCGCCTTGCGTGCTTCCTCGATGCCCTCCAGTGTGTCGTGGTCGGTCAGTGCAAGTGTGCTCAAACCGAGCTTTGCTGCCTTTTCGACGAGGCTCGAGGGCCGCTCCGACCCGTCGGAGGCCGTGGAATGGGAGTGGAGGTCGACGGCCATGTGGTTCTCAGCGCACGATGATGCCGTGCCTGGCCGTCAAGAACCGGTTACCTCGACCATGACCCTCTCGATGTAGACCGTTTCCAGAGGGAGGCTCTGCTCCCGGGAGCCAGGTTGGACGGCGGTTTCGACTGCCGCGATCTGCTCCAGGGCTTCATCCCCCGACGCCACCTCGCCGAGGAGGTTGAACTGCGGATTGAGCAGCGCCGCCGACTCCCCGATGAGGATGAAGAACTGGCTGCCGGTGGTTCCTCTGCCCAGGTTGTCCATGACCACCATGCCCGGGGCGTAGACGAAGTCGTCGGCGGGGAACTCGTCGGCGATCGTGTAACCCGGCCCGCCACGGCCATTTGCCTCAGGGTCGCCCGAAAACACTCTGAAGTCCTGGACGACTCGATGGAAGACCTGCCCGTCGAAGAAGCCCTCACGGGCCAGGAATACGAAGGAGTTGGCCGTCGCCGGGGTGCCGGCCGGGTCGAGCCCGATCACGATGTCGCCGCACGATGTCTCGAGGATGGCTGTCACCGTGCTCTCCGCGGTGACATCGGCCTGTGGCTCGGGCCCGTCGAAGGAGAGAACGGGCTCGGGATCGGGTTGCTCGGCGCCGCACGCCGTCGGCTGATTGCGAAACCCCTCGTAGCTGCCGGGTAGCTCGCCTTCGTCGCCACTGAAGAAGGTCCCCACGATGAAGATCCCGACCACCACCAACCCGAAGATCAGGGCGGTCCCCAGACGACGCCCTAGCTCTTTTCGCGCCTCCTGCTTCTTCTCGGCTTCCCTCTTGGCGGCGCGTTGCTCCTTCTGGCGCCGGCGTCTGTCTGTCATGGCGGAGGGACTCTAGGCATTGGCTTTCCCCAATCCGGAGGCGGTGTTCGTCTTTCGCCGGGAAACGTTCCAAACTGTGGGAGTCATGTCGATCGTCGTCCAGAAATTCGGTGGGACCTCGCTGGCCGATGCCGCGCGCATCGGGGCGGTGGCCGATCGCGTCGAGTCGACCCGCCGCGAGGGCCACGACGTCGTGGTCGTGGTCTCGGCGATGGGGGAGACCACCGATCAGCTGGAGGCCCTCGCCGCCGAGGTCAGTGACAACCCCTCACCCCGGGAGATGGACATGCTGCTCAGCGCCGGGGAGCGGATCTCGATGGCATTGCTCTCGATCAGCCTCAACTCGAGGGGGATCCCGGCAGTCAGCTACACCGGGTCTCAGGCGGGGATCCTCACCGACTCCTCGCACGGCTCGGCCAAGATCCTCGACATCAAGGGCACCCGGGTGCGGGACAGCCTGGCGGAGGGGAAGGTCGTGATCGTCGCCGGCTTCCAGGGCGTCGACCCCGAGTCGAAGGAGATAACCACCCTGGGCCGGGGCGGGTCGGACGCAACCGCTGTCGGCCTCGCCGCTGCCCTCGGTGCGGACAGCGTCGAGATCTACACCGACGTCGACGGCGTGTTCACCGCCGACCCGAGGATGGTCCCCGATGCCAGAAAGCTCGAGGAGGTCCCGTTCGACGAGATGCTGGAGCTTTCAGCCGGTGGTGCCGGTGTGCTGATGTCCCGAGCCGTCGAGTTCGGCCGTCGCTTCGACATCCCGATCCACGTCCGCTCCTCGTTCCACGACGGGGAAGGCACCTGGGTGCGTGAGTCCCCCATGGAACAAGCGATCGTCAGCGGCATCGCCCACGATCGGTCGGAGGCGAAAGTGACCGTGAACCACGTCCCCGATCGACCCGGCGTGGCGGCCGCTCTCTTCGGTTCGCTGGCCCAGGCCGGAGTCAACATCGACATGATCGTGCAGAACGTCTCCCACGACGGGAGCACTGATATCAGCTTCACCGTCCCCCGGGCCAACCTGGTCGATGCGGAGCGAATCTCGAAGCAGGTGGCGGGGGAGATCGGGGCCGAGTCGGTCGACGTCGACGCCGACATCGCCAAGGTCTCGCTGGTCGGGGCGGGGATGAAATCAC
>JBOGEV010000008.1:0-3623 GCA_050742015.1 Acidimicrobiia bacterium
TCGGGCATGGGTCGTCCGGCCGAGCTGGCCGGCCCGCTGAGCAGGAGCCGCAGATTCCCGCGGGTGACGTCAGCGAACGCGGGAGCGGCGCTGGTGCGAAGCTCGAAGCCCAGGTGCTTCGTGTAGAAGTCGATGGACGCCTGGACGTCGTCGACCATGTAGCGGACGTTCACGATCGTGTCTGGTTCCGTCATCGTTCCTCCTGTGCTGTCGTCGGGCCGGGTTCATCGGACGGGTTAGAGCGCCGAGCAGGAACCCGATGCGGGTCTCCAACTCGGCGGCCGTCCGCTTGAAAGCCGGGTAGCTGGCCGCCTTGTCGCCGTCTGGGTGTCCGGCTGTGGGGTCGGGGATGCTCCAGTGGATGGTCTCAGGGGAGCCGGGAAACTCGGGGCATACCTCGCGCACTCGGTCGCACAGGCTGATCACCCAGTCGAACCGCTGGTCCGCGAACACGCTCAGGTGCTTCGAGCGCTGCCCAGCCATGTCGATGCCGTGCTCATCTCGCATCACCCGCACGGCGTTGGGATGCAACGGCTTGGGGTGGCTGCCAGCGCTGTGTGCCTCGACCCCGCCACCAGAGCGAGCTCGGGTCAGGGCTTCGGCCATTGGCGAACGGGCGCTGTTGCCCGTGCACAAGAACAACACCCGAACCCCCGCCGGCCCTTGCCGGGCCGTGGTCGGCGGCGGGCTCGGAGCAAGCGCGGGATGCAGCGCTGCGCCGGCGGCGGTCAGCAGATCCCTGAGGCGGGTGAGGTCGACGGTGTAGTAGGCGTCGCGGCGGTCGGCCGAGCTGCGCCGTGCCGAGACCAGCCGGGCGTCTCGCAACTTGCCGAGGTGGTAGGAGACCAGGTTCTGGGGGTGACCGACCAGGCCGGTCAGCTCGTGCACCATCCGATCACTGCGGGCCAACTCACTCAGCAGCCGCCAACGCACCGGATGGCCGGCCAGCCGCAGGAACCCCGGCGGAGCCACCCGCTCCCGGCTGCCCTCTGACACACCCACATCACCACATTACATCAAACTGGTTGGATGCATCAAGCCAGATTGCTTGATACTGGTGGGCCAGCGACGGTCGAGTCTTGCGATCTTGGGCGTCGCCCTGTGCTTTGGTGACCGGTTCGACCTGAACCCGGTCACCAAAGCGGGGGACGTCGGTCAGGCAAGCTCGAAGCGATCGAGGTTCATGACCTTGTCCCACGCGGCCACGAAGTCACGCACGAACTTCTCCTTCGAGTCGTCCTGTGCGTAGACCTCCGAGAGGGCTCGGAGCTGGGAGTTCGAACCGAAGACGAGGTCGACGGCGGTGGCGGTCCACTTGACCTCGCCCGTGGCGTGATCGCCACCCTCGTACACGTTCTCGGCCGAGGCTGACGCCTTCCACTCCGTGCCCATGTCGAGCAGGTTCACGAAGAAGTCGCTGGTCAGCGTCTCGGGCCGATCGGTCAACACGCCGTGTCGGGCTTGCCCGGAGTTGGCGTTCAGGGCCCGCATGCCGCCGACGAGCACCGTCATCTCGGCCGCGGTCAGCGTCAAGAGGTTGGCGCGGTCCAGCAGCCGGGTCTCCGGCGACAGCTTGTCTCCGGCTTGGAGATAGTTGCGGAACCCGTCGGCGGTGGGTTCGAGCACGGCGAACGAGTCGACGTCGGTCTGCTCCTGCCCGGCGTCCGTACGCCCTGGCGCGAACGGCACCGTGACGTCGTACCCGGCGCTCTTCGCCGCCTGCTCGACTGCCGCGCACCCGCCCAGGACGATCAGGTCAGCCAGGGAGACCCTCGTTCCAGCGGACTGTGAGCTGTTGAAGTCCTGCTGGATCTGCTCGAGGGCCTGCAACACCTTGGCCAGCTCGGCCGGGTCGTTGACCTCCCAGCCCCTCTGCGGCGCCAGGCGAACCCGCGCCCCGTTGGCCCCGCCGCGCATGTCGGTGCCGCGGAAGGTTGCCGCCGACGCCCACGCGGTGGAGACCAGCTGGGAGACGGACAGCCCCGATGCGAGGATCGTCCCCTTGAGGGCCGCGATGTCCTGGTCGCCGATCAGGTCATGGTCGACCTCGGGGACGGGGTCCTGCCACAGCTGCGGCTCCGGAACCCACGGGCCGAGGTAGCGCGAGACGGGCCCCATGTCGCGGTGCAACAGCTTGAACCACGCCCTCGCGAACGCGTCTGCCAGCTGGTCGGGGTTCTCGTGGAAGCGCTTCGCGATCGGCGCGTAGATCGGATCCAGCCTCAGTGCCAGGTCCGTCGTCAGCATCATCGGGGCGTGGCGCCTCGCCGGATCATGGGCATCGGGCACGGTGCCATGAGCCGAGGGGTCCTTGGGAGTCCACTGATTCGCACCGGCGGGGCTCGTCGTCAGCTCCCACTCGTACTTGTAGAGGTTGTCGAAGAACCCGTTGTCCCACCTCGTTGGCTCGTTGGTCCATGCACCCTCCAACCCGCTGGTGACCGCGTCGGTGCCCTTGCCGCTGCCGGCGGTGTTCCGCCAGCCGAGGCCCTGCTCCTCGAGGGGGGCACCCTCGGGCTCGGGACCGATGTAGTCGGCACCGTGTGCACCATGGGTCTTGCCGAACGTATGGCCGCCAGCGATGAGCGCAACCGTCTCCTCGTCGTTCATGGCCATACGAGCGAAGGTCTCTCGGATGTCCCTGGCCGCGGCCAGCGGGTCCGGGTTGCCGTTGGGCCCCTCCGGGTTCACGTAGATCAGGCCCATCTGCACGGCGCCGAAGGGACCGGCGAGCTCGCGGTCGCCGCTGTAGCGCTCGTCGCCGAGCCACTCGTCCTCCGAGCCCCAGAAGATCTCCTCGGGCTCCCAGATGTCCTCACGCCCGAAGCCGAAGCCGAAGGTCTTGAACCCCATCGACTCGAGGGCGACGTTGCCCGTGAAGATCAGGAGATCGGCCCAGGAGATCTTCCGCCCGTACTTCTGCTTGACCGGCCAGAGCAACCGGCGCGCCTTGTCGAGGCTCGCGTTGTCAGGCCAGCTGTTGAGTGGGGCGAAGCGCTGGTCGCCGCTGCCGCCACCGCCCCGACCGTCGGCGATGCGGTACGTGCCCGCGGCGTGCCACGTCATGCGGATGAAGAGTGGCCCGTAGTGGCCGTAGTCGGCCGGCCACCAGTCCTGCGACGTGGTCATCACCTCGATGACGTCCCGCCTCAGCGCGTCGAGGTCGAGGGTCTTGAACTCTTCCGCATAGTCGAAGTCCTCGCCCATCGGGTTGGACCGGGGCGAGTGCTGGTGGAGAACCTGCAGGTCCAGCTGATTCGGCCACCAATCCCGGTTCGTCCTGGGCCGAGTCTGCGTTGGAGTCGGGGACGGGATTACTGGGTTCTCGCTTTCGCTGCCGCTGTCAGACACGTCGGTCCTTCTCCTCTTTCGGTGTTTCCTTCTGATGGCTGGTTGCTCTGCTGCTCGGCTGGTGTCGCACCCTACGTGTCCGTCATCAGCCGTCCGACGAGACAGACGCTGCCGCGGCGCACTCGGGGCACCGGCCCCAATACACGACCTCGGCTTCGTCGACCTCGTAGCCCGAGTCGTCGGCCGCCGTCAGGCACGGGGTGTCGCCGACCGCACAATCGACGTCGACCATCCGGCTACAGGTTCGGCAGATGAGGTGGTGGTGGTTGTCA
>JBOGEV010000009.1:0-13860 GCA_050742015.1 Acidimicrobiia bacterium
CCCTATAGGGTCGGATCGCCGCGCCAGAAGCATCCGGTTTCACTCCACCGTGACGGTCTTGGCCAGGTTGCGGGGCTTGTCGACGTCCATCCCCCGAGCCGTCGCCACGTAGTAGGCGAGCAGTTGCAGGGGGACGACGGCGGTGACCGTGCACAGGAGGTCGGGGCCGGACGGGACCCGGATCACATGGTCCGCCACATGGCCCACCTCGTCACCCTCCTCGGCCACCAGGACGATGGTCCCTCCCCTGGCCTTCATCTCGGCCATGTTGGACAGGGTCTTGGCCTGGACATGGGTGTCGGTGGCGACGCCGACTACCACCACACCCGGCTCGATGAGAGCGATCGGCCCATGTTTCATCTCGCCCGCGGCATAACCCTCCGCCCTGACGTAGGCGATCTCCTTCAGCTTGAGGGCCCCCTCCATCGCGACCGGGAAGTCACCCGACCGCCCCAGGAAGAACCAGTCACGGATGTCGGCCCAGGGCGCCGACATCTCCTTCACCGCCTCGGCACGGGCCAGGACGGCCTCCACCTGGTCGGGCAGTCGCAGCATCTCCTTCACCTGTAGCTCGATCGCCCCCTGGTCGAGGGCACCGCGCACCTGGGCCAGATACAGCCCGAGAAGCTGCATGGCGACGAGCTGGGTGGTGAAGGTCTTGGTGGCGGCCACCCCGATCTCGGGACCGGCCCGGGTGTAGAGAACGGCATCGGATTCCCGAGCAAGTGCCGACTCGACGACATTGGAGACGCCGATCACCACCGACCCCTGGGCCCGGGCATAACGCACGGCAGCCAGGGTGTCGATGGTCTCCCCGGACTGGCTGATCCCGATGACCAGCGAGCGGTCGTCGAGGACCGGGTCCCGATACCTGAACTCCGATGCGATGTCGATCTCGACCGGGAGCCGGGCCCAACGCTCGATGGCGTACTTGGCCATCATCGCCGCGTGATAGGAGGTGCCGCAGGCGACCACGAACACCTTGTCGATCTCGCGCAGGACCCCTGGTTCGATGGTCAGCTCGTCGAGGACCACCCTCCCCGGCGCCTCGACCCGCCCGGCCAGCGTGTCGGCGATGGCATGAGGCTGTTCGAAGATCTCCTTCAGCATGAAGGTGTCGAATCCGCCCTTCTCCGCAGCCTCGAAGTCCCATTCGACCATCCGCTCGTCGAGGGGCAGGCTGGTCCCGGCCAAGTCGGTGAGGACGATCTGGTCGGGGCGGATCTCCACGACCCGATCGTCCTCGACCACCACCATGTGCCGGGTGTGCTCGAGGAAGGCAGGGATGTCCGATGCGAGGAAGTTCTCCCCCTTACCCCGACCAACCACCAGCGGCGACCCGCGCCGGGCACCGACCAGGACGTCGGGCTCGGAGCGCCGCATCACCACCAGGGCGAGGGCGCCGTCGGCCTCGTTCATCACGTGACGCACGGCGTCGGCCAGGGGCCGATCCGCCATCTCTTCGATCATGTGGGCGACGACCTCGGTGTCGGTGTCGCTCTCGAACTCGTGACCGCTCTCGACCAGCTTGGCCTTGAGATCGACCCAGTTCTCGATGATCCCGTTGTGGACCACGACCACATCCCGGGTGCAGTCGAGGTGAGGATGGGCGTTGCCGGTGTTGGGGGCGCCATGGGTGGCCCAGCGGGTGTGCCCGATCCCGGTGTGGGCCACGGCCGGTCTTTCCCGATCGACCAGGCCCTGAAGGTCGGCGATGCGACCGGCCTGCTTGAGCACGGTGAGCGACCCCCCATGGTTGAGGGCCACCCCGGCCGAGTCATATCCCCGGTATTCGAGCCGGGCCAACCCCGGCATCAGCACGTCGATCACCGGTCTCGGCCCGACGTACCCAACAATTCCGCACATATCAGTCCTCCTGGAGTTGAAGATGCGCGTTCTTTATGCATTGCGTCACGCATGCGTGACGCCCTGCATTAGGTTGCGCATCTTGGGGTGCGTGCGGGTGAAGCCGTGGACCGGCGCTCACGGGTGGGGTTCTGTGCCGGAATCGCTTCCGGGTTTTGTTCCCATTCCTGACGACCTGAGCTGGCCGGGAAGGCATCCGCCGAAATCTTCGATGACCTTCCTCCTCGTCACCTCGATGAGTCTCTCAACGAGGTCTGGCGCTGTTTCGAATCGCGCACGCAAGTTCCGTGATTGGCTGTGTCACCCCTCCTTCCGCATCGAGTGCTCGGTGACGCTCGACAGACGATCAGCGTAGCGCCTCGCCGTCTCTTCGGAAGAGGCTTCCACCATCACCCTGATCAAGGGCTCGGTGCCCGAGGCCCGGACCAGCACCCGCCCGTCATCGCCGAGCTCGGTCTCGACCAGACGGACCTCGTCCCACAGGGCGCCGGCGTCGTCGAGGCTGGCGCCACGGTCGACCCGCACGTTCTGCAGGATCTGGGGGTACTCGGTGATGGCCTCCGCCCGAAGCTGGCGCAGCTCCTTGCCGGTACCCGCCACCACGTCGAGGAGACGTACCCCGGTGAGCAGGCCATCGCCGGTCTGCCCCTTGTCGAGGAAGATGATGTGTCCCGACTGTTCGCCTCCGAGCATCCCCTTGTGCTCGAGCAGGGCCTCCATGACGTACCGGTCCCCGACCTTGGTCTCGATCAGGTCGATCCCGGCCTCGGCCATCGACTTTCGAAAGCCCAGGTTCGACATGACCGTCGCCACGACCAGGTTCTTCTTCAAGGCCCCCTGGGTCTTCATGTGCCGGGCGATGATGGCCATGATCACGTCCCCGTTGGCGACCCGACCATCCTCGTCGACGGCGATCAGCCGGTCGGCGTCCCCGTCGAAAGAGAGGCCGATGCGCCCCTCCGCCTCCCGAGCCAACATCTCGGGCTGGGTGGCCCCGCAGCCGTCGTTGATGTTGGTGCCGTCCGGGGCATCGGACAGGACCATCAGGTCGGCCTTGAGACGGGAGAACAGGAGCGGTGCGGCCTTGAACGCGGCGCCGTTGGCACAGTCCAGGGCGATGCTCAGCCCGCTCAGGTTGTACCTGGAGACCGACACGAGATGATCGATGTATCGCTCGAGGGCGTCGCTGTCCGGGAACCTCGTCCCGATATCCGGGCCGACGCTCGATTTGCCCCCCGACGACCGGAGGCGGTCTTCCAGTTCCCGCTCCACCTCGTCGGAGAGTTTGGTGCCCCGCGATGCGAGAAGCTTGATCCCGTTGTCCTCCGCCGGGTTGTGCGATGCGGACACGATGGCGCCCATCGTCGCCCCGGAGGTCGCGGTCAGGTAGCTGATCCCGCCACTGGGCAGGATTCCGACGTCGACGGTGTCGATGCCAACGGCATGGAACCCGGCCTGAAGGGCCGAGGACAACATCTCACCAGATCGCCGCGTGTCGCGGCCGACGACGACGGGACCGCCCCGGAGATAGGAACCTGCGGCGCGGCCGATGGTGAGAGCCAACTCAGGAGTGAGCTCGGATCCGGCGGCGCCCCGCACGCCATCGGTGCCGAAGATGGGCTTTCCCTCGTCGAGGAGACGACGGAGGTCGACCAAGGTCAGCGCTTCGTGTACTGGGGGGCTCGACGGGCCTTGCGCAACCCGTACTTCTTGCGCTCGACCACCCTGGCGTCACGGGTGAGCAGCCCGGCCTTCTTCAGGACCGGGCGAAGCTCCTCGTCCAAGACGATGAGGGCCCGGGAGATCCCGAGACGAAGGGCGTCGGCTTGACCTGTCGTTCCGCCTCCCTCGAGAGTGGCGTCGACGTCGTAGCGACCCTGGGTCTGGGTGATCTGGAGTGGCTCCATGACCCGGAGACGGGAGGCCATGGTCGGGAAGTATTCCTCCAGCGGCTTTCCGTTGAGGGTCACCTGTCCGGAGCCGTCATGGAGACGGACCCGGGCAACGGAGGCCTTGCGGCGGCCAGTGGCCTGGACGAGTGGCTTGGCCATCAGAGTTCCACCTTTCGGATCTCGAGTTCCAGAGCCTCTGGCTTCTGGGCGGCATGGGGATGATCGGGGCCGGCATAAACCTTGAGCTTTCGCAGCATCTGGCGCCCGAGCTTGGTCTTGGGGAGCATGCCCCTCACCGCCCGTTCGATGACGGCCTCGGGACGCCGCTCACGGAGACTCTCGAAGGTCTCCGCCTTGATGCCCCCGGGATAACCCGAGTGCCGGTAGTAGATCTTGGACTGGCTCTTGTCCGAGGTCACAGCCACCTTCTCCGCATTGACGACGACGATGAAATCGCCACCGTCGACATGTGGTGCGTAGGTCGGCTTGTGCTTGCCACGGAGCAGTTGGGCGATCTCGGAGGCGAGTCGGCCCAGCGGCAGGTCGGTGGCGTCCACCACGAACCAGGCGCGTTCGATGTCGCCCGGTTTGGGCGAAAAGGTCTTGTTCACAATCATGAGTAATCCTCGGCAGGTTGAAGATACCGGGGAGCGTTTGGGGAAACGACTCCCGAAACGGGAGCCCGCATATGCTACGCCAGCAACCACCTCTAGGCCAATCGCGATGATCACTCTCGACCAGATCCAGGAGGCGCGGGCCCGTTTCGAGGGGAACGTCACCGAGACCCCCCTCGTCTGGTCCCAGTCCTTCAGCCGGCTCACCGGCCGTGACGTCTACCTCAAGGCGGAGTGCATGCAGCGCGCCGGGTCGTTCAAGATCCGAGGCGCCCTCAATGTGCTCACCCGGCTCGGAGGACAGCCGGTGGTGGCGGCGTCCGCCGGCAATCACGCCCAGGGTGTCGCCCTCGCCGCCGCCTTCACCGGATCACCCTGCACCCTGTTCATGCCGGAGACGGCGCCCATCCCGAAGGTGAAGGCCACCGAGGACTACGGCGCCGACGTGAGACTGGTCGGGACCTCGCTGGCTGATGCCGTCGAGGCCGCCGAGAGGTTCTCGAGCGAGACCGGGGCCCATTTCGTCCACCCCTACGACGACCCGTTGATCATCGCCGGCCAGGGGACGATGGGGTTGGAGATCCTGGAGCAACTCCCCGACGTGGGCACTGTGGTGATCCCCACCGGTGGCGGCGGGCTCCTCTCCGGCACGGCACTCGCCCTGAAGTCGGTCCGGCCCTCGATCGAGGTCATCGGGGTCGAGATCGAGCCCGCCGCCGTTTACGCCGAGAGCCGGCGACGAGGAGAGCTGGTGCGGGACTTCCCACGCGGGCTACCCACCGTTGCCGACGGGATCGCGGTCTCGGTCCCCTCGGACCTGGTTTGGGAGATCGCCGGAGAGCATGTCGACCACATCCTGGTGGTCAACGACTCCCAGACCACCGCCGCCCTCGCCTACGTTCTCGACCGGTCCAAGATCGTGGTCGAGGCGGCCGGGGCAGTCGGTGTGGCGGCGCTGATGGAGAAGCTGATACCTGACGACGCCCCCGATCCCATCTGCATCGTCCTCTCCGGAGGGAACATCGATCTGATGTTCCTAGGCAAGGCGGTGCGGCACGGCCTGGAGGCCTCGGGACGGTTCGCCAAGTACCGGGTCCTGGTCCCCGACCAGCCGGGCAACCTCGCCTCGGTGCTCCAGGAGATCGCCGGGCAGGGGGGAAACGTCCTCCTGGTCGAACACCACCGGGAGGGCTTCGGACTCCCCTTCGGCCGGGTCGAGATCGAGATCTCCGTAGAGACCAAAGACGCCGATCATGCCGCCCGCATCTCCGAGGCCCTGGAGCCCTACCGCAGCTGAAGGGGCAACCTAATGCAGGGCGTCACGCATATGTGACGCTCTGCATTCGGTTCGCCGTCTCAGTCCCGGTCAGCGCGTCGACCTGCTGTTGTACAGGCTGAGGGCCCACAGGTAGGAGCCGAGGGCGATGACTGCGCACCAGGCGATCGTCAGCCACCCGTTGTTCCCGATCGGAGTGCCGGTGAGCAATCCGCGCACCGTTTCGATCCATGGGGTGAACGGCTGATTCTCCGCGAACCAGCGCAACGGGCCCGGCATCGACTCGGTGGGGACGAACCCGCTGCCGAGAAACGGCAGGAGGAAGAGGAACATCGGGAGGTTGCTCGCGGTCTCGACACTCTTGCTGACCATGCCGAGCGCTACCGAGAGCCAGGTGATGGCGAAGGCGATGAGAACCAGCACTCCGAAGACAGCTAGCCACTCCCGCGGCCCTGCTGTCGGCCGGAATCCAACGGCCAATGAGACGCCGATCACGGCAATCACCCCGATCATCGTCTGGATCACGTTTCCGAGGACATGTCCGGTCAGCACCGCGGCACGGGATATGGCCATCGTGCGGAATCGGGCCACGATGCCTTCTGTCATGTCCATGGCAACCGTGATCGCCGTGCCCTGGGCGCTGCTGGCTATGGCGATGACGAGGATCCCGGGGACGACGTAGTCGATGTATCCATCTGCGCCGGCGGCGCCGAGCCCGGCCCCCAATGTGGCGCCGAAGACATACACGAACAGCAGCAGGAGCACTGCCGGGAGGCCAATGACCATCAGGGTCAGGACCGGGTAGCGCATCATGTGCACCAGGTTGCGGCGCAGCATCGTGCGCGAATCGGTCAGGGTGTAGGCGAGGGTGCTCATCGTGCATTCTCCTTTGCGGTGTCGTGGCGCCCGGTGAGGGCAAAGAAGACGTCGTCGAGGTCAGGGGTGTGGATCGACAGGTCGTCGATCTCGATCGCCTCCCGGTCGAGGCGGTCGAGCATGGAGCGAAGCGAGCTGATGCTTCCGTCACTCGGAACCTGCAGTTCCAGCGCGATGTCGTCGCGCTTCGACTCGCCCAGAAGCCGTGCCGCGGACTCGAGCCCGTCGGCATCGGTGAACTGGAGACGGATGTGTCCCCCGGAGACCAGGCGCTTGAGCTCGGCCGGCGTTCCTTCTGCGACCAACTTGCCCCCGTCGAGCACAGCGATTCGGTCGGCGAGCTCGTCCGCCTCCTCGAGGTTCTGCGTCGTCAGGAAGATCGTCACGCCTTCGCTCACGAGCTCTCGAACGATCTGCCACATAGTGTGGCGGCTGCGCGGGTCGAGGCCGGTGGTGGGCTCGTCGAGGAAGATGATGCGAGGATTGCCCACCAGGGTCATCGCCAGGTCGAGTCGTCGGGTCATCCCGCCCGAGTAGGTGGCGAGCGGTTGCTTCGCTGCTTCGGTCAGGTCGAACTGCTCCAGGAGCTCGGAGATCCTTCGACGACCTTCGACGTTCCCGAGGTGACGCAGATCGGTCATGAGTCGCAAGTTCTCCTCGCCGGTCAACAGGGTGTCGACTGCCGAGAACTGACCGGTGACCCCGATCAGCGCACGCACCGAGTCAGGGTCGAGGGCCACGTCGTGACCGCCGACACGCGCCTCGCCGTCGTCCGCGGCGATCAGGGTGGACAGGATGTGCACCGTGGTGGTCTTGCCGGCGCCGTTGGGCCCGAGCAGGGCGAAGACCGATCCCTCGGGCACGCTGAGATCGACTCCGTCGAGCACCAGGTTGTCCCCGTAGGACTTGCGCAGGCCGATGGTCTCGATGGCTGGAGTAGATGGCAGGTGGTTCATGAATTCCTCGTTTCGTAAGGCCCTAGCTGCGGCTGGAGCGGCTGATCACGATGTCCCCGTACGGGGTGCGGGCCCGCACCTCGACCGTGTTGTCGGACTGGTCGGGGCGGTCGGTGACGTCCAGGGAATTGCGCACGTTTCCGAATCGGGTACTCACATCGAGCCAGGCGGCGGTGCCTTTGTGGATGCCTACCTCGAGCTCACCGGCTGCGGTCTCGAGGACGATCGTTCCCCGGACGACATCGCCGACCCGGATGCTCCCGTTCGCCGACTTGGCCGTGACCGAGTCACCGGCATGGTCGACGAGGATGCTTCCGTTGGCAGCCTTGACCCTCAGATCGCCGGCGACATCTCCGAGCTTGGTGGAGCCATTGGAATTCTTGACTGTGGCCGTCCCGTCGACCGCTCCGATCCGGACTTCACCTGACCCGGTGCTGATGTCGGTGTCACCTGCGACCCGATCCACGACCACCTCGCCGAAGCCGGTCGTGGCGCTCAACGGACCGGTCCCTTCCAGTCGGATGCTTCCCATGCCGGTATTCAGCTCGCATCTTCCAAGCTGACCCTGACCGTCGAAACCCCCCATATCAGAGCTGCCGTGCACCTCGGAGCCGGTCGGCACTTCGATCGTGACCTCTACCGAACCGCCGATGCTGAAGAAGGAGTAACGCCGCCAGTCCTTCGGCGTTTTGATCAGAAGCCGTCCGTTGGTGAACTCGACCCGGGTCTCTTCGGCGGCTTTGACGTCGGCAGGCTTCGCTTCGTTGCTCGGACGCACCTCGACGAGGGTGTCGGCACGGTCGACGGCGGTCATGCGGACGTTTCCGACACCCAACTCGATGGTGACGTCGATCGGTTCAGGGGTCTGGAAGGTCGGCATGGCTAACGCACCCATCCGCTGTATTGCTGACCGCCTGACATGCTGCGATTCCGGGAGCGACGATCCCGATTTCCAGGCTCCAGCGCGGCGGCAACTGCTCGGACGAGCCAGGCATTGACCGACAGTCCAGCCTGGGCAGCCGCCTCGTCGACCTGGGTCTTTAGTTGGTCGGGCAGACGAAGTGTGGTCCGCGCCGCACCTGCCTCGTCGCTGTCGCCCCGGGCCGGTTGGTCGGCGACCGGCGCAGTCAAGTGACGCTCGCCGACATCGTCGAAGGACTGCTCCGAGGGTGGCGGCGTCACCACGAACTCCGGATCGCGGCCACGAAGGCGGACATCGACGGAGCCTGGTGCCAGCTCCATGGTGATCTCGCCGGCCGCGGCAGACAACGCCTCGAGCAGGACGAGACGGGTCGCCGCCTCCAGCGGCGCGGTGAGACGTTCGGCCAGCTTCCGGGCCTCGTCGCCACCGGCTTCGGCGGCGATCGACAGCTCCCGGCGCAGGTCCTCGACGTACTGACTCAAATTCATGACACTAGTATGACACCACTTATGGTGTCATGTCAAGTCACACTGACACCAGCGTGAAGCTGCCACTTCCACCGGGGGGAATCTCCCCCACAGGGTCGATCCCCATACCGCGTCTGCCCTCGATCACCCACCATCCCCACAGGTCGGCGGAGGCTGCTTGGCCCCACGCCGATCAGGAGGACTCACATGCATCAGCCACGAACCAACCTGGGCAAGGCTCTGTCCCGGAGCCGTAATCGACGTCAGCCTCGGAGCCCGCAGACCGATCGGGGCCAATCCAGTTCGCCACTCGACGCCATCACCAAGGGTCTCATCTCGATTGGGGAGAGATTCCTCAGGGGCCGGGCTCAGCTCCGGATGCCCTGATCAGAGGGGGGAGAAGGGCGTTCTCCCCCCTACCTATTTGAATCCCCGAGCGGTTCGGCCCTAACGTCGAAATCGGTTGGCGAAGGGAGCAAGGGATCAGCGACACCCAGGGGCATTCGTTCGAGTCGAGGTCATTCGCCGAGCCGGACTCGGTGATGGACTTTCCGAACGGTCATGCCGATGTGGTGACCGTCGGCGGCAAGACTCTCCTCAGCGTCACCTTCGAGCCGGGCTTCCAATGGTCACGGGACCTGGCCCCGACCGTCGGCGCCGAGAAGTGCCCCACCCGGCATCTGCTCCACGTCGTGTCAGGACGGATGGGGCTCCGACTCTCTGACGACTCCGAAACCGAAGTTGGGCCCGGAGAGGTGGTGTCGATCGCTCCCGGTCATGACAGCTGGACCGTAGGCCAGGGCCCTTGTCTCTGGTTCGACTACGAACCTCAGCGCTGAAGCACGGTTTGCCGGGGGACGCTTGGAGTTTCCCCTCCGATCACATCCGCCACTAGCGTGCCCCGGCGCATGAAATTCAGAATCGTCCCGACCAGCCGGGAATTCTTCGACGACTTCTCGCTGGCGGCAAAGAACCTGGCGGATTGTGTCGAACGATTCAAGGACGTCCTCGCCGACACCTCCGACGCCGCAGCGCGTCATGTTGCCGTGAAAGAGGTCGAACGGGCCGGTGACGAGGTGACATCCCAGATCCTCACCCGTCTCGGCGCCACATTCGTCACCCCGTTCGACCCTGAGGACATCCAGCGACTGGCCCAAGCCATCGACGATGTCGTCGACGACATCTACCACGTCTCCGAGATGGTGGTCTTGACCAACATCACCGACCTCATTCCCGAAGTCCTCGAACAGGTGGACGTCCTCACCAGGATGGCCGAGAAAGTTGTCGAGCTATACGACCGCTTCGAGGACATGCGGGGCCTGCGTCCGATCATCACCGAGATCGAAGAGCTGGAGAGCGAAGGCAACCGCATCTACCGGAGAGCGGTGGCCAGGCTGTTCTCGGGGGAGATGGAGCCGGTCGACATGATCCGCTGGAAGGACATCATCGAGTCATTGGAGGCGGTGTTCGACCAGGTCGAGGATATGACCAACATCGTCACCACGATCGTCGTCAAGCAGGCCTGAGGCACATCGATCGTGGAGATCGGCGCGGTCATCGTCATCCTGATCGCTCTGGCCTTCGATTTCACGAACGGCTTCCACGATGCGGCCAACTCGATTGCCACCGTGGTGTCGACCAGGGTCCTCTCCCCCCGCTTTGCGGTGATCTGGGCAGCCTTCTTCAACTTCGTCGCCTTCCTCATTTTCAGCACCCATGTCGCCAACACCATCGCCAAGGACGTGGTGGCACAGAGCGCCCTCACCGTCGGAGTCATCTTCGCCGGCCTCATGGGGGCGATTGCCTGGAACCTGCTCACGTTCTGGCTCGGTCTTCCCACCAGCTCGTCTCACGCCCTGGTCGGCGGCATGGCCGGTGCCGCCGTCGCCCGCGACGGCTTCGGGGTGCTCATCTCCGAGGGGCTCCGCACCATCGGGGCGTTCATCGTGCTCTCCCCGCTGATCGGTCTGGCCCTCGGGCTCATCCTCACTGTGGCCATCCAATGGATCTTCCATCGGAGGACCGACATCGAGCGGCTGAACAAGGGTTTCCGCCGTGGCCAGCTCGCCTCGGCCGCCGCGTTCAGCCTTGGTCACGGGGGCAATGACGCCCAGAAGACGATGGGGATCATCCTGGCGGTCCTCATCGCCGCCGGCAGCCTCCCTCCGGAGGCCGAGGTCCCACTTTGGGTGGTCCTGTCGGCACACACCGCCATCGGTCTGGGAACCCTCTTTGGCGGATGGCGGATCGTCAAGACGATGGGTTTCAAGCTCACCAGGCTCCAACCGTCCGGCGGAGTGGCAGCGGAAACCGCAGCAGCCGCCACCTTGTTCTTCGCCTCTGCGCAGGGAATCCCTGTCTCCACGACCCACACGATCACCGGGGCCATCGTCGGGGTCGGGGCGGCACGTCGTCTATCAGCGGTGCGTTGGCGAGTGGCGGGCCGGGTGGTCTGGGCCTGGATCATCACCATCCCTGGCGCGGCCGCCATTGCCGCTGTATTCTCTCTGTTAGTGGGAGCAATGGGATGACGGACCGGAGAGCGTATTTCGCTTTGGGGGCAGGCCTGGCAGTACTCGCCGTCCAGCCCATGGTCCCGCAGTACCGCTGGGCGATACTGGCGGTGGCATTCATCTACCTGGCGTTCGCAGTCCTCTTCACCATCGCCAACATCTCGGCCAAGCGCGAGGCAAGGCGGAACGGCCACTACTGACCATCGCTCTGGAGTGAAGCTCAGTAACCCACTTCCCACAGGGTGAGGCCGTGCGGCGGTGCCACCGTCACCACCCGGCTCCGATCACCGGACTCGATGATTTTCCGAACCGATCCCACCGGGGTGAACCCCCGGCCGATGTCGTAACAGAGACCGACCAGTGACCGGACCATCTGATGACAGAAGGCGTTGGCCTGGATCCAGAAGTGAAGACGGTCGTGCTCGGTCTCCCACCGGGCCTCTTCTACCCGACGAACATTGCTGCGTCCCTCGACCGAACGGCAGAAGGCGCTGAAGTCGTGCGCACCGACGAACTCGACGGCGGTCGTATCCATGGCTGCTCTGTCGAGCCGGGGGCCGACATGCCACTCGAACCCTCGCGAAAGCGGATCGGGGGCAATGCCGGTTGCCATCGTGTAGCGATAGCGGCGCCACCGGGCAGAGAAGCGGGCGCTGAAGTCACCATCCACCTCACTAACTGCTTCCACCGCGATCTCTGGGCCCAGAATCCCGTTGAGGGAACGAAGCAGCCTCTCCGGATCCACGGGCTCGACGATGTCGAATGACACCACCTGGGCCCGGGCGTGGACCCCGGCGTCGGTCCGTCCCGCCACCGTGGTATCGACCGGCGAGGTGAGCAAGGTCCGGAGTGCGGTCTCCAGCTCGCCCTGGACGGTGCGCAGTCCCTCCTGGTGTGCGTAGCCCCGGAAACCCGAGCCGTCGTAGGCCAGGTCGAGCCGGAGCCGGGGCATCAGAACAGGGCGCCGAAGACCGCGAAGGGGACGCCGAGGAGAGTGCGGAAGATGGCGGCGATGGCGAACCCGATCAGGACCGAAACCGCCGCATTGCGGGTGTTGATCGAAGCAGCCTCGCGGGTGCCCACGACCAGGATGACCAGGTACCAGAGGAGGCCAATCGCCCCTCCGATCCTGCCGAACAACTCGAGGATCAGGGGCAGGACGGCGAGACCCTGGAGGGCGATCATCGTCTGGGGACGCCCCGTCGACTGGAAAAGGCGGCTGGCCGCGAACCAGGTGGCGAATCCGAGCACCAGCCACGACACGACACCGGCGATCACTACCTGGAGCAGGGTGGGGAAATCGAAGAACCCGAGATTGCCGTTGACCAGCAGACCTCCGACATAGGTCAGGGCAGCGACGATCGAGACCAGGATGGCGGCGTCGGCCGCCGAGTCGCCGTCGAAGTAGGCCTCGGTAAACGGCTTGCGATCGAGAGTGGCGGCCCGCCCCGCCCGGGAGAACATCTTGGTCACGGTCGGGCCACGGTAGTGGTCGTTCAGCGCCGGAGACGGACCCTCTCGACGGAATGATCCGGCGCCTTCTTGAGGATGAGACTGGCCCGTTCCCGGGTGGGAAGGATGTTCTCGAAGAGGTTCACCTCGTTGATGGTCACCCAGATGTGGGTGGCCACGGCCACGGCCTCTTCGTCCGAGAGGTCGGCGTAACGATGGAAGAAGGCGTCGGGTTGGGTGAACGCGGTGTCCCGAAGCGTGATAAAACGCTCGATGTACCACCCGCGTACGGCGTCCGGGTCGGCGTCGACGAAGATCGAGAAGTCGAAGTAGTCGCTGACGAAGGCGCCTTTTTCCCCGGCCTGGAGGACATTGAGGCCTTCAAGGATGAGGATGTCGGGGCGGCTGATCACCCTGGTCTCGCCCTCGAGGACGTCGTAGGCGAAGTGGGAATAGACCGGGACATCGAGACGCTCCTCCCCTGCTGCCGCCCGGGCCACGAACTCGAGCAGGGCGCGCCGGTCGTAACTCTCGGGGAAGCCCTTGCGCTCCATCAGACCCCGTTCCTCCAGAACAGCATTGGGGAAGAGGAACCCGTCGGTGGTCACCAGCTCGACCTGAGGGTGCTGAGGCCATCGTGCAAGGAGCTCCTCGAGGACACGGGAGATCGTCGACTTGCCCACGGCCACCGAACCGGCAACGCCGATGACGAAGGGCCGCGGGTTGGGTGGGGTCCCGAGGAAGGTGTCGGTGACCGTGGCCAGCTGGTGGCTGCCCTGGACGTGGAGGTTTAGGAGCCGGGAGAGGGGGAGGAAGCTCTGTTCCACCATGTCCACGTCGAGATTGACGTTGATTCCCCTCAGTTTCTCGACATCGGACTCGGTGAGGGTCAAGGGCGTATTGGCCCGGAGGGCGGCCCACTCCTCGCTGGAGAAATCGAGGTATGTCGGTTGGCTCAACGTGGCTCAGGGTAACCGTGGCCCGGAACCGTTTTGGCGCGGAGATCTCGACCTATAAGTCGAGATC
>JBOGEV010000010.1:0-2030 GCA_050742015.1 Acidimicrobiia bacterium
ACCCTGGCCTACAACCGGGAGCACGGGGTCGACACCCGGATCGTTCGGATTTTCAATACCTATGGTCCCCGAATGCGGCCTGACGACGGGAGGGCCGTTCCGGCATTCTTCAAGGCTGCGCTGGAGAACCGGCCCCTCCCGGTGTTTGGCGACGGGAAGCAGACCCGATCCTTGTGTTACGTCGACGACGAGGTGGAGGGGATCCTCCGGCTCTTGCTCTCCGACGAGACAGGCCCGGTCAACATCGGGAACCCCGAAGAGGTCACCATGATCGAGCTCGCTGAGACGGTCCAGGAAGTGGTGGGCAACCATCCCGGCATCGAGTTCCACCCCAGGCCCACCGACGACCCGATGGTCCGACGTCCCGACACCTCCAAGGCGGAGAAGATCTTGGGCTGGAAGGCGCAGATCTCGTTGCGCGAGGGCCTGGAGCGGACCGTGCCCTGGTTCAAGGAAGTCCTCGGGTACTGAAGCCTCTTGTAGTCGTGACCTCAGAGATCGGAACGCATCCAAACGATCAGAGTCAGCCCCGGCCTGATCCGCCACTATTGCGGGTCGGCGTATTCGGGAAGGTGGCACTCGGTGTGGCCGGCGGTTACGTGGGGATGTTCTGGTTCCTACTTGGCGCCCTGCCGATAATCGACTTATGGCACCCGGCGCTCATCGACCTGACCCGCGCAGATTTCATACCCTTGATCGGGGGCTTGGTGCTCGTGGTCTGGTCGTTTCTCGGAGCCATCCGACCCACCAAGCTCCGATTCATCCCCCCGGCCATCGTTGCCTTCCCCATATTCATGTACGGCCTGTTCCAATGGGCGGGAGGTTGGGGGCAGCACTTCACTTCTCAGTAGCTACGGAGTCACTCGGCCGCTTTCGCAACCCTCTTGAGCCGGCCCGGACCCTCTGGCAGGGAGGATATGGCCTCGGAAGCGGCGCGCCTCGATCTGTACAATGGTCTCACCGAGATCCTCGGGACAGAGCGTGACGAGACGCTGATGGCTGCATTACCGACTTACGACATTTCCGAGCTCGCCACCAAGAGCGACATCGACCTGCTCGCCACGAGGCTCGCGTCGGTGGAGACGATTGTGATCGGGCTTGGTGCGAGGATGGACCGGATGTTCCTCGCCATGCTGGCCGGTCTTTTCGTGATCGTGGCCACGATGGCCGGGGTTCTCCTCACCGTCTGACCGGCGCTCGCTTTCGAGCCGCCACAATGCACTATGCCCTGGTCCGACCTGAGCGAGTGGTGGCTCTCCGAGATCGTCGACGACCCCGCCTACGAGGTGGTCGTCACCCCGATGCTCCTCCAGACTCTTCGACCCGAATCCGGTAGGAGCTACCTCGACCTGGGGGCGGGCGAGGGCCGGGTGATGAAAGCCGTGGCCCAGGAGGGAGCGGGGGTATCCGGCATCGACATCAACCTCGAGCTCGCGCCCAGAGCGATGTCATTCGGGCCGGTGGTCATCGGGAGATTGCCCGACCTCGACTTCATGAGGGACGACTCATATGACGGCGCCTTATGTGTTCTCGTCATCGAGCACATCGACGACCACGAGCGGTTGTTTCGAGAGACCGGCCGGGTCGTCAGGCCCGGGGGCGTGTTCGCCCTGGTCATGAATCACCCGACCTGGACCGCTCCCGGCTCGACCCCGATCACCGACATCGATGGAGAGACCCTGTGGCGCCCAGGTGGCTACTTCTCCCGGGGCACCACCGAGGAGCCGGCCGGGGACGCACGGGTCGTTTTCCATCACCGCAGCATGGCCGATTTGCTCAATGCGGCGGCCACTTCTGGCTGGTCGCTGGAGGACATGACCGAGGCCCCGCATCACGATGTGGCCGAACAGGCAGGGATCCCAAGACTGCTGGCTTGCAGGTGGCGCCTCCTACCCTGAGACCCCGTGTTCGAACGACCAAAACCCTCGGAGATACCGGACCAACCGGGCGCCTACCTGTTCCGTGACAAGCACGGAAAGGTGGTCTATGTAGGCAAGGCGAAGAGCCTGCGCGGGCGTGTCCCGTCCTAT
>JBOGEV010000011.1:0-1097 GCA_050742015.1 Acidimicrobiia bacterium
AACTGGTACGCCACCGGCGAGAAGATCACCGACGCCGACTACGCCACGATCCCCCTCACACCGCACGACTGGCACGGTGAATGGAACTACACGATCGCTCAATCAATCCCGCGGTGAGCCCTTAGCAGACATTTCCGATCCCGTCGCGGTCGACCTAGCGTCGCGGCAGTATGTTGATTGGCGCCCGTTGCGATTCGTAAGTTTGGACGAGCCAGAGGCGCGCCGAGAGCTCGCTCGCTTGGCCGGGCAAATCGTCGCTGCCCTTGGTCGCGGCGTGCCGGAGCCCACCTCCACCGTCGGTCTCGCTCCACAGGAGGACGACGATGACGCTCCCGGGTTCATAGAGCTCGTCGCCGAAGCTGAGGATGCGTTCCCAATGTTTAACGATGCGATTGTGGAGTTCACCTCTCAATTGGAAGCGGTTGCAGCTATTGCAGAGTCGGCAGGTGTGGAAATGAACGCGGCTAACAGTTCTCCACGGCCGGCCTCCGCACGACTCGTAATCCTCCGGCGAATGGCGCAGCAGTTCAACGAACCGGTAACAACTATGGAGGAGCTCGCTGAGGAGTACGTCGAGCAGCTGGCCCGTGTAGATGGTGGCGTAAGAGCGATGGCCCATCGGGTACCCGACTTGTCGGATCCTGATGAGATTGCCGCGGCCGAGGAGTTTCACGGCAAACTCCGAGATCTCGCTTCAAGTGCAAGCCAGGGGTTGGGTCAGCTGCATGAGTTCGCCGAAATAGTGAGGGGTACTGCGCACCTCAGCAAAAGCATCCGGCCTGTGTTCCGGCGAATGACTGAAGCAGTAGACAAGGTAGCGTCAAGCGAAGAGACGATCACGAGATGGGAGCAAGAGTTTGGTAGCCAGCTTGAGGCTAGGCAGTAAACAGACGAAGTGCGGTAGACGAACGCGGAGTAGAGGAACCGCTGACGCCAAGGTCCCGACGGAGTTCTCGAGGCCGCCCGTCTTCGGCACGATGACGGCGCTCGATAATGGCTGTCAGCCGGGGCTCCTCGGTGGTCGAGTCGTTCTCGTCTCAGCGCACACGATGGCTCCGTCGACTGGAGTTGCCTGCTGAAGACGTCGGCCCCATGCG
>JBOGEV010000012.1:0-64544 GCA_050742015.1 Acidimicrobiia bacterium
CGTCCGCGGCACCCCCTCCTTGGCTAACGTGAACTCGGGGTAGCTGAGCAGGGCGTTACCAGAAGACTCCACTTCGACTTCGTCGGGGCGGTGCTCTGGCTCGTCCGCATCCTGGCCCTGCTGGCCGTGTTCATCGGGGCCTACGTATCGCTCAGCAGCGGCCGCCTTTCGGCCGAGGCATGGCTCAATTTCGTGGTCATCGGGATCGGTCAGGGCGCGATCTACGCCCTGATCGCCCTCGGCTACACCATGGTCTACGGCGTGCTCGGCTTCATCAATTTCGCCCACGGCGAGGTCTTCATGACCGGAGCCATGGTGGGAGCGTTCGCGGCCAATGCCCTGTTCAGCAATGGGCTGTGGACAGCCAATCCATTCTTGTCACTGATCATCGTGCTCTTGATCTCGATGACCACCTCCACCCTGGTCGCGATTCTCCTGGAGAGGGTGGCCTATCGGCGCCTGCGGAACGCACCGAGATTGATTCCCCTCATCACCTCGATCGGGGCCTCGTTCTTCATCCAGTATGCATTTCTCGGCTTGTTCGGCGCTCAGACCCGGACCTATCCCGCTCTGTCGATCCTGGAGGGGTCGTTCAGTGTGCTCGGGTTCGAGGTCAGCTACAGCGAGGCCCTGGTCATCGGGGCGGCAATCGTCATGATGTTCGGGCTCTGGATCTTCGTCGAAAAGACAAGGACGGGGCGCGCCCTCCGCGCTGTCGCCGAGGACAAGGAAATCGCCGCTCTCATGGGCGTCAACGTGAACCGAAGCATCGTCCTCACCTTCGCCGTCGGTGGAGCTATGGCCGGGGCGGCCGCGCTCTTGTTCGGAGTCGTCTTCCGCACTGTTTTCTTCTTCAGCGGCTTCCTGTTCGGGATCAAGGCGTTCACCGCTGCAGTCCTGGGGGGAATCGGCAACATCTTCGGGGCCATGCTCGGCGGGGTGACCCTTGGCATCGTCGAGTCGGTTGGCCCGAGTCTGGTCCTCACCGGCCTGGGTATCCCATCCGCCCACCAGCTCAAAGACGTGGTCGCGTTCCTCGCCCTCGTGCTGGTGCTCATCTTCAAGCCCACAGGGTTGCTCGGTGAGCGGTTGTCAGAGGAGCGGGCCTAGATGGCTCAGGCCACCGAGACCACGGCTCCGGCCAAGCCGGGCGACGGGAGCCAGTTCATGGCGCCGGGTGTCGACCTGGCCAAAGCGGCCCGCGTGGGTCTGATCGGTGGAGTAGCGGCATCCTTCCTATCGGCGATCGGCATGGTCACCGCTTTCGACACCCGGATGCTCATCGACCCCTACATCACTCTCGGCTACGCGGTGCTGTTCCTGGTCCCATTCGCCGTCGGCTACGTGGCCGGTCGTCCTCCGCCCCTCCTCGAAGGTCAGGAGCCGGCGCCGGTAGGACTGAAGAACGCAATCGCCGGCGCCATCGCAGGGGCCGGGACCGGCCTCCTGCTCGCCGTCACCGTGTTGATCGCCGCCAACTTCGACCTGCGGACGGTGTTCGTCAACCTGTCACCGGCGATGGTGGAGACCCTCACCTTCGGTCAATCGCTGGGAGTGGGAATCGCCTGGCTCATCGCCGGCTGTGTCGGGTTCGGGGTGCTCGGGGGAGCTGTGAACGTCATCTCGAGTCGTTGGCGGGCGCCGATCATGACCGCACTGCTCTGGGTGTTCACTCTCGCACTGCTCGAAGACCTGGTCACGCAGTTGTTCCGCGGGCTCAACCTGGACCTGCTGATCCGTGTCTTCTACGCCCCCGGTGGGGGAATGACTTCCTTGGGGGCGGCCATCGTCTTCGTCCTGGTGCTGGCGCTGGCCTTGTGGCTCAAGCGCAGGCCGCCTCAGGTTCGCCAGAAGTTCGAGGCGCTCGACAAGACCGGGCGTCAGAGATGGTTGGCGATCGGCATCGGGGTCACGGCGATCGTCCTCTATCTGATCCCGGTCGTGATGGGCGGTTTCATGAGCGAGATCCTCGACCTGGTCGGGATTTACCTCCTGATGGCCCTGGGCCTGAACATCGTCGTTGGGTTCGCAGGTCTTCTCGACCTCGGCTACGTCGCCTTCTTCGCTGTTGGCGCCTATATGACGGCGGTCCTCACCTCACCCGGCTCGCCGGCGTTCGCCCCGGAACTGACATTCTGGGCGGCTCTTCCCTTCGTGGTGCTGGCTGCGGCAATCGCGGGCGTATTCGTGGGCACACCGGTGCTGCGGATGCGCGGCGACTACCTGGCCATCGTCACTCTCGGTTTTGGCGAGATCGCCCGAATCCTGTTCCTGTCCGACTGGTTCAAGCCGGTGTTCGGTGGTGCCCAGGGCATCACCCAGATCCCATCTCCCTCCATCGGCCCGTTCGAGATCAACAATCCCCAGACGTTCTTCTACCCGATCATGTTCATGGTCATCATCGCCGCCTACATCTCGTGGGCGCTATCCCGCTCCCGGATCGGACGGGCCTGGAACGCGATGCGGGAGGACGAGACGGTGGCCGAAGCTCTCGGGGTCAACATCGTCACTGCCAAGTTGTCGGCGTTTGTCGTCGGTGCGGCCCTGGCCAGCTTCTCCGGCGCCCTCTTCGCCTCCAAGGTGGGCGCGGTCTTCCCCAACAGCTTCTCGATCGTCGTGTCCATCATCGTGTTGGTGATCATCATCGTTGGCGGTATGGGCAATCTGGCCGGCGTGGCAGTCGGCGCCCTCGTCATCGTGGGGCTCCCCCAGTTGTTGCGGGAATTCGACGAGTTCCGATTTCTGCTCTACGGGGCCCTCCTCATCTTCATGATGCTGAACAAGCCTGAAGGTTTGATCCCCTCCCGCCGACGTGTCGCCGAGCTCCATCAGGAGGAGATGGGCCAGGACGCATGGATGGGCCTGGACCAGGAGCAGGCGACTGCCGACAGCACCCCAAGTCCCGTGACAACGACCAGCTGAATCAGAAATGGCGCTACTCGAGATCCGTGAGCTGAAGAAGACCTTCGGGGGCCTCAGGGCCATCGAAGGCCTCGACCTGCATGTCGACGAGGGGGAAATCGTCTCCATCATCGGCCCCAACGGTGCGGGGAAGACCACCCTGTTCAATCTGATCAGTGGGCTGTTCCCTGTCGACGAGGGCGAGATCCTGTTCGGTGGCCGCACCCTGAAGGGTCTCTTCCCCAACGACATCACCGAGTTGGGGCTGGCCCGGACCTTCCAGAACGTGAGGCTCTTCCCCAACATGACGGTCCTAGAGAACGTGATGGTGGCCCGGCACTGCCGGACCAAGTCGGGAATCTTCTCGTCGATCTTTCGCACCCGTCGTTTCCGTCAGGAGGAAGCCGACACCAAAGCGAAGGCGGAAGAGATCCTGGGATTCTTCGGCAGCCGACTCGTCGGGTACCGGTTCGACCAGCCCGCCTTCGTCCTGTCCTATGCCAACAGACGTCGGTTGGAGATCGCCCGGGCGATGGCCACAGATCCGAGGATGATCCTCCTCGACGAGCCGACGGCGGGCATGAACCCTCGGGAGACGGCTGAACTGACGGAGTTGATCGGAAGGCTGCGCGACGACCATGGTTTCACCATCTGCATGATCGAGCACGACATGCAAGTGGTGCGGGGGGTCTCCGACCGGGTCATCTGCCTCGACTACGGGAGGAAGATCGCCGAGGGGACGTACCAGGAGGTCGCCACCAACGAGCAGGTCATCGAGGCATACCTGGGTCGCAAGGCCACGGACGCCGCCTCGTGACTGCACCAGCCGGCGAGCCGGTCCTCGAACTGCGCGACGTCCATACCCATTACGGGCCGATTCACATCCTCAAGGGCGTCAACATCACCATCTACCCCGGCGAGATCGTCTGCCTATTGGGGGGCAATGCGAGCGGGAAGACGACGACACTCAAGACCATCCTCGGTTATGTGCACCCGACCGAGGGAGAAGTCATCCTCGATGGGAACCGGATCAGCGGGCTCGAGACTCAGGACGTGGTCCGCTCCGGGATCTCGATGGTCCCCGAGAATCGCCGCCTGTTTCAACGGATGACGGTCCGGGAGAATCTCGAGATGGGCCACTACATGCGCGACGACGACGAAATCGACGGGGACATGGAGGAGATATTCGCGCTCTTCCCCCGGGTCAAGGAGCGTCTCACCCAGCGGGCGGGCACCCTGTCTGGTGGCGAGCAGCAGATGGTGGCGGTCGGGCGGGCATTGATGGCCCGTCCCAAGGTGTTGCTCATGGACGAGCCATCGATGGGTCTGGCGCCGGTCCTCGTCGAGCAGAACTTCGACATCATCGAGCAAATCAACGAAACAGGCACCACCGTTTTCATGGTCGAACAGAACGCAAACATGGCTCTCTCCATCGCCGACCGCGGTTATGTCCTCCAGACAGGCGAAATCGTGCTCGAGGATTCAGCTGACGGTCTGCTGGCCAACCCGCAGATGAGAAAGGCCTACCTGGGCGAAACCTGATTGGGTTCTAGGTTCTAGGTTCTAGGTTCGGCTCGTCTTCCAGCGGCTGCAGCTCCTGGGTATCGAAGAGACGGCTCTGGCTGGACTGGCGGCGTCTGATCCCCGCGATCCGGTCCGGAGGTTCGGTGTACTCGATCATGTGCTGACTGGCCTCGCCCCAGGTCTCGCCCAGGATCCGGGTCCTCCACAGGTGCCCGACGATGATCCTGATCGCCGCAGTCATCGGCACCGCAACCAGGACCCCGAGGAGACCTGCCACGGAACCGCCAACGATGAGGGCAAGCACGATCACCAGTGGTGACAGATTGACCCTGGTCCGCTGCACCAGGGGCGTGATGACATGGTTGTCCACTTGCTGGATGGCCGTGAAGATGAGGACGGCCCATATCGCCTGGGTCACATCACCGTTGAGCAGGGCGACCAGGGCGGCCAGCGCCGCTCCCACGACCGGGCCGAGGAAGGGGATCAGGTTGAGGAAACCGGCGATGATCCCGATCAGGAGCCAGAAGGGCAGGTCGATCAGCCACATGCCGACGCTGGAGGCAAACCCGACAATGACGGCGACCAGGAGCTGGCCCCGCACGAACGATCCGAGCGCGGTGCTTACTTCGCCGGAGACGAAAGCGAACTCCTCGCGATGCCGGGGCGGCGTGACCTCGAGGGCGTTCGACTTGAACCGCTCCAGATCGATCAGGATGTAGAGGGCCAGCACCGGGGCGAGGCCGAGCACGGCCACCGCTTCGGCGACACCTCTGATCACTTGACCGGCACCCGCCCCGAACCCCAACAGCAGGTTCTGCACCGTTTCCTGGTTGGCCGGGTCGTTGAGCCACTGTTCGATCGCGTCCTGGCTGAGCAACTCGTCGACGTCGAGGCCGAGGCTGGCCCCGACATCCCGGACCCAGTTGATCCCGGCCAGGTAGAGGTCCGGAAGTCTCGCGCCCACCTCGGCAGCCTGTGCTCGGATCGTGGGCAGCACCAGGGCAACGATGGCGAGGATGAGGGCGATGAGAGCCAACAAGGCGAGCACCGCCGCCAACGGCCGGGGCATTCTCATCCTCTCGAAGGCCCGGACCACTGGCTCGAGGAGGAAAACGATTCCTGCACCAAATGCAATCGGAAGCCAGATGACCCGAACCGACCCGGCAACGATGAGGAGGACATAGCCGAGTGCCACCGACCCGACGGCGATCCAAACGATCAGTGCTACGCGTCTCATCCGTTCAGATGGCACGGTTTCGGATTGTAACGGTCGGCCGATCGCTCACCAGGAGGATGCCCTGCGACGGCGGAATGACCGATTCTTGGAACGGTTGCCACAGACGGCCATTGCGCACCAACCGCCAGAGCGATTACGCGACCGATCGAAAAAGAGCCACGAGCATTGCCGGCAAGCTTTCAATCGCGACCAGGACCCGTCGATCATCGCCTCGTGGACGATGGCGAGCAGGGAGCCGACGGCTCGCTCGACCCCGATGCCGGCGGGTGCGAGAAACAACCTCTGGTCCGGGCCCAGACGCATCGTCAGGGATACATCGGGCCCGAGAGCGTCCAGGGCGCCCGACGACTCCGACTCTTCCCCCTGCGACCAGGGGTCGGCCAGGTCTCGAAGCAGTTCTCGAAGCAGGTGCAACCGGCTGGTGTCATCCGGGGAGAGACGCCGGCCCGGATCCAGCAACGAGTGGTCGACCAGCCATTGGGCGGCGGCGGCCGGGGTGCGCAGACGGTCACGCTCACGACCCAACTCGTGGTTGTAGGTGTTGACGAATTGCTGGACCACTCGCAATGGGGATGGCGCCGGTTCCCGTCCCCCGGGCTCGACGTCCTCACCAACACGGCCCAGGTAGGCCTCACGATCCATGTTCTGTGTCACCTCACCTCCGCTCCGGAGCTTCGTGACCATCAATGTTGTTTGACTGGTTAGGTGGGGGAACAATAACGTGAGCAAGAAATGAAGCGACGGTTGATCTGGATCTCGCTCGCCGTCCTGGCTTTGGCCGTGACGGTCACCGCGGTGCTGGTCGCCGACCGGGAAGAGTCCGAACCGATCACAGTCGGAGCCGTCTACAACACCAGTGGCGGCATGAAGTGGCTGGATCAGCCCGGAATCGAAGGGCTGCTGCTTGCAGCCAACCAGATCAACGACGAAGGCGGCGTTCTCGGCCGGAATCTGGAGGTGGTCGAGGTGGACGGGACCACCGACACCACCGAGATGTCTCGCCTCGTGTCCGGGCTCGCCTCGAACGATGACATCGTCGCCATTGCCGGAGTCAATGACCCGATCCACGCCATCTCCCCGATTCGCGGGGCCCTGCGCAGGGCGGACGGGGGGCTCATCACCTTCTCCCACTCCGAGATGGCCCTGGCGGTGGGGAGGGTGACCGGGCCTGCCGGGTTGCCGTTCGTGACCGCGGGCTCCACGCTTTCGTCCCTTCCGGACGAGGTCGGCGATGACCTGTTCATGGTCGCCGCGACCCATGACGCCGAGGCATCTGCGGCGGCCGATCATGCCTGGGAGGAGCTTGGCGGCCGTCGAGCCTGGATCCTGGCAGGAGAGGGACGGGACTTCGCAGCAACTCTCGCTTCGTCGTTCCAGCAGCGCTGGAGCGCGCTCGGCGGCGAGATCGTCGGCACGGACTCATTCCTGCCTGGCGAGCTGCAGATCTCCGAGCAGATCGGCCGGCTTCAGGCTCTGCCTGTGGAGCCCGACGTGATCTTCATCGCCAGTCTTCAAAACGACGGCGGATACCTGGTGCAACAGCTGAGGGGGGCGGGTTTGGACCAGCCGATCCTGTTCGCCGATGTTGTCGACCCTCGCTACATAGCGGCCATGGCCGACGACGTGTCCGACGTCTACATGGCGTCTCACGGGACGCTGGTCGACTCCGGCGATGCCATCCGGGAATTTGTTGCGGCCTACGAGGCCGAATATCAACACGCTCCCGAGAGCGCAACGGCCATGTTGGGCTACGACTCGATGCGTCTGATAGCCGATGCGGTCGAACGTGCGGGCTCGGCAGAGCGGGACCAGATAAGTCAGAGCCTGGCGGCGACCCAAGACTTCGACGCGCTCACCGGCCTCCTCTCATACACCTCGAACGGAGTGCCCGCCAAGACGATCACGATCATGAAGTACCAGGACGGGGCGCCCGTGGCTGCCACCGACATCGTGCCGCACTGATCCCCGCCAGGTGAATTGGTCAGCCTTCGATGACCGTCAGCGAAGATCCCTGACCCACCGAGATCACCCAACCCGATCCGGCAACAGGGCTCTCGAACCCGTCGCTGCTTGCGAGCCATCCGGCCGGCACTGCGGCCTGACCGACCACCCTCGCCGGGACACCGGCGGGGACTGTGACTTGGAAATCTCCCGAGACGGTCACGACCACGCTGTCCGTGACCGAGCCCAAGATGGTCTCCCCTCCTCCGTCGAGTTGAAGGGAGGCGAGACGGAGACGGCTCAGGTCGGCTTCGACATCACCTCCGAGCGACAGACTCCAGACCGGGGCCTCATCGAGGTCGAGCTGCCAGCCGGCAAATGTGTACAGGCCCGGATCCTCGGAAGGGCTGATGGCCACAGCGATGTTGGCCCCCTGGATCTGCTCCACGGCAACCGGCGGCCCGATGTCCCCTCCCCGGCGCACCGGCTCCACCGAGTACAAGAACCCAGATTGGCCGGATCCGACCTCGAGCCTGCCTTCGATGCTGGCGGACAGGGCGCCCGTCGCGACTGAGCCGGCCTGGGGGCCATTGAGGTTGGTCGACGCCGACGGCATGGCGGGCCAGCCGAGGACGTGGCCGGTGACGAACAGTCCGAGGACGATCAGCCACAGGATCGGGACCAAGGCCATCACCCGCACCCTCCCCCAGCGACGGCCCCGAGCCAGGAGGGTGAGGCCCAAGAGCAGGAGCCAAACCGGCCACCAGGCGATGAAGTCGTGGAAGACCGAGCGGCTGAGGTAACCGAGAAGGGCAGCGGCAACGATGAGAGCCAACCCCAGCACGGGCAGGGTCCACGCCCTGGGCACCCCGCGGCGAGCGCCACCGGAGCGATGGGTCATTCGGTGTAGCCGGTGCCCAGCACCAGCACCACGTCCGCGCCCGGCTCCAACTCGGGATCCGGTATCGGCTCGACCACGGCGCCGGGCAGGAACTCGAGCAGGGCGTTGGCCTCGGGGGCGAAGCCCTCGCGGTACCAGACCCGGGACGGGTCCTGAGCCGGTTCCAGATCGCCTGCCTGCTGGGTCTGGTAACCGGCATCGGCGAGTTGCTGGGTCTTCCGGCCGGCTGCTCCGTCCAGCCCGATCGAGTTGAGGACGATGACACGCACTTCGCCGGGGGGGCGAACCGGGATCGTGGTCGCGGCCAGGGTGGTCGGGGTGGTGGTGGTCTCCGCCGCGGTCGTCGCTGTCGAGGACGCCGTCGAGGACGCCGCCGACGTCGTGGTGCTGCTCGATGACGATGACGGTGCCGTGGTGTCGCCGGCTACCGGGTCGGGATCGCCGGCGAACAGGTAGAGGAGCAGGAAGACCGCGGCGCCGACCAGGAGGATGCCGACCACCATCATGACCAGGTCCCGGTAGAACGACCCTTCGGTGCCTGAGGCATGCCTTCCCCGGTTCACGATGCGGCCACCTCGTCGGTCGTTTCGGGGTCGATCATTGCCCGGATCCGGGCCACGGTGAGAGGATCGAAACGGGCCGACTCGGGCAGGGCAACGATCCTGATCAGGTGCTCGTAGTAGTCGGCGGCGGGCAGGCCGAGGCTCAGCTCGATTGCCTGGTCTTTCGGACCCGGCTCCAGCCACCAGCCTCTCTCGAACTCGAGGACGGCTCGATCCCCATCGCTGAGCATGAGGATGAGGGTATTTCTCGACCTGGATTTAGTTGAGGATTTGATCGTGGGCTCGTCACGCGGAGGGAGTAGAGGTGTTACGCCTACCGAGCCAACGGTCGGCGTTTTGCCACCACCTCAACGGGCCGGGCCGGTTAGACGGGCTTGTGGGCTCGGAACGGATAGCCCCAGGTTCCGAATGACCGTGCGTTCCTCTCGCCGTTTGCGCCGGCATAGGTGTCGACTCGAGGGCCGAACTCGAGCTCGAGGAACCCGACCGCGGTGATGACTGCCTCCCACCCTGCACACGGCAGGGCACCGGCAATTCAGCCGGTCCAGAGGTCGATGTTCCTTCTCGCCTCCTCCGAGACCGGTTTGTCGACGCAAATGTCGGCGATTTGGAAGCGGCCGCCCGGCTTGAGGGCACGCTCGATCTGTCGGTAGGCGCCGTATTTGTCGACCGTGAGGTTGAGCACGCCGTTGGAGATGACGAGATCCACCGACTCGGCGTCAACGGGCAGTCGTTCCGCCCGTCCTTCACGAAACTCGACATTGGCGAGACCCATCCGATCCGCGCTATGCCGGGCGGCTCCGAGCATTTCGCGTGTCATGTCCACGCCGACCACCCGGCCTTCCGGACCGACGGCCTTGGCGGCGATCAGGACGTCCACACCGGCTCCCGATCCTACGTCGAGGACGGTTTCGCCCCGTCTCGGCAATCCGAAGTGGAAAGGGTTGGCGACGCCGGCGAAGGATGCGATCACATCGTCAGGCAAGTCGTCGATGATTGAGTTGTCGTAGCCGACCTGCCGGGCCGCCTCCCGGCCGGTGTGGAAGTGGAACTCGTGCTCGGGGTTGGTGGCTACCTCGGCGTAATGCTTCTGGATCTCGACCCGTAGTTGGTCCTCGTCGACCGGGATGATGTCAGTCATTGCGCACCTTTCGTGATGATCTGGGGAAGTGTCTCTCGCATCCGCACGGCGACGTCGAGCCCGCTGACGGCGGTGATGGCGGCCACTGCGACGATGGCGGTTGGAATGGTGTAGAGGTCGGCTAGTACTCCGGCCAAGACCGCCCCTACCGCGAAGCCGAGGTCCCGCCACAGCCTGTAGACACCTATGGCGGCGCCACGCCAGTAGGGGTGGGCGATGTCGCTGACTGCGGCAATGAGAGTGGGGTAGGCCATGGCAGTGCCGGCTCCGAACAGGATGCTTCCCGCCACCCAATACTCGACTTGGCCACCAAGAGCGATGATGAGAAGCCCGGCTGCTTGGTTGAACTGGCCGAACACGATGAGCAGCTTCCTTCCGATCCGGTCCGACAGTGCGCCGGTGAGGAGCTGGCCGAATCCCCAGACAGCTGGGGCAATGGCTACGAGGCCTCCAACTGTGGCGAGGTTGAGCCCGGCGGTGGCGAAGAGGACGGGGAGCAGGCCCCAGGCCATTCCCTCGTTGAGGTTGTTCACCAAACCGGCCCGACTCGCCGAGGAAAGGCTCCGGTCCCCCCAGCTGGTCAGGGCGAACACCTGCTTGGAGTCGAGGCCACCGTCGAGGTGCCCGATATGAAGGGCGGCTTCTCGGGTGACGTGGTCACTGGTCTCTCGGACAAAGAGCGCGCTCAGCCCGAGGCCCAGGGCGGCGACCGCAAGGCCCAGGAAGAATGGGGCGGGTCGGAGTCCCGCGCTCTCGGCGATGGCTCCGGTCGCCCAGGCGACGGCAGCGAGTGCGGCGTAGCCGGCTGCCTCGTTGAACCCCATCGCGGTTCCGCGGAGCCGGGGGCCGACCAGGTCGATCTTCATGATCACCGTCACCGACCACGTCAAGCCCTGACTGACCCCCAAGAGAATGTTGGCTACCAGCACCCATTCCCAGGTCGGAGCCCACATGAGAAGAAGGGGCACAGGGAGCCCGATCAGCCATCCTGCGACAAGGACCGGTTTTCTCCCGTACCGGTCCGCCAGATAGCCGGCGAAGAAGTTGACCGCGGCCTTGGAGAGCCCGAACACGACTATGAACGAGACCATTCCGGCATATGCGGCAATCCCGAACTCGGCCTCCGCGAGCAGGGGGACCACCGTCCGCTCCTGGCCGACCATCCCGCCGACCAGGGCGTTGACCGCCACCAGCAGGAGGAATTGAGGGAGATTCTCCCGCAGCCCGAGCCGGACCGGTCGTCCGAGCTGATCGGTCATGAACCCCCGCTCTTGGTCGAGAGCTGGTCGTGCCCACCCTCGAACACGACCACGTCCTGACGACCTGCTTTGGCGAGGAGGCTGGCTGCGGTCATGGCTCGCTCCCCATGACCGCAGTGGAGTAGCAACTGACCGCGAGGCAGTTCGGCGGTCGAATCGACAACCGAGCCGAGCTCGACGTGGACGGCGTCGGGATGGTGTCCCGTCTCGTACTCCGATTCCTGCCTGACATCGAGGATCGACCGCTGCCCGACCCCTGCCGGATTCCTGGCGACCTCGATCTGCGACACCGGCCGCCCTGCATCGATCCAAGCGGGCAGCCCGCCGGCGAGCAGCCCCGTCAAGTTCTCGAACCCGACGGTGAGGGCCGACCAGGTCAGGTCGTGTTCGTCGACCGTCCTGTCGGTGACGAACACCAATGGTGTATCCAAGGGCAAGAGCCAACCGAGCCATGTGGAGAACGACTCTCGCCACGGGTTGGATATGGATTCAGGCACATGTCCGGCAGAAAAGGCGTCGATGGCGCGCACGTCGATCACCTCGGCGCCATCGGCCATTGCGGCCTCCACCTCCGAAACCGAAAGCCGCGGCAGGGGTGGAGAGGTGCCGAAGACCCGGGGTCCTCGCCTGTTCAGTTGCCGCAGCTCGAGGAAGTAGGGGGGATAGCTGCCGTAACCGGCGAGCAGACGCCGAACGAAGGTGTCTTCGTCGGCCTCGCCGGCCATCAACGGGTTGGAGACCTTCTCGGCCCCGATGGTCGTGGTCCGTTCCGTGTCGCCTCCCACTGAGCAGAACGACCCGGCGCCGTGGGTCGGATAGACGACCAGCTCGTCGGGGAGGGTGAACAATCGCTGCCGGATCGACCGGTAGGCCGCCCGCGCCAGCGGCTCGGTCTGGTCGGGGGTGAGAAGGTCGGTGCGAGCCACGCCGCCCGCCATCAGCGTCCCACCCGAGAACAACCCGATCTGATGCGAGTCGTCGGAGAGGAGATACGAGAGGTGCTCGGGAGTGTGCCCCGGTGTGGCGATCACCTCCAAGGTCAACCCTCCCAGATCGACCTTCTCGCCATCGCTCAACGGCCGATGTGGGAACGCCGCTTGCGAGGCCGCTGGAGCCAGGAGAGTCGCTCCCTCGGCGATCAGCTCACGGCTCCCGGAGACGAAGTCGGCATGGAGGTGGGTCTCGACGACGAATCTGGGGCGAAGACGGGCCCGCGCCAGCCGGCGCAGGTATGGACGCGGGTCCCGCTCGGGGTCCACCACCATCGCTCCACCGTCGCCCAAATCCACGACGTAGGAGCTGTTGCCCAGACCTTCGTCGACGATCGGCGTCACCACCATGTCGTACCCTTCTCAAGCCTTCACTTGAATAATGGCCCGACTTCCCGCTATAGTCAAGCGATCATTTGAATAGCTGATCGGGGTAAGAAAAGATGCTGGAAACGGAGCCATCGACGGATCCCAAGAGGAAGGCGAAGGACGCCATGTTCGAGGGGTTCGCCTCGATCGCGGCCGCGCTGGCCTCGGGTCGCCGCGTCGAGATAGTCGAGGTACTCGCCCAAGGGGAGCGAACGGTCGAAGATGTCGCCCAGGCAATAGGCCAGTCGGTGGCCAACACGTCTCACCATCTGCGGACACTGGCTCGGGCCGGCCTCGTTTCCACCCGCCGCCAGGGAAATCACATCTACTACCGCCTGGCATCGGAGTCGGTTGCCGACGTCTGGCTCGCCATCCGAAACCTGGCAGCCGACCGTCTGGAAGCAATGGACCAACTCGTCCATGCCTATCTCGGCGATCGAACCGAGCTGGAGGTGATCGGGGTCGAGGACTTGAGGGAGCGCCTGCGGACCGGTGAGGTGGTGTTGATCGATGTCCGACCCGAGCCCGAGTACCAGGCCGGCCATCTGCCTGGCGCCGTGTCGGTGCCGCCCGATGACTTCTCGCGGCTCGACGCCCTACTCGAGATCCTCCCTCCCGACCGCGACATCGTGGCCTATTGCCGGGGCCCGTACTGCCTCTACGCCGACAGCGCAATCCGATACCTGGCCGGCCGAGGCCGGACCGCCGCTCGGCTCGAACAGGGAATTCCCGAGTGGCGACGCGGAGGCGGGCTCGTGGAGACCCAGTCCACTTAAGGACGGTGAGGCACGATGGACACCGAATTCGGCGTGGCGCTGGACCCTGTGCAGGAACGGACCTGTACCAGCAAGGTCAAGACCACGCCCGGCGCGGGGTGACCAGGAACAATATGTGATGGGAGTCGTCGCCGAGTCGTGATGTCCTCAACCACCAGGCCGGAGATCTTTGCAGCCAAGCTCCTGGTCGAAGCGGGGGCGGGCGCCGGCGAACACGACACGCCTCAGTCTTGCTCCCAAGCGAAGTCGGCGGCACGGTTCCCCGGCCTCGACGTGTCGAGGAAGCCGGTCAGGTTCAGAGTTGTCTTGGCGGGCGATCTGTACCAGACGATGATGCTCGGCCTGGTGGATCCGATCGTCATGGATGGATCGGACGACGCCAGGGTCAATGTACGGATTCACAATGTGTCTCTCAGGGTTGACGTTTCTTTGCTGCCACATGACGCGGCATGACATTTCTCGCACAGGTCGGTTCCCATGCAGAAGAGGTTTGGTAGACGACCCGGGGAGACGAAGGGTGGTCAAATGACGCCGACTCCCCGCTCGCCTGCCAAGACGTCCTTGGCGTGGCGATGGCACAGACCGCTCACCTCCACCCCACGTCAATGCTGAGCCACCGTCTGAAGATGAGCACACCCCTCGCCACGGGGTAACGACCATCTGGGCGGACCAGTCCAACACATATGCGATTTCGCCTCCCCGAATGGGACGTCCGGATGCCGGAGTCGCTCGTCTCCTATTGGGCTGCGTGGAACGAGATGGAAATAGGCCTAGTGACGCAGCACCTCGCCCGAGCAGTCACAGAGGACGTTGAGTGGACCGATCCTCGTGACGCGTTCGTCGGGATTGCTGAGTTGGAAGCCGCGATCCGAAGTCTTCGAACGAGCAAGCCGGGCTATCGCTTCGTCATCGCGTCAGAAGTGGATCATCATCACGACCGATTCAGGTACCGATGGGACATGATCAGTCGCGGCCGAACTTTGATGGAGGGCCTCGACATCGTCACGATCGACCCTTCGACGGGTTTGATCTGCCGCGTCGACGGGTTCTTCGGACAGGTCACTCCGATCAAAGGAGAAGCGACGGGTGTGCCCGCTGAGTTACTCGGAGAATCCGAGAGTCACAACGGCTAGCGCCTTACCCCGCAGTCGCTCAAACCGCTGCATGTGTCGAGCCGGGTGCCGGAATCGAACCGACGACCTGCTGTTTACAAGACAGCTGCTCTACCAACTGAGCTAACCCGGCGATAGCTCGAGATTACCGGGCGGCCTCGATTCCCCGAGGTGGAGGGCCGCGGATCCGACCTGGAACGACCGGAGTCATCTGCAATGATCCAGGGCAACGATCCGAGGACTTGATGACTCTCTCTGCAGTAGATCTGATGGAACTTCTCAACAGACATACCGATGCTTGGAACCGCCACGATCTCGAAGCCCTCATGGATCTCTTCGATCAGGACTGTGTCTTCGAAGCGTCCGGAGGCGACGAGGTCGTGGGAAAGCGGCATCGTGGGCACACCGAGGTCAAGCACGCGTTTGCCGAGGTCCTCGAATCGATGCCGGACGCCCAGTGGGGCAATGGGCGCCACTACATCCTCGCCCCGGACTATGGCGTGTCCGAGTGGACTCTCACCGGAACACTTCCCGACGGTCGGCGCCTCGAGGTCAATGGCTGTGATTTCCTGACTGTGCGCAACGGAAAGATCGTCGCCAAGAACTCCTATCGAAAGCAGCGACCCCCGATCTGATCCGGTGTGCCTGGCCTGTTGTCACTCAGCGCCGGAGTCATGGCTCCGCCTGACCCGCATGACCTCGAAGCCGGCCAGAGCTGCGGACACCGAGGCGTTGAGACTGTCCGAGCCCCCGGCCATGGGGATCGAGGCCAGGAGGTCGCATCTCTTGGCGGCAAGGACGGAGAGACCGGCACCTTCGGCCCCGACCACCACGGCCACCGGCTCGGTAAGGATCTCGAGGCCGAACAGGGACGTCGCCGAGTCGGCATTGAGGCCGACGATCCATATGCCACCACCCTTGAGCCGATTGAGAGCCTCAGGGATCGATCCGACCACAGAGATCGGGAGTGTCTCCAGGGCCCCAGCCGCCGCCTTGAAGGCGGCAGCCGACAGCGGCGCAGCCCGCTTGGCCGAGACCACCATGCCGGTCATTCCCGATGCCAAGGCGCTGCGGGCGATGGCGCCCACGTTGTGCGGATCCTCGATGTGATCGAGCACGACGAGGGCCGCTTCGGCGACGAAGAGAGCGTCGATCGGGACAGGCATGATGGGGGTGCAATCGGCGACCACGCCCTGTGGCGCCTCGGTCTCCGCCATCCGCCGCACGTCGGCCACAGTGGCGACCCTGTCCGACCCGACCGCATCGGCAATCGAGGCGACATCAGGGATGCCGAGCCGTCTCTCCTCGACCCAGAGCTTGCGCACCCGTCCCGCGGCGGCGGCCGCGACCACCGCGTGCAGCCCTTCGACCCTATTTCCGTAACCAGCGGGTGCCATCCGGGCCATCCTCCAAGATCACGCCCGCCCGCTCCAGACCTTCCCGGATCGCGTCGGCGGCGTCGAACCTCCGATCATCCCGGGCGAGGGCGCGAAGTTCGACCAGCCGGTCGACTACATCGTCGCCGTCGCCGTCGAGTCCGAACTTCGCCGGGAGGTCACCCAGGTCGAGGCTCATCTCGACCGGCAACGACGCATCATCGAGCCCGAGCACCCCGACGATCGACTCCACCGCTCCTGACGTGGCAGAGGCGTCCCCACCCTCGTCGAGGGCGCGGTTGCCGTCGCGCACCAGGTCGAAGAGCAGCGAGACCGCCTGAGGGGTGCCGAAATCGTCGTCCATCGCTTCCCGGAACGCCGCAATGGCCGTCGGATCGGGCTCACCGGGAGTTGCCCGCTCCCGGAAGCGCTGTAACCGGTCCAGAGCGTCCTCGGACTCGGCGAGGAGCTCATCCGAATACTCGATCGGCGACCGGTAATGGGCACGAAGCATGAGCAGGCGAAGGGCCCTCCCCCCGTGCATCTCCACTATCGAGGCCAGATCGACGATCAGGCCGGTCGACTTGGCCATCTTCTCTCCGCCCAGGTTGACCATCCCGTTATGAAGCCAGTAGCGAGCAAAAGTCGTGCCTGTGGCGCCCTCACTCTGGGCGATCTCGTTCTCGTGATGGGGGAAGACCAGATCGCTGCCCCCGCCGTGGATGTCGAATCCATCCCCGAGGTATTTGCCCGCCATCGCCGAGCACTCGATGTGCCAGCCGGGCCGGCCCGCACCCCAGGGTGAGTCCCACCACGGCTCTCCCGGTTTTGCCCCCTTCCACAGGGCGAAGTCCAGGGGATCGTGCTTCGACTCTCCGACCTCTATCCGATAGCCGGAGCGCAACTCGTCGGGGTTGCGGCCGGAGAGCTTCCCGTAGCCCTCGTCGGCCCGGACCGAGAAGTAGACGTCCCCCTCCGAGGAGTAGGCGAGGCCTCGATCGATCAGCACCCGGATCAGATCGATGATCTCCGGGATGTGCTCGGTGGCCTTGGGCTCCAGGTCGGGCGCCAACACACCGAGGGCCTCATAGCCGGCGGTGAAACGGGCGCTCATCCGCTCTGCCAGCGTCTCCACACTCTCCCCGATCTCGGCGGCGGCGGCAATTATCTTGTCCTCGATGTCGGTGACGTTGCGGACATAGGTCACCTGGTATCCGCTCCACATCAGATAGCGACGAATTACGTCGAAGGCGACAGCAGAGCGGCCGTGGCCCACATGGGGCGCCCCTTGGACGGTCGGACCGCACACATACATCGAAACCTTGCCCTGGTCCCTCGGCTCGAAGGGGACAACGGCGCGGTGCAGCGTGCTGTTGAGACGGAGCATCGTCGAATGTTACGGCAGGGCGGACACCGTGACCACAGCCACCGCGGCAAGACCTTCCCCCCGACCGATGAAGCCGAGCCGGTCGGTGGTGGTGGCCTTGACCGACACCGAGCCGACCGGGATGCCGAGTGCTGCCGCCAGGTTGGCCCGGATCTCGTCCCGATGCGGGGCGATCCGAACCTCCTCGACCACAACGGTGCCGTCGACGTGGCCGATCTCCCAGCCGGCCTCATGTGCCATGCCGACGGTCAGACGGACGAGGTCGAGGGAGTCGGCGTCATTCGATGCAGGGTCATCCGACGGGAAGTGCTCCCCTAGGTCGGAAAGGGCACATGCCCCGAGGATGGCATCGGTGACTGCATGGGCCAGGACATCGCCATCCGAGGTGGCGGTGACCCCGGCGGTCTCGGAAACGATGACGCCACCGAGGATCAGCGGTGGCTCTCCGTCGAGGGGGTGGGCGTCGAAACCCCAGCCGACACGGATGCCGGCGGCCGGGCTCATTCTTCGTCCGGTTCGACCTTGGGCAGGGCCCGGTCCAGCCTCTTGACCGCTTCTTCGTCGTCGATCTCGAGGCTGAAGGCCAGCTCCGAGCTGAGGGTGAGCCGGGCCTTGGACAACATCCTCTTCAGAGCCGGGCTGATCCCTTTCGTCTGCTGGGCAAACGAGAGGTCACGAACCACCTCGGCCACCTGGAAGATGTCTCCGGACGTCATCTTCTCGTTGAGGACCTTGTACCAGCGGCTCCAGTTCGACCCGGCTTCCTCGGGCTCGCCCTTGAGCGACTTGAGCACGTCGCGCGACCTGGTCTTGGAGATGACAGGGCGAATCAGGTCGTCGACCTTGTCCAGGGGGACCATCACTGTCAGTTGCTCGGTGGCGATGTCGAGGACGAAGTAGTCCTGTTTCTTGCCTCCGAAAGCCTGCTTTACCTTTTTCTGGATGGTGGCCGCTCCGTGCTGCGGATGGACCACCTTGTCGCCTACCGAGTATTTGGTTGCTGCTGAAGCCATATGCGGGAGCGGAGTGTACCGGTGCCCGTTTTCAATCCAGGACCGGCGCCCATTCGTCGGCCTTGTCCAGCAGCCGCTCGAAGTACGCCTTCAGCTGACCTGCCCTCGTTTCACCCACCCCTTCAACCTTGAGCAGGTCCTCGACATCGGCCCGGAGCAGCCGCGACACCGACCCGAAGTGCTTGATGATGTCGTCGCGCACCGAGTCGGGGAGACGACCCACCTGGGAGAGGATGCGATAGCCCCGTGGCTCGGCCGGGTCGTCGAGGTCGGGGAAGTCCAGCTCCTTGCCCACCCGACTCGGATCCTCGAGGTCGGTCCCGGTCAAACCGCTCAGGTCTTCCATCGCCTGGCGGACGGTGCTCGACCGGAGCGGCTTGACATAGTCACGGAGCACCGCCCGTTTGGTGAAATCGACGCCGGCGAGGAGATCGTTCAACTGGAGATAGACGATGCGCCCCTCCTCTCCCAGGGTGAGGGTCCTGGCCTCGACCACCCGACCCAGGCGCTCCACCAACTCTGCTCGTTGGAGCACGGTGACAGCTGGGCGGTAGGTGGCGATGTCGGCCACTTCGAGACGGGTCAGCCTGGTCTCTGCGTCGTCGAGACGGCTCCGCAGCCGATCAAGGCTCTGCAGCTCCTGATTGACGTGCGCGGCTACCTCGGTCGGCGATGCAAGCTCGATCTTCTGGCCGCTGTAGAAGAGAGTGGCCACCTTTCGCCCCTCGCTGACCGCCACCACCGGCTTTCCGGTCTGGAACGCCATCCTCTCCGCGGTGCGGTGACGGGCGCCGGTCTCGTCGGTCGGGATAGAGCCTTCGGGGACGAAGTGAACGGCGGCCTCGAGAATGGTCGACCAGGAGTCGTCGAGGACGATCCCACCGTCCATCTTGGACAGCTCCGCGAGTCGTGCCGGGCTGAAAGGAGCCGACTTGAGCGAGAAACCTCCCGAGCTGGCCTCGGTCACCTCGGCCCCGTCGCCGAGGACGACCAGCCCGCCCTTGCCCTGTTGGATGATGCGCTCCAGGGCACGACGCATGGGTGTGCCCGGTGCCAAACGCTCGAGCGTTTCTGTTATCGACGGACCACCCACGGACTCAGAGTAGTTGATTCCCTTCTTCCCCGGCAGGGAGAGAAGCGAAGGGACCTGGCCACCTGTGGCCAGAAAACGCCCCCCTCCGACCCTCCGGGCCACCTCCCCTCCGGGGGAGGACACGTGGCTCCCTGGTTCTCGCCCCGCAAGGGGGAGTGCTCGCGGAGCCGGGGCGGGGGGATCTGAGCCACGCGTGGCCAGAAAACGCCTTCCGTCCGGGGAGGACACTGGAACGGCGATCAGCGGAGACCGGCCCGCTCCAAGGCATCGCCCAACCGCATCGGTTGGCCGCCCAGGGGGGCGATCCGGTTCTCCAACCCCATGCGATCGAGTTCCTCGATCCGCCGGGTCTCCATCGGGATGGAGCGCACCTCGCCGACGAGCCCGATCTCCCCCCACGCCGCCAAGCGGCCCAAAGGATGGTCGGCATAGGAAGAGGCAATTGCCAGCGCCACCGCCAGGTCACAACCTGGCTCGTCGAGACGCCACCCGCCCACCACGTTGACATAGACCTCCTTGTCGTGGAGGGTCAGATCGCTGTGACGGTCGAGAACGGCCAGAACCTGGTTGACCCGGGTTGGATCGAGGCCCCGAATCGATCGTCTCGGTTGCGCCTGGTTGGTCGGCGAGACGAGAGCCTGGATTTCGACCAGGATCGATCGCCGCCCTTCTACCGCCGGGTAGATCACGGTGCCGGGGACGTCGGATTCCCATCCATCGAGAAACAGCTTGGACGGATCGTCGACCTCCCTGAGGCCTTCGCTCCTCATGTCGAACATCCCCGAGACGTGGGTGGCCCCGAAACGGTTCTTGATGCTGCGCAACACCCGGAACCCACGGTCGGGGTCGCCTTCGAGATACAAGACGACATCGACCATGTGCTCCAGCATCTTGGGCCCGGCCAAGCCCCCCTCCTTGGTCACATGGCCAACCAGGACCACAGCCACCCCGGTCGTCTTGGCGAGTCTGACCAGTCTCGCCGCGCTCTCCCGCACCTGGGCCACCCCACCCGGGGCAGCACCGATCTCGGGGACACCAACGGTCTGGATCGAGTCGACGACCAGCAATGCCGGGCGCTCCCGTTCGGCGAGAGCCACGATGGCATCCACGTCGTCGTCGGAGACCAGGCTTATCGAGTCGTCGGCGATCCCGAGCCGGGAGGCACGCATGGCAACCTGGTCCGCCGACTCCTCGGCGCTGGCGACGACCACGGCCCGGCCGCCGCCGGCCACGGCGCCGGCCATCTGAAGCAACAAGGTCGACTTGCCCACCCCGGGCTCCCCGCCGAGTAGCAGCACAGAGCCGGCGACGATGCCCCCACCCAATACCCGGTCGATCTCACCCCACGAGGTCGGTCGGCGCTCCTGGGTGCGCTCGGCAGCGGCCCGCAGCCCGACCACAGCGGCCGCCCTGGCCGTCGAGCGAACGGTGCCCGAGTCTTCGACCAATGGGTCCATGGACCCACATTGGGGGCAAAAGCCCATCCATTTGGCCGATTTGTGGCCGCAAGTGTCACATCTGAATGCCATCCGCATACCTTTAGAGTTAACGATTGCGCTGCCGAACGACGAAAATCAAGGCAGCCACAAGTGCCAGGAAAACGATCGTCGAGGTCAGGATTGTGGCGACCGTCCAGGGCTCATGACTTCTAATCGCCCACAGAAACATCCCATGGCACAATAACTACGAAGGAGGGATGTGGCCTCTCGCAGATGTGATCAATGCGGCGCGAACGTCGCGGCCGACGAACAGTTCTGCCCTAATTGCGGGTCGTTTCTCGACCCGTTGGAGCCGGGTGCCGCCCGGACCAGGGAGAATGTGATCTCGGTCAACTCGGACGGCAACTACGAGGAGTTCGAGCTGGGCGCTCCGCCGAGCGGCTCTGAGCGTGGCGGTTCGGGCGCCGGTGCGGGCGAGGTCATATGCCCCTCTTGTGGTGCGGCGAACCCGGCCAACAACCGTCATTGCCAGGAGTGCGGTGCCCGCATCAGCCAGGGGCCGCTCCCGACCGCGCCCCGGCCTGCGGTTCAGGCCACGGCGGGGGTGCGGGCAGCACTGGCCATCAGCGCTCTCCTCTTCGGGGTCGTTGTCATCGCCCTTCTCTTCAACATCTTCAATGGCGATCAGGAAGCTTCGGCCACCACGACGACCGCCGGCAGCACCACCAGCACCGCCATCGCCGAGTTGGCCCCAATCGACATTCTGACCGTCGAGTGCAGCAGGGAGGCCATCGGCTCCTTCGTCTGCGGCAATCTCATCGACGGTACCGCGGCCGAGTACCAGTTCGACTGGGAGGAGGTGCCGGAGGGCGAGGCGGTGACGATCCGGTTGATCTTCGATCGGCCGACAGTCGTGCAGCGGGTCGATTGGGTCAACCTGGAGGACGCCACCCAGCTCAAACGGAACTACCGGGCCCGGGGAATCGTGCTCAACGCCGACAACTCGATCCAGCCTGTCCCCCTCCAGCTGGAAGACCTTGCCGGGAGTCAGCCAATTCCCTTCGCGGCCCTCGACGCCACTTCGGTCGACATCACGATCGAAAGCGCATACCTGGCCGAAGTGGTCGACGACAACAGGTTCACCGAGATGGCGATCCAAGAGATCCGGGTGATCGGCCGCCCCGGCACCACCACCAACGGCACGACCGGAACAACCGTGACCACGATCCCGGGCTCCACCACCACCGTCCCCGCCACCACCACGGTGGCGCCCTGAATCCGTTTCTCTGTCGTCGTAGCGCCACATATGGCGCTACGTACCTCAGGTAAGACTCACTCCTTGATGTACGGCTGGCCGTCGGCGGCGGGGGGTCGGGCGGCGCCGACGACGCCGGCCACGACGACGATGGTCACCAGATAGGGGGCCATCAGCAGGAACTCGGAGGGGATGCCGGAGTCGAGGATGGCCAGCTTCACCTGGAGCGCGTCGGCGAAGCCGAAAACCAAGGCCGCGGCCAGGGCCCCGACCGGGTGCCAGCGGCCGAAGATCATGGCCGCCAGCCCGATGTACCCCCGACCACCGGTCATGTTCTCGTTGAAGGCGCCGACCGATCCCAAGGTGAAGTAGGCGCCGCCGAAGCCGGCGATCATGCCGCCCAGGATCACGTTGACGTATCGCCTGTGGAATACGTTGATCCCCAGGGTGTCCGCCGCCTTGGGATGCTCGCCGACCGCCCGGGAGCGAAGGCCCCACCGGGTCTTGAATAGGCCGTAGGTCATGACGGCCACGATGATGAACATGGCATAGACGAAGATGTTCTGCTCGAAGAACAGCCGACCGAGAACCGGGATCTCGCTCAGGATCGGGATCGGGATCGGCCCCAGCACCCCAGGGCTGTTGTACTCGGCGGAGTTCTCAACCAAAACCTGGGCGCTGAGAAACGAGGTCAGGCCCAGGGCAAAGATGTTGATCACCACACCGGCGATGATCTGATCGACCCGGTACTTGATGGCGAGGACAGCCAGCCCCGCCGCCATCAAACCGCCGGCGAGCGTGGCCCCGAGTATCCCCACGAACGGGCCGACAATGGTTCCCATCACCGCGCCGGCGAAGGCACCGGTGAGCAACATCCCCTCGATCCCGATGTTGATCACGGCGACCCGCTCACACATGACACCTGACAGAGCGCCGAACGCGATCGGAGTCGCGGCCCTGATCGAGCCGTCGAGCATCCCGACCAGGCTGAGCGATTTTCCGGCGGCGGCGAAACCGAGGAAGGCGAAGGCGAATATCCCCAGGGCGATGGCCAAGGCCACGTTGCTCCACCGACCGATCCCCCTGGTCAGCTCCCACCCGCCGAGGAACCCGAATACGACCGCCGAGAATGTGGCCAGCCCCTGGGAGGAGACCGTCCAATCCAGGTCACCGGCCACTTCCCCGAGTCGAAAGACGACGTCGCCTTCGGTCCCCGATGCCAGGAAGGCGTAGGTGAGGACGGCCAGGATCAGATAGACGATCCCCCTGATTCGGGCACGCCGCACCTCGGCCGGAGCCCGAACCAGTGTCGGCGTGTCGGCTACGGCCGTCATGTCGACCAACCCCTTGTCAGTTGCCCGGTCTCCTTGCCCCCCTTGACCCGGTAGATCGCCCGCACCAGTTCGGGAGCCGCGATGAACACGATGATCAGGGCCTGGATGATGATGATCAGGTCGATCCCGACCTCACTCTGCACCTGCATGGTGCGACCGCCGGCCCGAAGCGCGCCAAAGAGAATGGCGGCAAGCACGACACCGCCAGGATGGGATCGCCCGAGCAGGGCGAGTGCAATTGCATCGAAACCGATGGCGGCGGTGAAGCCGGGAGTCGCCCGCTGCAGGACCCCAAGTGTCTCGTTGCCGCCGGCCATGCCGGCCAGCCCGCCGGACAACACCATGACCAGGATGATCGCCATGGACACGCTCATCCCGCCGTACTTGGCGGCGTGGGGGTTGGCACCGACGGTACGGAACTCGAAGCCCCACGTCGTCTTGAACAAGATCCAATACACCAGCCAGGCCATGGCCAGCGCGATCAGGAAGCCGAGATGTACCCGAAGTCGGCCCGCATCGACGATTGGGAGCCAGGTGAGGATGGGAGGAAGACGCGCCGAGGGCAGCACATCTCTCGATATCGGGTCGAATCGCCCTTCTGGCTGGATCCAGGGGAGCTTCAGCATGTAATCGAGGAGGCGGAACGCGATGTAGTTGAGCATGATCGTCACGATCACCTCATGGGCACCGGTCTTGGCACGCAGGAAACCCGGGATGAAGCCCCATATGGCCCCTCCGAGGAACCCGGCAAGAACGGCAAGCGGCAGATGGACGACGGCCGGCAATCCGGTGATGGAGAAGCCGACGATGACTGCGGTGAGGCCGCCAATGGTCATCTGACCCTCGGCGCCGATGTTGAACAGACCGGCGCGGAAGCCGATGGCGACGGCGAGACCCGCCAGGATCAGCGGCGTGGACACCAGCAGGGTCTCGGAGATGGAGCTCCAGCCGACGAATGCGCCGGTGAACAGGGCTCGGTACGCGGGCCAGATCTCGCCCAGGCCCTCGGTGAGGGCGATGAAGATCGCCCCGATGATCAGTGCGCTCAACACCGCCAGCAGCGGGATCACGAAGAGCGAGCGCCAGTCGACGTCCTTGGGCGCGATCCGGTCGAGCCACGAAGGACGATCGGGCTGCTCCGGCTCCTGAGTCACGGTCTCCGTGGTCTGGCTCATGGGTTTCCACCGGCCATGGCCAGACCGAGATCTGCCGCCGTTGCCTCCGAACCGGCCACTTCGGCCACGATCTGACCCCGGTACATGACCAGGATGCGGTCGGCCAGGGCCATCACCTCGTCGAGCTCGCTGGACACGATCAGCACCGCGGCCCCTTCGTCACGCTCCTCGACGATGCGCTGGTGGATGTACTCGATGGAACCGACATCGATGCCCCGGGTCGGCTGGGAGGCAATGATCAGCTTGGTGTCGCGGGCGAACTCCCTGGCGACGATCAGCTTCTGCTGGTTGCCTCCCGACAGCGAGCCCGCGGTTACCTGAGCGGATGGGGTGCGGATGTCGTATTGCTCGATCAGCTCATCTGCGTGACGTCTCGCCTCGTCCCAGTCCATCACGATCCCTTTGCTGTAGGGCCTGGCGTAGTACGAGTCGAGGACCAGGTTCTCGGCGAGATCGAATGAGAGCACCAGACCATCCCGCTGGCGGTCCTCGGGGACGTGGGCAACGTCGAGCTGGTGGAGACGACGCGGGGAGGTCAGGGTGATGTCTTCACCGGCCATGGTCACCGAACCGGCGAGTGGGACGATCAGGCCGGTGATCGCCTCGACCAACTCGGTCTGGCCATTGCCCTGGACCCCCGCTATCCCGACGATCTCCCCTGAGCGAACTTCAAAGCTGACGTCGTTGACTGCATTGTGGAGACGCTCGTCCTGAACCACCAGGTTCTTGACCGACAGGACCACGTCCTTGGGCTGCGCGATGTCCTTGTCGACCTCGAGGTCCACCGGTCTCCCCACCATCAGCTCGGCGAGTGATTCTCGGGTGACGCTCGCCGGCTCTGCCTCACCAACGATCTTCCCCCGCCGCAGGACGGCGATTCGGTCCGCGATCTCGAGCATCTCCCCCAATTTGTGAGTGATGAAGATGATCCCCTTGCCGCTCTCTCTCAGGCCGCGCACGATCCCGAAGAAGTCCTCGACCTCCTGGGGCGTGAGCACCGAGGTCGGTTCGTCGAAGACGATGATCTCCGCGTCCCGGAACAGGACCTTGATGATCTCGATGCGTTGTTGGATCCCCACCGGAAGATCTTCGACGACGGCGTCGGGGTCCACAGCCAGCCCGTATTTCGAGGAGATCTCCCTGACCTCCTTGCGGGCCTCGTCCATGTCGATGTGCCCGAGCGGGCCCACAGTCGGCTCCACTCCGAGTACCACGTTCTCGGTCACGTCGAACACCGGCACCAGCATGAAGTGCTGGTGCACCATCCCGATGCCGGCGGCGATGGCGTCCCCTGGGCCGGCGAAGTCCATCTTCTCACCGTCCATGAGGATTTCGCCCTCGTCGGCCCCGTAGAGCCCGTAGAGGATGTTCATCAGGGTGGTCTTGCCGGCCCCGTTCTCACCGAGCAGGCCGACGATCTCGCCGGAGCTGACCGTGAGGTCGACCGAGTCGTTCGCCACCACGCCGGGAAAGCGTTTGGTGACGTTCTTCAACTCCAGCCTCACGTAACCCCTTCGTCCCGGGAGCGTTGCGAGCATACACAGGCTTCTCGACGCCGCCCCAACGAGAAGGGCCCCCGCCAGGCGGGGGCCCTTCCGATCGAATCGGGTCGGATCAACCGCCCGCGGCCATGTCGGCGGCGACGATGCTGCCGTCGACCAGACCGGCGCGGATCGTCTCGATCTGGGCGGCCAGCTCGGGATCAACGGCTTCGTTGATCGGACCGATTCCGACACCATCCTCGGCGATGGTGTACTCCCGCGTCCCACCTTCGAACGTGCCCTGGGCGACAGCCTCGATAGCCGAGGAAGCGGCCACATCCAGACCCTTGAGCACCGAGGTGAGGGTCACGTCGCTGTACTCGGGGAGCGTCTGGAACCAGTCGGCGTCCACACCGATGACCCACACATTGCCCAGCTCCTGAGCCAGTGCTGCGGAGCCGACACCAACTGGCCCTGCCACCGGCAGGATGACGTCGGCACCCTCGTCCACGAAGGACTGGGTCAGGTTCCGGCCGTTGTCGGCGTTCTCAAAGTCACCGGTGAAAGATCCGGTCTGCTCCTCGGGGTTCCAGCCCAAGGTCTGAACATCGGTTCCATTCTCCTGGTTGTAGTACCGGACTCCATAGACGAATCCGTCCATGAAGCAGGTCACACCGCAGGGGATCTGGATGCCGCCATAAGTGGCGACCACGCCCGTTTGACTCACGCCTGCTGCCAGGTACCCGGCGAGGAAGGCGGCGTCGGTGGTGCCGAACACCGCTCCCTGGAGGTTGTCGAGCTCGGATGTGGCATCGATGATCTGGAACAGTTGATCAGGGTTGGCCTCGGCCGCAGCCGTGATGTCGGCGGCAAGCAGGAATCCTGCCGCGATGATCAGGTCACATCCCTCGTCGACAAACGACTGGATGTTGGGTGCGTAGTCCGTAGGCGCCTGTGACTCCAGGAACTTCGAGTCCTCGGTGGCGGTCCCCGCCTCGATCGCGTTCAAGACGCCCTGCCAGGCGGTCTGGTTGAACGACTTGTCGTCGATCCCGCCGGTGTCGGACACCTGACAGGCGAGGATTGCCTCTCCAGCAGGCTCCTCACCGCCGGCTGTGGTGGTGGGCTCTTCCTCGGCGGCCGTCGTCGTTGGCTCTTCGGCGGCGGTCGTGGTTGGCTCCTCGCCCGCCGTTGTCGTGGTGTCTCCACCCTCGCCGTCGCCGCAGGCCGCAAGGACCAACGCGAAGACGGAGATGAGGGCGAGATACCGCAGATAGCGTTTCACGCTGGTTTTCCTCCGTTTATCTGGAAGTGGCAGGGAAATACCCTGCCGACAAGTCACATTAACGGCCATTTCGGGGGTAGGTCGCCGTGAGGGGGTCAGGTCGGACCCAATAGATCCAGGGGATGGAGATCACCGTGACGATCCCCTTGAACACGACATTGACCCAGAAGATCGACCAGGCCACCTCGGTGGGAAACACGCCGAACGCGGTGGCCAAACCAACGAACACGGCGGAGTCGACCGGGATCGCCACTGCGTTGCTTGTCAGGACCCGGCCCCATTGCAGACGATCACCAAAGTGGTTCGTCCATCGCTGATAGGCCTCGGTGTCGATGAGCTCGGAGACGACCTCGGCCAGGATCGAAGCCACCACGATTCCCCATACCGGGGAGAGGACCGTCCCGAACTCGAGCTGAGGGCCGGTCACCGGGTCCGGTGGGAGACGGCCGACCAGCCAGAAGAACCCGGCCATGAAGACATTGATCCCGGCGGCGAGAAAGATGATGGTCCGAGCCGCCTCCTTCCCCGCGACCTTGTGCACGAGATCGCGGAGTGTGAAGGTGAAGGGATAGATCAGGGTGCCGGCGTCCACCGGGTAGCCGGCCACGGTGATGATGCGGAGACTTGCGATGTCCGCCATCATCTGGGCGGCGACGTAGGCGCCACCGACGATCAGCAGCGTTCGTATCGCCCGGTTCACGGGTGCCCTGCCATACCTGTGCACGAAGTTAGAGCCAGAATGTCGATCGTGGGTTTCGTTGCCTCCATCCGACGCATGGCCGACGCCACCCCGCCGGAGCGCAACCGTGTGGTGGACCTGCTCCGCGCCGCGTCGATCCTCGTCGTCGTGTTCGGCCACTGGCTCATGGCGGCCGTGACGATCGAGAGCGGAGAGCTGGTCGCCGGGCACCTCTTGATCCTCGCCGACTGGACTCACCCCCTCACCTGGGTGTTCCAGGTCATGCCCGTCTTCTTCCTCGTCGGGGGCTACGCCAACGGGTTGTCGTGGCGGTCGGCACGGCGCCGTGGCGAGAGCTATGGGGGCTGGCTCCGGGCGCGGCTCCGCCGGCTCATCCTGCCCGTCGTGCCCTTGCTCCTGTTCTGGACGGCGGGAGGGTGGCTCGGGCTGAGGCTCGGTCTCGATTGGGAGGTGCTCCAGCTCGCCTCCCAGGTGGCCCTCGTGCCGACCTGGTTCCTCGCCGCGTATGTGGTGATCGTCACCATCGCCCCGCTGGCGCTCTGGATCTGGGAGCGTTGGGGGTGGTGGACCATCGTGGGCGGGATCGCCCTGGCCGGCCTCTGCGACTGGCTCTCGATCGGCGCCGGCATGGTCCCGGTTGGCTTCCTCAATTACATCTTGGTCTGGGGAACGGTCCACCAGATCGGGTACGCCTGGCTCGACGGCAGGCTGGACCAGGTCTGGAAGCGGCTGCTCATGGCCGGGATCGGTCTGGGCGGGACCCTGCTCCTGGTAGGCCTCGGGCCCTACCCGGTGGCGATGGTCGGCCTCGACACCAACGAGATCACCAACTCATACCCGCCACGGGTGACCCTGGCCTTTCTCGGCATGTTCCAGTCCGGGGTCGCGCTTGCCCTCGAGCGTCCCCTGCAAAGACTGATGCAGCGGAGGGGTGCCTGGACGTTCGTGGTCGGGGTGAGCGCCCGGATCATGACCCTCTACCTCTGGCATCTGACTGCGATGGTGATCGTCATCGGGCTCTCGCTGGCGGTTGGGGGATTCGGGCTCGGTATCGAGCCTCTCACTGCCGGCTGGTGGCTCAGCCGGCCGATCTGGTTCCTGGTGGTGGGGCTGGTGACGGTGTCGATGGTGGCCATCTTCGGTCGCTTCGAGAATCCGGTCGAAGACCTTCGCCCTGCGCCTTCCTGGTGGCGGCCGGTCTTGGCGGTGTTGGGGATCTGCGCCGGACTCGGCCTGCTCGCCGCCATCGGCATCGCCGATGACGAGGGCCTCAACGGCCTCGTCCTCAGCCTCCCCATCCTCGGCGTGGTGGTCGGCGGGATCTCCCGCCTCCCGGCGCTACGTCGAACCTGAGGTTCTGCGTTCCACATATGGAACTAACAGTCTCAGGTTCCCCGGGCAGACACCCCTGGAATCTTGCGCCGCAAGCTGACATGCTGGACGTCGGTGGGAGAGAAGACATTGCGCCTCATCGGGCACGCTCGTGCCAACGGTGGAGTCATCACGACAGCTGAGGCCCAAGCGCTCGGCTTCAGCCGGACCACACTGTCGAGATGGGCCCAGACGGGTGCCTTGACCCGAGTCCAACGAGGTGTCTTCGCCCTGCCCGGGCTCAACTTGAGCGAGGAGGAGGTGCTCGAGGATGCTTGCCGACGCCTGATTGCGGTTGTCTCCCACCATTCCGCTGCGAGGCTGCACCTCTTCGACGGCGTGCCGCGGGCGGCTCCCTGCGTGACGGTGCCGCATCGGCTCACCCACAGATTCCCAGGCGTCTACGTCCATCAATCAACGGACATCACCGACGACGAGCTCGTCTCGATTCGGGGTCTTCCGGTCACCAGCCCGGAGCGCACCATCATCGACCTGGCCGCAATCGTCGGAGACGGCCGAATGGATTGGATTCTCGATCGCGCCCTGTCTTCAGGAACAGTCGACCTTGCGAGGTTGTCGGACCTCTTCTCCACGCTGGGCCGCCGTGGCAAGCCCGGGACCACGAGGGTCAGACGGATGCTCGAGAAGCGAGACGCCTCGTACACGCCCCCGGATACCGTCCTCGAGCAGCGACTCCTCGGGATCATCGAGGGAGACGGCCTGCCCAAGCCGGAGCTGCAGTTTCGACCATCGTGGCTGGTGCCGACCCAGGGCCGGGTCGACTTCGCGTATCCGGATCAGCAGTTGGTGGTCGAAGGGGACAGTCGCAAATGGCATCTGCTGATGGAGTCGTTCCAGATCGATCGGCACCGTGACAATCAAGCGCAGTTGGCCGGATGGCGCATCCTTCGCTTCACTTGGAAGGACATCGTCGAGGAGCCTCTCATGGTGGCGAACTCGATCCGTACTGGGTTGGGTCTGTAGCTCAGCCCTTGAACCTGGTGGAATCGACGAACCTGAGACAGTTGGTTCCACATATGGAACGTGGAACCTCAGGTTCGGCGTAACACCGGCCTACTCGATGACGGCGAGGAGGGCGGGGTTGAGGCGGTTGTAGCCGACGAGGTTGGGGTCGGTGACGCCGGCGTACTCCCAGTGCCAGGGCTCCTGGCCGGGTTGTCCGCAGTGGGCCCAGTCGGGATGCACCCACCCGAAGCGATATGCGTTGCCCTGCAGCCAGCGGAAGGTTTCGTCCGAGCAGCCGAGGACGCCACGCCCATCGGTGAAGTCGACGGCCCGGCCCCATCCGTGGTTGGAGTGCCCGGCCTTGGCGATCGGAGGCCCGCTGCACACGATCTCGGCCGTGACCCCGGTCTGCACGGTGACTCCAGTCAAAGGGTCGACCCCGAAGACCGGAGTCTCGACCAAGGGACAACGAGCGCTGTAGGCGTTCGCCTGGGTGCGGTACGACCGGTAGCAGTCCTCGTACCCGAGTCGGACGTCATCCGCAGCGGCTGCCTCCATCATCAATGCATACATGTAGGCGGCGTCTCGCTCCAGGGTGCAGCCGTCCATGGTCATGAGGCGGGAATCTTCCATGCTGCCGTTGACGTACCCGTCGGCCTGGAGGTCGAGGGTGTAGGCCTCGTCGCTCGCGGGGACATACTGAGGGGTGGGCAGTGCGGCGACTGCGGTCGAGATGGCGAGAATAAAAGCGATTATTGGCATGCCGATTGGAGACCATCATCGGCAAAAAGCCCCGCCAGCTTTAGCGATTATTCCTGACTGGCCATCTCCGGCTGTGGCGACTCCGTCGAGTCGGCCGGGGCGACTTCCTCGAAGGTGAGCTCCTCGTTCTCGGCGTCGAGACCGACCAGGATGGTGGATCCGGCCTTGAACTCGCCGAGCAACACCCGCTCGCTGAGCGTGTCCTCGAGCAACCGCTGGATCGCACGACGCAACGGCCGAGCACCGAGCTCGGGGTCGTATCCCTGGGTCCCCAGGAACTCCTTGGCATCGTCGGTGAGCACCAGGTCGAGGTGCTGATTCGAGAGCTGCTCCCGGACCCGCTCCAGCATGAGGTCGACGATCAGCTTGAGCTCGTCCATAGTCAGCTCGTGGAAGACGATGATCTCATCGAGCCGGTTGATGAACTCGGGGCGGAAGCTCTTCTTGAGCTCTTCGGTCACCCGTTCCTTCATGTGCTCGTAGTCCATCTCCCGATCCCCGGCATGGAACCCGACTGCCTTCTTGTGAAGGTCGCGGGTGCCCAGGTTGGAGGTCATGATGATGACCGTGTTCTTGAAGTCCACGGTCCGGCCCTGAGCGTCGGTGAGACGGCCCTCCTCGAGAATCTGAAGCAGGGTGTTGAACACATCGGGGTGTGCCTTCTCGATCTCATCGAAGAGGACGACCGAGAACGGCTTGCGGCGCACTGCCTCGGTCAGCTGGCCACCCTCGTCGTAGCCGACGTATCCCGGTGGCGACCCGACGAGACGGCTGACCGTGTGCTTCTCCATGTACTCGGACATGTCGAGTTGGATGAGGGCGTCCTCCTGGCCGAACAGGAATTGGGCCAGTGCCTTGGCGGTCTCGGTCTTCCCCACACCGGAGGGGCCGAGGAAGATGAAGGAACCGGAGGGTCGGCGCGGGTCCTTGAGTCCGGCCCGGGTGCGACGGATCGCCTTGGACACCGCCGTGATCGCGTCGTGCTGTCCGATGATGCGCTTGTGCAGCTCGTCTTCCATGTGGACGAGCCGGGCGGTCTCCTCCTCGGTCAGACGGTGAACGGGGATCCCGGTCCATTGGGCGAGGACCTCGGCGATCTCCTCTTCGTCGATGACCCAACCGGTTTCGCCTTCCGTAGCCTCTTTGAGGGCACGGTCGCTGAGCAGCCCGCGCTCTTCGTCACGAAGGTTGGCTGCCTTTTCGTAGTTCTCGCGGGCTACGGCATCCTGTTTGTCCTGACGCAGATCGGACAGCTTCACGTCGATGGCGGTTATCTCGGGAACGTCGCTGGTGCGGTGGATTCGCTGCCGGCTCCCCGCCTCGTCGATCAGGTCGATCGCCTTGTCGGGCAGAAAGCGGTCCGACAGGTAACGATCGGCCAGGTTCGCCGCGGACACGATCGCCTGGTCCGTGAACCGGACCGAGTGGTGGGCTTCGTAGCGGTCCTTCAGACCCATCAGGATCTGGATCGTCTCGCTCACCGACGGCTCGTCGACCTGGATCGGTTGGAACCGCCGCTCCAGTGCCGAATCCTTCTCCAGGTACTTGCGGTATTCCTCGAGTGTCGTCGCCCCGACGGTCTGCAGCTCGCCTCGGGCCAGCATCGGCTTGAGGATCGAGGCGGCGTCGATGGCCCCCTCGGCGGCCCCGGCGCCGACCAGGGTGTGGATCTCGTCGATGAAGAGAATGATGTCGCCCCGGCTCTTGATCTCCTTCAGGACCTTCTTGAGGCGTTCCTCGAAATCACCCCGGTAGCGCGACCCGGCCACCAGGGCCCCCAGGTCGAGGGAGTAGAGGTTCTTGCCCTGGAGGTTGTCGGGCACTTCCTTGGCGACGATGCGCTGAGCGAGCCCTTCGACGATGGCGGTCTTGCCAACCCCGGGCTCACCGATCAGGACCGGGTTGTTCTTGGTGCGACGGGAGAGGATCTGCATGACCCGTTCGATCTCGCGGATCCGTCCGATGACAGGATCGAGCTTGCGCTCCCGGGCGAGTTGGGTGTAGTTCCGGCCGAACTGGTCGAGCACGGTCGAGCCGCCGGCTGCGGACTCCCGGCCACCGGCCCCGGCCGGTTCCGACGACTGCTGCTCGCTGCCACCGGGCCCCGACAGGAGCTGGATCACCGTCTGGCGCACCTTCTGCAACTCGGCTCCGAGCTGCTGCAGCACCTGGGCGGCGACCCCCTCGCCTTCCCGAATCAGGCCGAGGAGGATGTGCTCGGTGCCTATGTAGTTGTGGCCGAGCTGAAGAGCTTCACGAAGACTGAGCTCGAGGACTTTCTTCGCCCTCGGTGTGAACGGGATGTGGCCGGAGGGTGACTGCTGCCCCTGACCGATGATCTTGACCACCTCTTCACGGACGGAGGCAAGGTCGATGTCGAGGCTCTCCAGAGCCTGGGCGGCGATCCCTTCGCCCTCGTTCAAGAGACCGAGCAGGATGTGCTCGGTGCCGATGTAGTTGTGATTCAGGAGACGCGCCTCTTCCTGGGCCAGCACTACGACCCGGCGGGCACGGTCTGTGAATCTCTCAAACACTCGTGACTCCCACGGCTGACATACGGAAGTTTACCACCGGGTGGTCATTGACCTTCGAGCTTGGCTCTCGACGAATGGACACGTAATACCATCGTCATGGATGGAAGACCTCCAAAGCCTCATTCGGATACCAAATGTCTGGGTTTCGCTCACACGCGTCGAGGAGAGGCTGCTCGAGGCCGCGGCGGCCGACGACCCTTACCTGACCAAGATCGCCCAACACCTGCTTCTCGCCGGCGGCAAGCGCTTCCGGCCGCTCCTCGCCTTGCTCGCCGCCCAGTTTGGTGAAGCGCGGGATCATCGCCCTGTGGAAGCCGGCGTGTCGGTGGAGTTGATCCACGTCGGATCGCTGTACCACGACGACGTCATCGACGAGGCGGATGTCCGACGGGGCGCCGCTTCGGTGAACGCCAATTGGAGCAACACGGTTGCCATCCTCGCCGGCGACTTCTTGATGGCACGCGCCTCCGAAGTCGCCGCCACCCACCTCAGCCAGGATTCGGTCCGGCTCCTCGCCACCACATACGCGGAGTTGGTCGAAGGCCAGACCCGCGAGCTCCAGCTCGATTTCAACCTCGATCACACTGTCGCCGAGTACGAGCAGGTCATCGCGGGCAAGACGGCCTCTCTGATCAGGACCTCCGCTCGTCTCGGGGCGATGGCCGCCGACGCCGACGCTGGCGTGGTCAAAGCCCTGTCGGACTGGGCTTGGGAGCTGGGAATGGTGTTCCAGATCGCTGATGACGCCCTCGACCTGGTCGCCGACGAGGAGACCATCGGCAAGCCTGCCGGGTCGGACATCAGGGAGGGGAAGTACACGATGCCGGTCCTCGAGGCGCTGGCAGGGCCGGACGGTGAACGGGTCCGATCGCTGCTGGGTAACCCGCATCCGTACCCCGACTCGGTGGTGAGAGATGTGATCGAAATCGTGCGATCCGGGGGTCACGTCGACAACTCCCTGGCCGAGGCAACCCGTCGACTCGGGGTGGCGTCCAAAGCCCTGGATGTGGTCCCCGACGAGAATCCGAAGCAGATCCTGGAAGGACTCGGAAGCTACCTGCTGGAACGGGTGGACGCGGCGCGAACCTAGAACGCTCAGGCCTCCGGCCTGAGCGTGGGGAACAAGATGACCTCCCGGATGTGGGCCTGGTCGGTGAGGAGCATGACCAGACGATCGACCCCGATCCCGAGCCCCCCGGTCGGGGGGAGCCCGTACTCCAGTGCCAACAGGTAGTCCTCGTCGACAGGGTGGGCCTCTTCGTCGCCTGCCGCCCGGGCCGCTGCCTGGGTCTCGAATCTCTCCCTCTGATCGTCCGGGTCGTTGAGCTCGCTGAACGCGTTGGCGTACTCTGAGCCGGCGATCACCAGCTCGAACCTGTCAGCGAGACGGGGGTCGTCGCGGTTGCGACGCGCCAGAGGGGAGATCTCCACCGGCTGATGGGTCACGAATGTGGGTTCCCAGATGCCGGGCTCGACCACCTCCTCATATATCTCCGAGATGATCCGAGCCGGGCTCCAAACCTCTTCGACTGCGACCCCCATCTGAACGGCGCGAGTCACCAATTGGTCCACCGCAGTGTCCAGGTCCACCTGTTCACCCACGACCTCGGAAACCAGCTCGATCATCGTGGCCCGGCGGAACGGCGGCGACAGGTCGACGTCCCGACCCTGATAGCTGATCGACAGGCCGCCGGTGACCGTCGCGGTGACACCGCTGACCACCCCCTCCACCAGGGTCAACATGTCCGAGTTGTCGGCCAGGGCTTGATATGCCTCGAGCATGGTGAATTCGGGGTTGTGAGTGGAGTCGATCCCCTCATTGCGGAAGATCCGACCGATCTCGAAGACTCTTTCCATCCCCCCCACCACCAGCCGCTTGAGATAGAGCTCAGTGGCGATCCTGAGGAACATCTCCATGTCGAGAGCGTGATGATGGGTGGCGAAGGGGCGGGCAGTGGCCCCCGTCGCCTGGCGGAGAAGCACGGGGGTCTCCACTTCGACGAACCCCCTCGCCTCGAACTGCCGGCGCAGCTCGCTGACCACTTTGGCCCGGGTCACGGCGGTCCTCCGCGCCTCCTCGTTGACCATGAGGTCGAGGTAGCGCCGTCTGCTCCGGATCTCCACGTCGTGAAGGCCGTGCCACTTGTCGGGGAGTGGTCGGAGGCTCTTTTGGAGAATGACGAAATCGTCGACCCGCACACTCAGCTCGCCCTTGCGGGTGGTCATGATGACCCCCGAGGCGCCGAGCCAATCCCCGAGGTCAATCCGGGAGAATCGGTCCGCCTCCTCCTCGCCGAGGGTGGCCCGGTCCACGAACAACTGGATCGTCCCAGAGTCGTCCTGGAGGGTCCCGAACTGGAGTTTGCCGAAGGATCGATGCAGCATCAGCCGACCTGCGACCGACACCCGCTCCCCGGCATCCGCGCCCGGTCCCAGGTCGGCGAACCTCTCGTGCAGCTCGGCGGCCATATGAGTGCGCTCGTAACGGTGGGGATAGCCGCCGGCGGCGAGGATCTCCTGATGGTGCTCCCTCCGCCCGGTCACGACTGGATCTAGGCCCTGGTCGGATGTCTCGCTCATGTCACTCGGAGCTCGGGTAGCGGCAGGGTACTGGCACTAGGTGAGCCGGCTCGGCTCGTTTAGGAGGAGGCCGCGGTCAGGCACCGGTCGGCTGTCATCCCAGTCGAAAGTGATGTTGTCGATGAGCCGGACTCCCCCCACGTGAGCCGCGGCTGCCAGCACCGCGGGTTGATCGAGACTCTCGATAGGCACCATGGTCTCCTTGGAGGCCAGCGTCGCATAGTCCACTTCCAGGCCCTTCATCGACTTGCGCACCGTCGCCTCGAGCCGCTCACCACGACGCTCCCCGGCATCCACCTGCTCGGCTGCCTGGAACAATCCGCGACTGATGGCCAGTGCTCGCTCGCGGGACATCCTGTCGAGCCGGACATTTCGGCTCGAGAGGGCCAGACCGTCGGGCTCTCGGACCAGCGGGGCGTCGATCACCGAGACCGGGAATCTGAGATCCCGCACCATCGCCCGCAGCACCGCGATCTGTTGTGCGTCCTTGCGACCGAACATCGCGAGGTCGGGAGCCAGCCCGGCGAACAGCTTGGCAACAACCGTGGCGACACCGGTGAAATGGCCGGCGCGATACCTCCCCTCCATCTCCTGAGAGACTCCCCCGACATCGACGATGGTGGTCTCCCCGACCGGGTAGACCTCGTCATGCTCGGGAGCAAAGAGCAAGTCGACCCCGTGTTGCTCGGCGAGGCCGGCATCGCGGTCGGTGTCCCGGGGGTAGGCGGCAAAGTCGTTCTTGTCGTCGAACTGTGTGGGGTTCACGAACAGCGACACAACCAGCGTGTCACAGTGTTCTCGAAGGAGGTCCATCAGTGCCAGGTGGCCCTCATGGAAGAAGCCCATCGTCGGCAGCAGCCCGACCGTGCCCCGGTACTTCTCGCGAGTGCCGGCGAAGGTCCGCGTCACCTCCATTGGTCGACGTCGCCTTTCCGGTCGGCCCGGATGGCGGTTGCCTCGGCCATCAGCCTGTACTGAGCCCCAACCGCCTCCGAGACCCGTCGCGCCGCCTCGAGTTGGCCGACCACCGTGGAGACATCGCCGCGGGCAATGGGCCCGGTCAACGACGACTCGGCGCCGGACTCGTAGAGGTTCGCCACTGCCTGCTCCACCAAGGGGCGGGTGACCGCGGGATCCACTTGGGCGGCCCCCATCAGGTCGCCCGCCGTGGCCAGAGCGGTCAGGACGAAGTTCGCCGCCGCCGAAGCCCCCGCGTGATACCCCGGTCGGGAGGCGTCGTCGAGCCGAAATGGGGTCATGTGGAGCGATGTCGCCAGCTCGGTCAGGGTCTCGATCGCTGCCGGTGCGCCCCCGATACCCACATAGGCGCCGGCCAGGGCGGCAGCACCCCGCTCGGGATCGGGAAGCGTCTGGAGCGGGTGCAACCCGCCAGTGGCGACCCCGGCCGCGGCGAGGTCGTGGAGCGCGGTGACCGGGGTGAATCCGGAGAGGTGAGCCGCCACCGGGACCGATCGGGATCCAGATGCGAGCCGGGCGGACACCTCTTCGATGGCGTCGTCCCGCACCGCGACCACGAGCAGATCGGACTCGGGCAGCGGCTGGTCCCACGTCAGTGCGGGCCCATATCTCGTTTCGCCGGTTCGGGACAAGACTCCGGCAATCTCGTGACCAGCCCGCTTGGCGGCAAGGGCCACCGCGCCTCCGGCCCGCCCCGGGCCCACGATTGTCAATCTCACAGGTCTTCCTCCGCCGGCGTGGCGGCGGAGGCTAACGGCTCAGACCTGATCTTCCTCTAGTTGGTTGGGCGTGATGACGGGCCAGTTCGAGTCCAACTCCGACTTCATGTCGTGGAACCCGGACCGGCGCTTCCAAAACTTGGTCTTCCAGACCCGGAACCTGCGCTTTTTCGAATCTGGTGGCTCGGCGAGCTGGGCTTCGTGATTGCCCCCGGTGCCCCGCACTTCAGGGACGACGACCTCGTCCGGGTCGTCGGTCATGTGCAGCACCTGATGAGTGGAGTGCCGCACGGCCCGATGCTGTTGTTTGCGCTCCTCGCGCGTCGGGCGACCGTCGTTGTATCCGGGGATTTCCTGGCGATGCTCTCGCGACCGTTTGGCCATCTAGATCTTTCCTCCTGTCCTGGACGCGTGCTCGTTGTGTCCCAGACTCGAAGGAGGGCCGCGGCCGCTTCCCATACATGGAACCTAGCACGACCCCCGTTCTCCGTGCCAGGGTCAGAAGACCCGAAGCCGGACCACTCAGAAAAGGTACGGGATCAGACTCTTGCGAACCCGGCTCGCATAGGCCGAGTAGCCGGGGTGGACGATACGGAGCCGGCGCTCCTCGTAGCCCGACTTGGCCCAGAAGAAGATGAGCAGTGCGAAGCTCAGCGCCGCTCCCACCGAGCTCGCCAGGAGCAGGGAAATCCCGATCATCATCAGCGACAGCCCGCCGTAGATCGGGTGCCGGGCCCGGGAGTAGACACCGGTTTCGACGAGGGGGGCTCCAGGAGCCGGCTCGGGCGTCATGGTGAGGGCAGGGCCCAGGGCCCTGGAGCCGGCCAGCACCAAGTAAGCCCCGGTCAGGATAATGGGGCCCCCGATGACCCTGACCAGGACGAACCCCTCGCCGGGGAGGGACCCGTCGCTGTACAGCGCGATCGCAATCGCGGTGAGGAACACGAGTTGGGCCATGACCCAGTACCTGCCCTCGGCCGGCCGGTCGTCGACCCAACTCGAGGCCAGCAGATCAACATCCTGATCTGTGACCGCGGCCAAAGCCTCGGCCGCGGTGAGGCCATCCCCGACCAGGGCCTCGGGCCAAACCGCGGCCAGCGGCTCCAGGACGAATCTGCGCTCGGCGGCCCGTGGATGAGGAACCACGAGGTCGGGAGTGTCGACCGGCTCGCCGTCGAGGGCGACGAGGTCGAGGTCGAGGGTTCGAGCCCCCCACCGGACCTCCCGTGTCCGGTCGTGATCGGCCTCGATGGCCTGCAACCCATCAAGCAGCTGTCGGGCCGAGAGCTCGGAATCCAAGACGGCGACGGCGTTCAGGTAAGGGTCCTGTTCCGGGCCGCCGACGGGCTCGGTCTCATAGAGGCCTGAGATGCCGTCCATTCGGCCCAGGCGGCGCATCGATTCGATCGCCCCTCGGATGTGGCCCAATCGGTCTCCGAGATTGGAGCCGAGGCCGACGGCGAATCTCGTCACCGCGATCGATCGATGGTGATCGCCACGTCCCCGAATCGCACCGCGATCGGTGCCTCGGGCTTGTGTACGGTCACCACGACCCGATCGACCCGCGCGTCGCCGAGAACCATCCCGGCCACACGGTGGGCCACAGTCTCGATCAGCTGATGACTCTCTGCCTGGACCAGGTCGTGGGTTTCTTGCGCCAACCGCCCATAGTCGAGGGTGTCGTCGAGATCGTCCGAGGCCCCGGCCCGGGTGAGATCCAAATACACGGTGACGTCCACCTGGAAGACCTGGGGCTCGACTTGCTCGTGCTCGAGCACGCCGTGTCGGGCGAGGACCTCGATGCCTTTGAGATCGATCCGATCGGTCACGAGACCGCGGATGCCGGGATGAGCGAGCGACCTTCCGGTCCCAACGCCCTCCCCAGAATCTGCTGAATGACCGCCAGGGCCAGAATCGGGTCCTTGACCAACCCGGACACCACGAGGAAGCCCCCGAGCAGCCCACCCACGGTGTCGTCGATGGCTTCCCGATGCACCAGCACCTTTGCCCGGCTGGGCGCCGTTGCCTTGCTCAGGGTCTTGAAGAAGTCGTCGATGTCCTTCTCGGTCAGATCCTGCCCGATTGGGACCGAATAGGTGGAGATCCCGGCCTCTCGATACGCCAGGAGGTTTTGATTCGACGGCAGCATCGAGACGACCGCATTGATCCCAGCCTCCTCCACGAGCCAGGTGATCTCCTCCTCGCGCCGCACACGGCGATGCTGGAATCCGGAGCCTCCCACCCGCTCCGACACAGCGAGACGATCGGTGATGACCCAGGTGAAACCCCGAGGCTTTAGTCCGGCGACCATTCGTCCCATTGCTGGGGATTCACGATAGCCGCGGCGAGACGGAGCGCAGCTCGTGATGAGGCGACATCGTGAACCCGAAAAACCCTGGCCCCACGCTCGAAACCGAGGGCTGTGGTGACCGCGGTGACTCCGTCGCGGCCAGCCGGATCGTCGATCCCGGTGAGCTTCCCCAGGAACGACTTGCGGGATGCTCCCAGCGCCACCGGAAACCCGAAACCGGCCAATTTGCCGAGCGCCTCGATCAAGGCGAGGTTGTGGGCAGTCGTTTTCCCGAACCCGATACCCGGATCCACCACGATCGAGGCCGGGTCCACACCGGAAGCGATCACCCCCTGTGCCCGGTCGGAGAGGAACGCCCCAACCTCCCCGACCACATCGGTGTAGACGGGTTGGTGCTGCATGGTGCGCGGGGTGCCCTTCATGTGCATCAGGATCACCCCTGCTCCCCACTCGGCGATGACCCCGGCCATCTTGTCCGCGGCGGCGGCAGTCACATCGTTCACCACCTCGGCACCCGCCTCGAGGGCGGCCTGGGCAACATCCGGCTTGGAGGTGTCGACCGAGACCACGACGCCGTCGGCAGCCAGTGCCTGTATCACCGGGATGATCCGATGGCGCTCTTCCTCCGCAGAGACCGGGCTGGCGCCGGGACGGGTCGACTCCCCGCCGACATCGATCAAGTCCGCCCCCTGCTCAACCATATTCCGCCCCGCGGCGACCGCATCGCCTGGTTCCAAATGAAGTCCGCCGTCAGAAAAGGAGTCCGGCGTCACATTGAGGACCCCGAGAATCACCCCCCGGGAAACGTCCAGTTCCCTGGTCCGAAGCTTCCATCGCGTGCTCACGGCGTTAAACGTAGAACGTAGAACGGGCGAGCGAAACGAGCCCTATCTCGTCGTTCCGAAGAGGAGAGCCATCGCCTCGGCCCGAGTCGACGAATCCGTCTGCATCGTCCCCCGCACTGCCGAGGTCACCGTCACCGCACCCGGCTTCTTGATGCCCCGCATCGACATGCACAGGTGCTCGGCCTCGACCACAACCATGACACCGAGCGGCTCGAGCCGGTCGGCCAGCGCATCGGCCACCTGGGCGGTGAGCCGTTCCTGCATCTGGGGGCGTCGGGCAAATCCCTCGACGAGCCGGGCCAATTTGGAGAGACCGGTGACCCTGCCCCGCGGGATGTAGGCCACATGCGCCTGGCCGTGGAAGGGGACGAAGTGGTGCTCACACATCGAGTAGAAGGGGATCTCGCGCACCATGACGATCTCCTGGTAGTGCTCTTCCCCGAAGAAGGCGTCGATCACGTCGCCGGGCTCCCGATGGATGCCATCGAACACTTCGGCGTAGAAATTGGCCATCCGTTCCGGGGTGTCGACGAGCCCCTCACGCTCGGGGTCTTCACCGAGTGCCTCGATGATCTCTCGCACCGCTTTTTCGATTCGTCCCTGGTCTATATCGTTCATCCATAGAGAAAATAGACGGTTCGGGGGTTCCTATTCCCCAAACCTGGTTTCGACGGTTGACATGACGTCGCCTTGACGTTATGGTGATGTCATCGTGACATCATCACGATGTCGAAAAGGAGAAGTCCATGATGTTCATTCAAACCCCGGACAGTCTGGAAGCCGAGCTCGGCGAGCGCATCCGTCGGCTCCGCGCCACGGCACGCCGATGCAACTGAGACAGGCCTCCCTTCGTCTGGAGGCGGCGGTCGAAGCACAACTCCGGCTCGGTGATCACCCCGACCTGGCCGCACTCGGAGCCGATCTTCTCGAGGTGTTGCGACCCGCCATCAGGCAGACCCTGCTCGAGGTGGTCGAGATGGCCACCCAGGAAGTCAACAGCCAACTCGTCGGGCATCGTGTCGCTATCCACCTCGTCGACGGTGACCCCGAGCTCGTGGTCACTCACGACGATTCCACGATTCCCCAGCCTCCACCACCACCCTCCCCCGGCGATTCTGTCGACGCCGAAGCTCGAATCACGCTTCGTCTGCCCGGATATCTCAAGGACCTCATCGCAGAAGCGGCCGAGGGGGCCGGTGACTCTGTGAACGCTTTCGTTGTCGACGCCCTTCGGTCCAGAGCCTATGAAAGGGCGCCCTCGAACTCGGTGAAACGGACCATCGACCTGTGATCGAGCGAGAGTTCGAGGTTGGTGACTCGCCTTCGGTCAAGGTGAGGATCAAGTCGGGCCGGGTGCGGGTCAGGCACAGTGAGCCGGGCATGGTTCGGGTCCTCGTCGACTCCGGGGACCCCACCTTCGAGGTGACTCAGCGTGGCGATGCCATCGTCGCCGCAGGAGAGCGAAGCGGCCGGGCGGAGGTGACGGTTCATGCCCCGCCGATGGTCGACCTCGATGTGGCCACGGCGAGCGGCGACATCACCGTCGTTCCTGCCGTGAGCAGGCTTGACATCGCCACGGCCAGCGGCACAGTCGAGTTCGACTCCGCCACCCGCCTCCAGGTCAAGAGCGCGAGCGGCGATGTGCGTGGCAATCGGGTGGATGGCGAAGCGCGGTGCATCACTGTCTCGGGTGACATCCGCATCGCGGAGACAGCAGACCGGGTCGACGTCTCGACCGCATCCGGAGACATCACCATCGGGGAGTCCCGGGGTTCCCTGTCCGCCGCCAGTGTCTCAGGCGACATCCGGGTCGACCGGCTGCTCGGTCCCGAGCTCAACGCCAAATCGATGTCGGGCGGGGTTCGCCTCGGGATCCCCCCTCGCACCCGGCTCGATCTCGACGCACACACCCTGTCGGGAAAGATGGATCTGCCCTCACCCAGCCCGACATCGGATCCGCCTCAGCGCGAGATGAGCGTCAAGGTCCGGCTGGTCTCAGGCAACCTCAGGATCGTCCGCGTCGACTGACGGACCTAACCAGCGTCGGTGGCGGGCCGGGTGGAGCGGCGCAGCTTGCGGTTGAGCTGGAGGGACTCGGTCACCGGCTCCTCCTCTTCTGCCTCCTCGGCCGCAGCGATCTGCTCTTCGCCGGGCTGGGGCAGGACCGGGTTCTCCGGGTACTTGAGTCTCAGGGCGCCTTCGGAGGTGTGCTCCCACTTAGGAACATCGGAAAACAACTCGGCAACCTCGGAGCGGTCGACGGTCTCCTTCTCCAGCAGGGCTTCGACCATGCGATTCATCGATTCCTCATGGCGTTCGAGGATCAGACGGGACTCCTCATGGGCGGCGTTGATCATCTTGCGGACCTCGTTGTCGATGTTGGCCGCGACCTCGTCGGAGTAGTCCTGCTGACGGGCGTAGTCACGACCGAGGAAGACCTCACCGGTCGGCTTGCCGTACTGCATCGGGCCCAGGATGTCGCTCATCCCGTACTCCATCACCATGCGCCGGGCGATGGCGGTTGCCTTCTCGATGTCGTTGGCGGCACCCGTGGTCGGGTCGGCGAAGATCAGCTCCTCGGCGGTGCGACCCCCGAGCAGCATGGCCAGCTGATCGACCAGCTCGGAGCGACGCACCAGGTACTTGTCATGGGTGGGAAGAGCCAGGGTGTGGCCCAAGGAGCGGCCCCGCGCCACGATCGTCACCTTGTGCACCGGGTCGGAGTTGGGCAGGGCGTAGCCAACCAGGGCGTGACCGGTCTCGTGGTAGGCGATGAGTCGCTTCTCCTCGTCGGTCATGACCTTGGTCTTGCGCTCCGGGCCGGCGATGACCCGGTCGATTGCCTCCTCGAGCTCGAGCATGCCGATGTCCTTGCGGCGACGCCGGGTGGCGAGCAGGGCGGCCTCGTTGATCAAGTTGGCCAGGTCGGCCCCGGTGAAGCCGGGGGTGCGCCGGGCCAGAACTTTGAGGTCGATCTCGTCGGCGAGCGGCTTGCCCTTGGCATGGACCTCGAGGATCGCGGTCCTGCCTTCGATGTCGGGGGCGTCGACCACGATCTGACGATCGAACCGGCCCGGACGGAGCAAGGCGGGGTCGAGGATGTCGGGGCGGTTGGTGGCCGCCATCACGATCACCCCGGCATTGCCCTCGAAGCCGTCGAGCTCGACCAGAAGCTGGTTGAGGGTCTGCTCCCGCTCGTCGTGCCCGCCGCCCAGACCGGCGCCACGGTGCCGGCCCACGGCATCGATCTCGTCGATGAACACGATCGCCGGGGCGTTCTGCTTGGCCTGATCGAAGAGGTCGCGAACGCGAGAGGCGCCGACTCCGACGAACATCTCGACGAAGTCCGATCCGGAGATGGAGAGGAAGGGGACCCCGGCCTCACCGGCCACCGCCTTGGCCAGGAGGGTCTTTCCGGTCCCGGGAGGGCCGAATAGGAGGACGCCGCGGGGGATCTTGGCCCCCATCTGCCGGTACTTGTCCGGGTTCTGGAGGAAGTCCTTGATCTCCTCCAGCTCCTCCTTGGCCTCGATCAGCCCGGCGACGTCGTCGAAGGTGATCTTGGGCTGCTCCTTGCCCACCAGCTTGGCCCGGGACTTCCCGAACTGCATGACGCGATTCCCGCCGCCCTGCATCTGCATGAAGATGAACACCATGAACCCGAGCAGAAACAGCCAGGGAAGGAAGCTGATCAGCACCTCCCAGAAGCCGGGTGGCTGGGGGTCGGAGCTGAAGTCGACGCCGGTATCACGCACCTGGGTGACGAGATCGGCCTCGGCCCCTTCGGGATAGCTGGAGACCTGGTCCCAGGCCTCGGCGGGCAGATCCGAGGTCGTGAGACGCCCCTGAAGCTCGTTGGAGCGGGCCAGCATCTCCACTGATTCGTATTCGCCGGCCTCGACCTGATCCATGAACTGGGAGAGTGGGATCACCTCAGGCCCTTGGACCTGGTCGAACCACCATTGGGCGAGGATGGCCAGCATGATGATCGACAGTCCGTAGACCACCAGTGTGCGCAGGGTTCGGTTCACTGAGACCTCAGTTCAGACTCCGGGGAAATCTTCAGGTCGTCAATGCTACGGGAATCCCTTGCGTAGTCGAACCCCTTCTCGTCGGGCCTTGATGGCCCGGCACGCCGCATCAGGCTTCAGCCCCCATGATCCCGACGTACGGGAGATTGCGGTACTTGCCGGCGTAATCCAGGCCGTATCCGACGACGAACTCGGGCCCGATGGGGAAACCGACGTACTTGACATCGAGCGGGACCCTCTGGATCCCCTCCTTCAACAACAGAGCCGCTATCTCGAGAGAAGCCGGCTTGCGCACATTGAGGCTCTTCATCAGGTAGTTCAATGTCAGCCCGGAGTCGATGATGTCCTCGACGATCAGCACGTGCCGGCCCTCGATCTCCTCGTCGAGATCCTTGAGGATTCGGACCACCCCCGAGGTCTGGGTCGAAGCCCCATACGACGACACGGCCATGAAATCGAACTCCACGGGGAGGTCGATGTGCCGGGCCAGGTCGGCCATGACCATGAAGGCACCGCGGAGGACCCCCACGAGGAGAACGTCTTTGCCCGTGTAGTCCTCGGTGATCTGCCGGCCGAGCTCGGCGAGCTTGGCCTCGATCTCCTCGGCGGTGATCATGGGCTTGATGTCCATCCGCGTTCCTCTGTGGCGAACACGGAAAGGTAGCCGGTGGTCCCCGGCTGGTACCAGGCCACCGGGAGCCGCCTCTCCCCAGGCAGCCATGCCTTCTCCGCATTGGCTGCGACCACGAGCCGGCCCGATTCCTCGACCCGGCCCTCGAGGGAGACGTCGGGCGGGAATATCGCCGACCACAGCCCGATAGGGGCCACCCGGCACACGCGGTCCATTAGCTCTACGACCACCTCGTACTCGCCGACCTGGTTGTCGCCGATTGCCAGCTCGACGCGAGCGGGAACTGGCTCGACCTGTACGACCGGGCGAAAGACCAGCAGAGGACCTTGGTGGACGACTTCAACACCACCAGCCAGTGTCGCCGCCGACCGGGACCGACTCGCCACAGCCCAGACCTGCTCCAGCTCAGCCGCCGTTCCCCCATGTGGCGGGCGGACCCGGCTCAGGGACGACCGCAAGACCCGGTCCGCAACCGGTCGGGGCACGGCCAGGAGCGAGCCGAGAGGGACAGCCAGTGACGCGCCATCCTCCAACACCGGCACCGCAGCCGCTTCGGAGAGCAGGAATCTCTCGTCGGCCCCGATCAGGGACGCCGACCGGGCCAGGGATTCGACCAATCTCGGGTTGAAACGCGCCGAGAGGTCGGGGAGGACCTCGAGCCGGATCACATTGCGACGGAACCCTCGATCGAGATTCGTGGGGTCGTCGAAGTAGGGCAGGGCACCAAGGGTGGCCAGCTCCCTGGTCTCGGAGCGGGTCACCGGGAGGAGGGGGCGGACCAACGAGCCGGACCGGGGCGGTATGCCGGCCAGGCCACCGGGGCCGGCGCCCCGGAACAGGTTGATGAGGACCGTCTCCGCCTGATCGTCGAGGGTGTGGGCCGTCAGCAAGAGCTCCCCCGGGGTGAGGGTGGCGAAGAGTGCGCGGTATCGGGCGGTGCGCGCCTGGCCTTCCATCGATGCGCCTTCAGGGACCTCGATCTCGATGACCTCGAGATCGAGAGCCAGAACCTCCGCGACGGCGCGGGCCGCCGCCTCGAGCCGCGGGGAGGCAGGCAGACCGTGGTTGACGTGGATCGCCCGGAACTCTCGACCGAGATGGGTCAGCAAGAAGGCGAGGGCGGCCGAGTCCGCACCTCCGGACAGTGCCACGACCAGGTCGCCATCAGGAACCAGGAGCAGTTCGGAGAGCCTGCTCCTCAAGGCTCTCAGCCGACGCGTCTCAACCATCCCTCGGGGTTTCCGATCTCCTCGAGAGTGGGGAGGCTGCCGACGCCGCGGAAGGCGTGCCCGACGGTCTCCCAACCTGCTTCCCGCTCAACGATCTCGATGAACCGCTCCCCCATTCGGTACTGGTTCATCTTCATCTCGAGCCCGGTGAGCCGGAAGAATGCGGCGGTTCTCTTGTCTTTGCGTCTGGCCTTCAGGACCTTGCTCATCCGGTCCTGGGTACGGAGATGCTGATGGCCGAGTCGGTCCATTACAACATGGCCGTGCCCTTCGAGCAGGGACATGAGGGCCTGCACCTTGTCGATGACCACGTGCTGCTCGGAGGAGGCGAACAACCCGAGGAGGCCCCGCTCGTCGATGACCGGGTCACCTGCGAAACGGCGGCGAGTCACCTCGTCGATGACCCGGTTCATCCGCCCCGGCTCAGGCCGGGAGTGCTCGACGAGCTCGCTCACCAGGCTCATGAAATACTCCCGCAACCAGGGGACGCCCTGGAACTGGGCCCTGTGGGTCAGCTCATGAAGGGCCACCCAGAACCTGAACTCTTCGGGCCGGAACTGGTGCACCCTCTCCAGCTGCATGATGTTGGGGCCGACGAAGGCGACCACGTCGGCGTCCTCTCCGGTGGGCAGGACCAGCTCGTATTGGCCGAGCACCCGGCGGGCGATGACCCCGAGGATTGCGGTCATCTCCGCCTGCATCATCCTGTTGGTGAACGAAGCCACACCTTTGGCTCCCGGGCCGGATGTCTCGATCTTCTCCAGGAGCTGACGCTGGACCGGCTCCATGAGGTGGGTGAAGCTGGCCACGTTGCGCTCGATCCACTCCGCCCTGTCGATGACGATGGTGGTCGGCTGGCCGGGGAGCGTCAGTCCGGTGGCGGCGGGGACGAGCTCGGAGACACGGTTGGTGAGACGGGCCATGTCGGTCTCGAGGGCCGATCGGTGATACGTCTCGGCGAGGGGGTAGGTCCCCGCAATCCTTCCGGCGAGACGACCCGAACCGGATCGGCTGGAAGTCACTCTTTGACGATTCGGTACCGCTTGCGGACCACCCGGGTGAAGTACTGGATCGACGTGACGACGATCACCAGGACTGCGAGGACGATCCCGGTCGGGATCATGTAGCGGTAGGTCCAGTCGGGCAGCGTCTCGGCCGTCTCCGGGGTGGTGACCGGCACGGCCGGCTCGACGTCGGATGTCGGCGCCGGCTCCTCGGCCACCGTGGTCGAGGTGGCCTCTTCGGTGTCCTCGGTACCCAGCGCCGGAGCGATGGTGAGCGCGGTGTAGGCGCCGACCAGACAGAGGAGTGTTGCGATGCGGCTGAATCGCTTCATCTGACGCGCAGACTACCCAGGGTCACGGGTAGTAGCCAAGGTCACTAGAGCACTAGTGCTCTGCGGCCTCTCGGGCCAGTGCATCGCGGAGACGATTCAGGAACTCGGGGGGAACGTCTTCGGAGAGGCGCTCGCGGACGACGACCTTGAGCCGGGCCTCGAAGTCGAAGCTGCGCAGACAACCCGAACAGTCTTCGAGATGAGCCCGGATCACCTCGTATGTGGTTGTCTCGATCTCCTTGTCGAGATACTGGTAGAGGTTGGTCAAAGCGTCATCGCACTCGTGGCCGCTCATGGTCGCTCCGCGCCTTCAGGTACCAGGCCTCGTTTCATTGCGTACTCCCACAACGATTTCTGCATCGCCTTTCTTCCCCGATGGAGCCGGGACATGACTGTGCCGATCGGAATGTCCAGGATCTCTGCGATTTCCTTGTATGAGAATCCTTCGAGGTCGGCGAGGAGGACGGGGAGCCTAAAGTTCTCGGGAAGGTCCTCAACCGCCTCCTTGATGTCGGACTCGACCAAGCCTTCGAGGACCAGGTCCTCGGTGGTGCGGGCGGCCTCGGCCGACTCCTCGGACCCGATGTTTCGATAAAGGTAGAGGTCTTCGACGGAGCCGAGATCGACCTCGGAGGGACGACGGGAGTCCTTGCGGTACTTGTTGATGTAGGTGTTGGTGAGGATCCGGTAGAGCCAGGCCTTGAGGTTGGTCCCCTCCTCGAAGGTGTGATACGCCCGGTACGCCTTGAGAAATGTCTCCTGGACCAGGTCCTCGGCATCGGACGGGTTCCGGGTCATCCGCATGGCCGCGCTGTACAGCTGGCGGGTGAACTGCATCGCGTCGCGTTCGAAGTTGGCCTGGTCAGCCATGGGCGAGACGGTACAGGGTGGGCGGTCAAAGACCTAGACCGGGCGTCACGGGGCCCGGGGAAGGGCCAGGAGGACGACGACCCCGGCGACGAGCCCGATCACGGCGACCGAGAACATGACCCACTGGTTGGCCTCGCCGGTGAGCTTGGTGCTGATGGATGCGAAGAAGAGCACTGTGGCGAACAGCACCGTCGTCACCACGTAGTCGCTGGCCCACTCCGTGGCTTCGCGGGCAGCGATGGTCCGGGCCTCAGCCGCCTCCGCCAGTTCTTGGGTAGCCAGGGCCGCAAGCACCACATACTCCTCCATCACGAACGGCGACACAGGGGCGTCCGGGTTCTCGAACGGGTCCTCTGCCAGCCAGGCGTCGGTCGCGACCCGGAGCCGATCCGGAAAACCGCCATAGATGAAGTTCGCCGTGGCGCTGTCGCCACTGGTCTCGGCGTCGAGCCAGCGAGGAACACCGCCAGGTCGACCGATGTCGCCTGTCGTGCCTCGTTGGAGGACCGAACCGACTCGGTCTGGTAATCCGCGGCCTCCCCGTAGCTGTCGCCTGTTCCGCCTACCACTGGGCACTTTGGAACCCGGACCAGGCAGTGAAGATGGCGGTCAGGGACATGACGACGACCGAGAGCAACTCGAAGCTCCTCGTCATACAGCGCCGGGCCTTGAACACGAGGATCTCAGGGGTGGGCGAGGGATTCTTTGGCCGGCCGGTCACCGCCGGGAAGTTACAGAGCCGGAGAGGGGAGTCGAACCCCTGGCCTACGCATTACGAGTGCGTTGCTCTACCACTGAGCTACTCCGGCGGAAGGTCCAATGGTAAATGGCCGGCTTGCACTGAGCCAGACCCCTTCGCCTGACCCATTGACGGTGGTGGTTAGCCGGATGCTGGCTGCTACTTGCCCGTCCCAACCGGTGAAGGCAGATAGAAGCACTGATCGCTGGTCACGTTGCAGGTCGACCAGGATCATCGCCTCGCCGATCTCCCCCTTGGCGTTGGTCTTCCCCATCTCTCCCTCACCCCGAAGGTATTGGGGGCGAGGGACAGAAATCAGGTCTCGGAGCCGAGACCGGCGAACAGGTTGGCCAGGACCAGCTCCCGGCGGAGATTGGCCTGGATGTCGACCACGGCGTCGAGGATCTTCTCCGCGGAGGCCACGGCCTTTCTCGGGCTGACGTCGGTGAACGACCCCAACGCCAGGTCGGTGTTGCGCACCGGCCCCCCCATCTGCAATGAAGCCGAGTCGGTGTACCACGAGGCGAGGATCTCTAGACCATTGACGAGCAGGGACTGCTCGGCGCGGCGCCGGGCACGCTGCAGCGCCTCTTTGGGCATGTCCTCCGACACCGACTGATCGACGAGTGGCGTTATCTCCGCCAGGACACCCGAGGCCAACCGCTGGCCATCCCCGGGGTGGGGTGTCACCTGGGCCGGGATCGCCAGCCACATCTCACGGAAGCGGGAGACCTCGGGCTGGCCCATCAGCGCCAGCGCCAAGCCGGGTCGACCGCCGGATACGATGGCCACCCCCTCGGCGGCTGCTCGATCCATTCCCTGACTCTCCAGGGCCGCCACCATCGTCTCCAGAGGCACCCGACCGACATGGATGGTTCGGCATCGTGAGGCCACCGTGGCCGGGAAGTCGTCCTCGGACTCAGCCACGAGAAGGAACACCACCGATGCGGTCGGCTCCTCCAATGTCTTGAGCAGGGCGTTGGCAGCCTGCTCGGTCATCGTCCCAGCCTCCGGGAACAGGAAGATCGATCTGTCGGACTCGACCGGGCGCAACGACGCCCTCGTCACCACGGCCCGCGCCTGATCTACCCCGAGACTGGTCGCCCCCTCCGGCTCGATGACCGTCACGTCGGGATGCACCCCGGTCCTGACCAAACGACAGGAGCGGCACTCGACGTCGTGCTCACCGTGCTCGGCACAGAGCAGGGCGGCGGCAAAACGGACCGCCAGTGTCCCCTTACCCACCGAGTCGGGCCCGGTGAACAGATAGGCCTGGGCCGGGACCGACACCTCGCGCCGGAGCAGTTCGACCACCCGGTCGTGACCGATCACCCCGCCGAACCGATCGCTCATCGGCCCAATACCCCCATCACCTGATCAACGAGGTCCTCCACCGGCTCCCCCCCGTCGAGCAAGGTCACACGATCGGGCTCGTGAGTGGCCAGGTCGCGGTACGCCGACCTCACCGCCTCCTGGAACGCCACGCTCTCGCCCCCGATCCGGTCCGGGCGATGCTGGCGGCCCAAAGCTGTCCCCGGGTCGACGTCGATCACGAACACCCGGGCCGGCACGACGCCATCGAGCCCGATCTCATTGATCTCACGCACCTTCTCCTCCCCCAGGCCCCGGGCCCTCCCCTGATAGGCGATCGATGAGTACAGAGTGCGGTCACTGATGACCCACGCCCCGCGATCGAGCGCGGGCGCCAGGACGTCGCGGGCGAGTTGGGCTCGCTGGGCGGCAAACAGGAACACCTCGGCCCAAGGATCGACCTGGTCGGAGTCGAGCAATAGCTCGCGGACAGTCTCCCCGAGTGGTGTCCCGCCCGGCTCGCGAACCTCGACCACCTCATCGCCCTCGGAGCGCAGTCTGACCGCCAGCGCGGCCGACAGAGTCGTCTTGCCACTCCCATCGCCACCTTCGAGCGCAATATATCGGTGGTTCCGGGACCCGTTTCCTGCCACGGGACAGACGGTAACGGACGAGACGTATTGACATAAGGCGGTCAAATGAAGTCAACTCTCCACACCCATGCCTAAAACTCTGGTCATTGTCGAGTCGCCCACCAAGGCTCGAACCATCTCCGGATTCCTCGGTCCGGACGTGGCCGTCGAGTCCTCTATGGGACACATCCGCGATCTGCCCCGGTCGGCCGCGGAGATACCGGCGAAGGCGAAGGGCGAGGACTGGGCACGTCTCGGAGTCAATGTAGACAAGAACTTCGAGCCCCTGTACGTGGTGCCCAAGGAGCGCCGGGACCGGGTCAAGATGCTGAAGAAGCTGCTGGCCGATGTCGACGAGCTCTACCTCGCAACTGACGAGGATCGCGAGGGCGAGTCGATCGCCTGGCACCTCACCGAGGCCCTCAAACCCAAGGTCCCCGTGCACCGCATGGTGTTTCACGAGATCACACAGCACGCCATCGAGGATGCCTTCGCCAGCCCTCGCGATCTCGACCTGCGTCTGGTCCGGGCCCAGGAGGCGCGGCGGATCCTCGACCGGCTCTACGGGTACGAAGTGTCCCCGGTTCTGTGGCGCAAGGTGCAGCAAGGCCTGTCCGCCGGGAGGGTCCAGAGTGTCGCGATCCGCATCGTCGTGGAGCGGGAGCGGGAGCGCATGGCGTTCAGCTCCGCCTCCTACTGGAGTATCGAAGGCACTTTCGCCCCGGCAGCCGACCTGGACAAGACCTTCGAAGCGACTCTCCTCCAGGTCGACGAGCAGCGGGTGGCAACGGGCAAGGAGTTCGACGCCAACGGCAAGCCCAAGGAAGGCGTGCTCGTTCTCGACCAGGCAGAGGCGACGAGTCTTGCCGAAGCTCTTCTGGATCGCCCGTTCCAGGTGCAATCGGTGGAGGAGAAGCCCTACAAGCGGTCCCCATATCCCCCGTTCCGCACGTCCACACTTCAACAGGAAGCGGGCCGAAAGCTCCGCTTCTCCTCATCACGGACCATGTCGGTGGCCCAGCGTCTCTACGAGAACGGCTACATCACATACATGCGGACCGACTCCACATCCCTGGCCGACAGTGCCGTGGCCTCGGCCCGCTCTCAGATCACCAAGCTCTACGGCGATCAGTATCTCTCGCCCAAACCACGGGTGTACGCCTCGAAGGTGAAAGGGGCGCAGGAGGCGCACGAGGCGATCCGCCCCGCCGGAGACGAAACGTTCCAGACCCCGGAGCAGGTGGCGACCGCTGTCGGGCCCGACGAGGCCCGTCTCTACGATCTGATCTGGAAGCGCACAATCGCCTCGCAGATGGCCGATGCGGTCGGGTTCACCGTTTCGGCCCGCCTCGGCGCCGAGACCGGCGACAGACGCAAGGCGGTGTTCAACACCAGCGGGCGGACCATCACCTTCCCGGGATTTCTCCGGGCTTACGTCCAAGGCTCCGACGATCCCGAGACCGAGCTCGACGACAAGGAGAGGATTCTGCCCCCGCTGGCCCAAGGCGACTCCCTGGGCGTGCAGCGTCTGGAGCCGACAGGACATGAGACCCGCCCACCGGCCCGCTACACCGAGGCGTCACTCGTCCAGCGTCTGGAAGAACTGGGTGTCGGTCGCCCCTCCACCTATGCCTCGATCATGACCACCATCCAGGACCGGGGGTACGTGTGGAAGAAGGGCACCGCCCTGGTCCCGACCTTCACCGCATTCGGGGTGGTCGCTCTCCTCGAGAAGCACTTCCCCCAGCTCGTCGACTACAGCTTCACCGCATCGATGGAGGACGATCTCGACCGGATCGCAGCCGGCGAGGAGGAATCCGTCCCCTGGCTCACCCATTTCTACTTCGGAGACGACGGCCTAAAGCACAAGGTCGCGGCCCGCCTCGACGAGATCGATCCCCGGGCCGTGGGCTCGATCCCAATCGGGGTCGACGAGGCCGGGACCGATGTCGTGGCGCGGATCGGACGCTACGGCCCTTATGTCGAGATCGGCGAGGAGAGGGCTTCGATCCCCGAAGACCTGGCCCCGGACGAGCTCACCGTGGAGAAGGCTGTCGAGTTGATCCAGACCCAGAACGTTGGCGACAAGATCTTCGGTAGCGATCCCGACACCGGGCTCACCGTGTACGGCAAAACCGGCAGGTTCGGGCCTTATGTCCAGCTCGGTGAGGTCGAAGAGGGAAGCAAGGAGAAGCCGAAGCGGGCTTCCTTGTTCTCGACCATGTCCCTCGATGAGCTGTCGTTGGACAGTGCTTTGCAATTGCTCTCACTGCCCCGCACCGTGGGCAACGACCCCGACGGCGTGGAGATCACTGCCCTGAACGGGCGCTACGGGCCGTACATCCAACGAGGCACCGACCGTCGCAGCCTGGAGAGTGAGGATCAGATCTTCAGCCTCACCGTCGACGAGGCCATGAAGCTGCTCGCCGAGCCGCCACGGCGTAGAGGGCAGCGGGCAACCGGGCCGTTGAAGGAGTTGGGCGATGACCCGGTGAGCGGGAAGCCGGTCACCGTGCGCACCGGTCGTTACGGCCCGTATGTGACCGACGGCGAAGTCAACGCCTCGCTGCGTCAAGGCGACACCCCCGAGACGATCACGATCGAGCGAGCCGCCGAGCTGTTGGCGGCCCGACGAGAACGGGTGGGTAGGTAGCTACAAGACCGTGGCAGCCATCTCGGCCAGGGGTGACCGCACCGACTTCTCCAGCGTGACATGGCCGAACAACGGCGACCCCTTGAACTTCTCGATGAGGGCGGCCATCCCTCCGAACGGCGAGATGTAGGGGTTGTCCACCTGGGTGAGGTCGCCGCAGAACACGACCTTGGAGTCCCGGGACATTCGAGTCAGGATCACCTTGAGCGTGGGGAGCTCGAGGTTCTGCGCCTCGTCGATGATGACGAATTCCCCGGTGATCGACCGGCCGCGCAGATAGGTGACGGCCGCCATCTCCAAATCGCCTCGATCCATGAGCTCCTCGATGGCATGTTTCGCCCCGTCGACGCCGGCATCCGAGAAGAGAGCGAACAGGTTGTCATGCACCGCCGCCATCCAAGGGGCCAGCTTCTCGTTCAGGTCGCCGGGCAGATAGCCGACTTCCTGCCGCCCTACCGCGACCAGGGGGCGGTAAACGGAGACCCGCCGGTACCGGCCTTGCTCGAGAACCTGTTCCAGGGCGGCGGCCAAGGCCAGAAATGTCTTGCCGGTGCCGGCCATGCCCATCAACGAGACGGCCGGGATGTCCGGATCGAGCAACTGGTGCAGCGCCACGGTCTGGCGCACGTTCTTGGGCTCCACCCCGAACGCTCGCACATGAGTATGGACCCGCTCCACCACCACCGTAGGCTCCGACTGCACGACCCGGGCCAGCGCCGATCGAGAGGGACCCGAGCGGAGGACCATGAACTGGTTGACCATCGCCTCCGCATCGTCGAGCACGATCTTTCCCTCGTTGAAGAGCCGGTCGATGGTGTCGCCGTCCGTCCTGAGCTCGACCAGCCCCGACTGGAGCTGCTCCACCGGGACGGTGTCCGCCCGATAGTCCTGAACCGGGACTCCGAGCTGCGCCCCCTTGATTCGTAGTGACGCATCCTTGGTGACCAGCACCGCCGGGGTGTGATCATGGAGGTTGAGACAGGTAGCCAGGATGCGGTGGTCGGGGGTGCGGGGATCGAGCACAGCGGGCAATCGGTCCGATACGACCCCATTGAGCTCGATGCGGAGTGAGCCGCCTCCGGGCAGCCGCACGGCCTCTTTTAGTCCCCCGGTCTGCGACGCACCCAACTCCTCCAGGAGGCGGATCGCCGATCGGGCGTTGGCGCCGACCTCGTCCATCCGGGTCTTCATCCGGTCCAACTCCTCGACGACGACGAGCGGCAGCACCACATCGTGTTCATCGAATCGGAGGGGGGACTGGGGGTCGGCGAGAAGGACGCAGGTGTCGAGGACGAAGGTGCTCGCCACCTGACCGGTCTCCTTAGGGGTCGTCGCCAAGGACCACAGCATCCTCCACCCTGCCCCGAATTACAAGGATCGCCGGTGGTGGGGCTCCGCTTACCGGGTTTCGGTGACCCGGAAGACCGGGAACTGGGCGGCTCGCTCCGCGAAGTCGTCGACGGTGGGGTTTTCGGGGACGTCCATGAAGGGGCGGGCGAAACTCTCCCGGGCGTGGTACGCGGCCACGACAGGTGCACCGGACCCATCGGCCATCTCCTCCAGACGCACCGAGCGCACCTTGGAACCGTGACGCATAGTCACCGTTGGGTTCGCCCGCACGTTGTGGACCCAGGCCACCTCGCCGTACGGGGAAACCACATACTCGGTCCCATCCTCCACGAGCGGGCTCACGGGGACATGGCGCGGCTGGCCGCTCTTGTGACCGGTCGTGGTCAACACCTCGGACTTACCGATTCCACGACGCGCCATCCAGGTCATGATCCGGTTGACACCCTTGGTGGGGTGATACTCCTTGGCCATGGCTGGAAGATACTCAGCGACGCCGGGCGGCCCACTCCAGGAACTCATCCAGCGGCTTGGTGTTCACCACACGGTCCCCGGTCACCCAACCCCGTTGGGCGTAGGAGACTCCATACCCCATCCGAGCCCACTCACTGATGTGGTGGGAGTCGGTGTCGATCACGAAGTCGACGCCTCGTGCCATGGCCCGTCGCGTCACGTCCGCCGAGGCATCGAGGCGGTCGAGCGCTCCGTTGATCTCGAGGGCGACCCCGGTGACCTCCAGAGCCTCCAGCACGACGTCGATGTCGAGCTCGACCCCCGGCCGGCGACCGATATACCGCCCGGTGAGATGCCCGATGGCGTTGACAGCCGGGTCGTGCAGGGCGGCCAGGATGCGGGCCGTCTGTTGGTCCTGAGGCAGATCGAAGTGGGAGTGGATGGAGGCCACGCAATAGTCGAACTCGAGCCTGAAGTCGGCGTCGTAGTCGAGATCACCGTCGGGGCCGATGTTGAGCTCACAGCCGAAGAGGAGACGGACCTGCGGATACTTGTCCTGAAGCCCGCGAATCCGATCTCGATGCTCGAGCATCACCTCGCGTGGCGATCCGTTGATGGCCAGATCCTCCCCGTGGTCGGTGAACGCAACGTATTCGTACCCGCGGCCGACTGCCGCCTCGATCATCTCCTCCAGCGTCGACCTGCCATCGCCGGATCGGTCGGAGTGATAGTGGAGATCTCCCCTGATCTGGGACAACTCGACCACTGCCGGCAGTTCACGGGCCGCAGCCGCTTCGACCTCGCCGCTCCCCTCCCGCAATGGAGGCGGGACCGACTGCATCTCCAGCGCCTGGTAGATGTCATCCTCGGTCTTCGAAGCCACCACGTCCTCCCCCTCGAACAACCCGTACTCACTGAGCAGCCATCCCTGGTCGAGGGCGCGCTGACGGAGGGCGATGTTGTGGGCCTTGGACCCGGTGAAGTAGAGGAGGGCCGACCCCAGCTGATCGGGTTCGACGGTGCGTACATCGACCTGCAGCCCTTCCCGAGTCAGGAACGAGGTCTTGGTGCTTCCCGAGCCGATCACCTCCACGGATTCGGGCAGTCCGACTACGAACTTCGAGACGGCGTCGGGATCGGTCGTCGCCACCACGATGTCGATGTCGCCCACCGTGTCGGAGAAGCGGCGAATCGAGCCGCACGGCACCGCGGCCTCGACCGGGTCGAGAGCGGAGATGCGCGCCGCCAGCGACCGGGCCAGGGGAAGGGCCTCGATGATCGGAGTGCGCCGGTCTTTCCCGTGGAGCCCGAGTCGCTCAATCGCCTTTGCGATCTTCTCCTCGGAGGTCTTGCCCAGACCAGGCAGCTCCCGGAGTTGCTCGCCCGCGATCGCCTGACGGAGACCTTCGATGTCCTGAACACCGAGCTCGGCCCGGATGAGCTTGAGAGTCTTCGGCCCGAGACCGGGGATCTTGGAGAGCTCCACGAAAGCCGGCGGGTACTTGTCGCGCAGGTCGACGAGTTTTGCTACCGATCCCGTCGTCATGAACTCGATGATCTTGTCCGCGGTCGACCCACCGACACCTTTGATCTCGGTGAGCTCCTTCTTGCTCAGACCCTCGAGCTCCCCTTGGTAGCCCTCGATGCCGTGGAGGGCGTTCTCGTAGGCACGGGCCCGAAAGGCCTGGGAGCTCCCCTCGTCGAGGGCAGCCAGCTTGGCCAACTCGGACAGCATCCGGAGCACTTCGAGACGGGTGGCCATGACGCCGCGAGCCTAGATCCGCTCCTCAGTCGTCGGCGATGGAGGCGAGGGACCCTCCGGTGACCTCGATGACAGCCGGCGGGGCGAGCTCGAGCTGAATGCCGCGCCGACCACCGGAGACAGCGATCGTCTCGAATCCGAAGGCGGACGAGTCGAGGGTCAGACTTAGCGCCCTCCGCTGACCGAACGGGCTGATCCCGCCAGTGACGTAGCCGGTCAATCGCTCGGCCTCGGTAGGGGAGGCCAACGTGCATTGCTTGCCGCCCACGACCCGGGCCAGCTTCCTGGTAGAGAGTCTTCGAGACACCGGAATCACGGCTATCACCGGCTGGTCGTCCACCTCGGCCACCAATGTCTTGAAGACCCGGGTCGGGGGCATCCCGATGGCGGCGGCCACTGCCTCCCCGTAGCCGTCACCGACCTTCTCGGCAACGTCGTAGAGGTGGATCACGTAGGTCACGCCTGCTCGATCGAGAGCCTCAGTCGCCCTGGTGGCACGTCCCGCCATCCACTCACCAACGCTCGACCAGATGCTCGCGCCCCGGTGGCGGGTCGTAGGGCTCGGGCCAGAAGTCCGTCACCGTCGTGATCACACCACCGGCAAAAGTGAAGAACGCCATCGCGTCGGCCGGGGCGGACCCGGGGACCTCCCACATGAACCAGGCCACGCCGTTTTCCTCATCGGCCACGGCTACCTCGACCGTGAGATGCCACTCGCCCGGGTATTCCTGGTTGAACTGGAGGTAACGATCCCGACCCCGGATCCGCTCTCGAGTCTGGGGGACTTCGTAGATCACGTCGGGATGCAAAAGGGCCGCCCATGCTTCCCAGTCGCGTTGGTCCAGAGTCGTGATGAAGTCTTTGACCAGGTCGCGGTTGGTGGGCACCGTCCCAACCCTATTGACGACGGATCATCACCGGCCGAGCCAAGCCCGGGGCTCGAACTCGGCCCGAGCCGTCTTCCCCACGAGCACCTCGCCGAAGAGAGGGAGATCGGCGGTCAGAGCCACGGTCACCGCGGCCACTCTGGTCTGGAGACTGCCATCCACCGGGCACCGGCAGCTGACGAGCCGGGTGCCATTGCGAGCCGCAAACTCCGCCGCCACCGCCCGCGGAGCAGCCGCTCCGGTGGGCGGGTAGGTGGCGACTGCGGCGGCAAGTGCTGCCGATTCGGCCGCGGTAGCCGCCTTCTCCCGGGCATCGAACAGGACACCCAAGGCCGCGGTGGCGACACCGAGGGTGGCGATCAGGGCGCAGAGGCCGACCATGAGGACCGCCATAGCGCCCCGATCGCTGTTCATCTCTCGGTTCGCATCGTCGCTCTGGCCGAAAGCTCGACACCCACGCCGGACGGGAAGGGCCTGCCCAACGCGTATCGCATCGTCACCGAGACGTTGGCCGGAGCACCGACCCTCGATGGCCGCTCGACCGAGACCCGGGCACCGTCCCGCATCGCCGGCGAGAGGGAAGCCAACACCGCCTCGACGGCCTTTGCCGGGTCCGGCGTGGTTGCGGCCACCCTGGCCCCGTCCCGGACGGCGGCCTGCAGCTCGATCCGCGTTCGGGCGACACCGATGAGCTGGATCGACGCCACCACCACCAGGATCACGATCGGAAGGACGAGGAAGAACTCGACGGTCATCGACCCGCGTTCGTCGCTCAGAACTTGCCCGCGACCCAGTCGATGACCTTCCCGAACAGGCCTCCGAGGAGCCCGCTCCCGCTCCCTGATTGCAGCCACCTCAGGGCGATCACGGCCAAAGCCGTCGCCGCCAGGATGACCAGGAAGTATTCGACCGTGCCTTGCCCGCGGTCGTCGCGCGTGGCAAGCCAAGTCAGTATCCGTGCCATTGACTCTCCTTCTTCTCCGGTAGCCGACCGGGGCGGGGAGAAGTGCGGATCTCATGTCAGGGGCCCGGACAGCTCGTCGAAGAGTCGGAGCAGGGAAGGGGCGTAGAGGAGTAGGACCAGGCCGGGAAGCAGGAAGAGTGTCAACGGCACCATCAGGCGCACCGGCAAGGCGCGGGAGCCGGCCACGCGTCTCGCTTTCTCGGCGGCGATGTCGGCCTCGATCATGGACCGGACCGTGTCACCGAGGGCGGCGCCGGATTTCTGGGCCCGGGCCAGTTGGGCGAGCACGCCTTTCATCTCCCCGCTCATCAGAAGGACCGCCTGGGTCAGCCCCGAGATGGTGGCGACGCGGGCCGCCAGCACCAGGTCGTGCTGGCCGGGGAACATCGCAGCCACGGTTTGCAGGGCACCGAGCACCGAGCGGCCCGATCGCAGCTCCACGAGCAGCACGATGAGGACCGGTCGGATCATCGAGGCGCGAGGTCGGATCCGGGTCCGAAGACGTGTGAGGCCGTGCGCGGCCATGGCCACCATCGCCCCGGGAAGTCCTGCGATGGCGAGACCGGCCGAACCGATGATGACCAGCCTCATCGGGATCTCCTCAGGATCACGATCGAGAAAGAGAGTCCGACGGCGACGAGCGCCAGACCGACCAAGGCGGCGGCCCGTTGCGCCGGTTGCCTGAGGAAGGGCTCGAGCTCACCCCGGGTCACCGCCCAGCCCGCGGCCAGGAGCGGAGCGATGAGGAGCACGGCACCGGTCGCCCGCGCCGGCGCCGAAGCGATCCGGACCTCGTGGGCCACCTCCACCTGGGCCAGGGCCAGCCCGCCGATCTCGTCGAAGAGGGCCGCAGGGGAGATGCCCATCCCATCGGCGCGGGTGAGAAGCGCCCCGAGCTCGGGCCCGATCTCGGTGAACTCGCCCCGGGCCTCTCGTGCGAGCTCGTGAGTCGAGGCTCCGAGCCGGCAGAGTCGGGCCAGATCGGTGGCGTCCACCGACGTGGCTGCCTTCTCCAACCCGGTCCGGAGGGTGGCGCCGGCCCGAAGCTCACCCGATACCGCCTCGCAGAACTGCGCCGCCCTCATCGAGAGCCCCGGCCGAGCCCGCCACCAGTGGACCGCGATGAGGCAGGCCGCGGGCAGCGGAGCCAGGGTCGCCAGGAGCAATAGCCCCAGATGACGCCAATCGACGCCGAGCCCAACCCCGACGGCGATGAGGACCCAGGTCATGGCTCGACTCCGTCGGGACCGACCTCCGCGATCTGGGAGACGACCCGGACCCCGTCGGCCCTGTCCAACTGCACCACCAGATCGATGGCGGCCAGCAGTTGTCTCCTCACCGCCATCTCTGAAGTGTCTCCCGCCGAGAGGGCCAGTGTCTCCAACCTCCACAGCGCCTCCCGGGGGGCATTGGCGTGGATCGTGGACAGGGACCCGCGATGACCGGTGTTGAGGGCCGAGATCAGGTCGAGGGCCTCACTTCCCCGCACCTCGCCCACGATGATCCGGTCCGGGCGCAGGCGCAGGGCCGAGCGAAGGAGTTGACGGATCGTTATCTCGCCCACGCCCTCGGGATTCGGCGGATGCGCCTCCAATCGAACACGGTGGCCCGGAATGCGCAGCTCCGCGGCATCCTCGATGGTCACGACTCGCTCGCTGATCGGGATGTGGGCGGCCAGCAGGTTGAGGAGGGTGGTCTTTCCGGTTCCGGTGCCGCCGGAGACCAGAATGGTTCTCCTCGCGCGCACGGCTTTCGCCATGGTCTCGACCTGGGTAGGAGTGGCTGTGCCCGCCCCGACGAGCTCGTCCAGAGAGGCCACTGCCTGGGTGAATCTCCGAATGGCGATGATCGGGTGGTCGACGGACGCCGGTGGGACCACCACGTGGATCCGGCTCCCGTCGCCGAGTCGGCCGTCGACCATGGGAGATGAGCGGTCGACCCTGAGACCGAGAGGGGCGATGACCCGTTCCACGGCGGCGTATAAGTCGGCCTCGCTCGCGAACTGCCCCTCGACCCGGGTGAGGGCTCCACCCCGATCCACCCAGATGTCACCGGGTCCGTTGACCAGGATGTCAGTCACAGCCGGATCGGCCAGGAGCGGTTCGAGCGGGCCCAGCCCGAGAACGCGATCCGCGATCGTCGCCGCCCAATCACCTGCGTGATTGGGTGACGCCAGCCCGAGGAGACGTCGGGCTTCTGCGGTCACCTCGGACCGACGTAGCGGGACCCCGCCCGTGGCTATGTCGTCGACGACCCGGTCGATCACGCCCACGGGAGCCCCCAGACACCTTCCCAAGCCCGGACCCACCGGGCGCGCCCGACCGATCTTCCCGAGAGCATCCGTCGCACCAACGAGCCGCTGAGCCTGGGCAAAACCGGCCCGGGACCGGTCGGCCTGACGCCGGCCACCACTGGCTGCCACACCGCCGGACTTGGTTCGGCCGAGTGCAGAAAACCTGAAAGCAGCGGTCGTACGGGGACCGTGGGCCCGGTCCACTGGCCGGGTTCGCATCGGACCACGATCGCGGGCCAGTTGACCGCCAAGGCCTCGATGGCCGGGCGGGTCTCCTCGATCGATATCGGACCGGAGGCCAACAGGGCCACCCCCGACCGGCCCGGGCTCAACTCGGACAACGATGGCCCTTCGTTCGCCAGATCGGACAAAGTCCGGTTGCCATGGAGCGTCAGATCGCGGCAGAGGTCGACGACCAGGGCGCTGCCCGCCGCCTGGGCCAGGCCCAGCGCCGAAACCAGCGAAAGAACCGGGTCGGCCGACGCGACTCCGAGGACGCCAAGCCCACCTGGAGATCTCCCCATCCCCACCATGGGCTCGAAAGTATCGAGCCCGGGCCGGCCCTACAAGGGGTATGTGCCGGGTAGGTCCGGGCCGGCGGACATCTCCACGACCCGCCATCGGTAGCCGGCCGCCACGACGGCAGCCATCAGGTCGTGAGCCGAATATTCGCCTTCCGGAATGGCCCGCAGCACTTCGGCGTCCAATACGAATCCTTCGACCGCCCACAGTTCGTCACGGTTCAGATGGTGGACAACCCGCCCGGACTCTGCCTGCTTGACCGCTTCGTTGACCCGGGCCACCAGCAAACCGGGCATGGGGACATCTTCGGAGAGCCACTGGAGCGCCATGTGCTCACCCCGATGGTCGATCACGGTCGGCGCTGCGCCGCTCGAAGCACGCTGACTCAGGACCTGGGGATCGATCACGCCCCAAAAGTACCCTCCGCCCATGATCGATCGGGTCATGATCGTGGTGGCCGCGGGCAGCAGCGTCAGGTTCGGTGGCGACAAGCTGCTGGCCATGGTGGCCGGTCGCCCTCTCGTGGCTCACACGGTGGCCGCGGTGATCGAACATGTCGACCATTGCGTCCTCGTCTGCCGGCAGGATCAGATGGCTTCGCTCGACGGGCTGGGGGCAGAACTGGTCCCCGGTGGCCCGACCAGAACGGCATCCGAGATGGCCGGCCTGTCCGCACTCGGGGGTCAGGCGGGCCTGATCGGGATCCACGACGGGGCGCGGCCCTTGGTACAGGGCTCCTTGATCGAGACCCTTTTCCGGGTCGCCGACCGGGTAGGCGGGGCGATCCCCATCCTGGAGCCCGAGATGCCCCTGATCCACAAGTCCGATCTCTCCCCCGCGGCGTCCGCCGTGGTCGCCCAGACCCCCCAGGTGTTCCGGGGCGAGGAGCTGCTCGCCGCCTACACGGCTGCGACCCGAGTCGAGTATCAGGCCCAGGACACCGCCGAGGTCGTTCAGAAATTCGGCCGGCTCGTCATCGAAGGCGTCCCTGGTGACCCGGCCAACATCAAGGTGACCGAGCCAGCGGATATCGAGGTAGTCAGGGCAGCGCTAGAGCCTTCTCGTAACGAACCTCGTTGACGTCCTTTCCCCCGATGTTCTCGATCCGGATCGGCTTCCCGATCACCCAGCCCTGACGTTCGTAGAAGGCACGGGCACGATGGTTGGTATCGAGGACCCACAGCATCGCCCGATGGTGGCCGCTGCCGGCGAGGGCCTGCTCGGCCGCCGCCAACAGCTCGCGGCCGTGTCCCTGGCCCCAGTGTTGCGGGGCGAGATAGATCGAATACACCTCTCCCCAGTCCAGGTCGAGGGACGGTCCCACCACGCAGAAGCCGACGATCTCGCCATTCGACTCGGCCACTAATGCGCGGCCCCTGGTCTGGCGGAGGATTCGACTCCAGTTGTCGGTCCGATCCGCGACATTCAGCGAGTCGAGGAAGTCCTGATCGATCAGGCCGCGGTATGCCGCCCTCCAGCTGGAGACATGGACCCGGGCCAATTCGGCGGCGTCGTCGAGTCGCGCATCGCGGATCACTCGTCCCATTCTGGCGCGGCGATCCGACCC
>JBOGEV010000013.1:0-9178 GCA_050742015.1 Acidimicrobiia bacterium
AGCTGCTCGGTCTCGAACACGCACCAATCGCGATCACCTTCCTCGAAGAGATCCCCGATGACGGGACGCCTCGATTCGACGCCCCGATGTCCGAGCCCACCGAGGACGGCCGCTCGGGCCGGGTCGCTGCGCCCTGTGTCTTCTGGATGCACGCCCACGAACGGACCTTCGACACCCTCGCCGCCGATCATGGGAACTGCTCGGTGGGCAGGTTCACCCACGGCTTCGCCGAGGCGTCGGACATCCTGGACAAGAGTGACGTCGGGGCGCTGCTCGACGTGGGATGGGTGACGATGGAGGCGTTTGCCGGTGTTGCCACCATGAGCCGTCGGCCGCAGGGTGTCAGATATGGGCCTCTCGCCGAAGCCAAGACCGAGCCCGACCTGGTGCTCCTGCGACTCAGCCCGCGCCAGATGATGGAGCTGACCGACGCGGTGGAGGTGGATTGGTCGGGCAAACCCCAGTGTCAGATCCTGCCCAGGGCCGCCGAACAGGGGGTCATCGCCGCCTCCATGGGGTGTGCCCTGTCCCGGGCCCGCACCGGGATGGGTGACGACGAGCTCACTGTCGCGGTGCCGGGGCATCGTGTCGACGAGGTGGTGTCGGCACTCCGCCCGGTGACCACGGCCGACGCGATGGTCGCCGGCTACGCCGAGGCCGATCTCGCCCGATTCTGACGCCCTGGCCCCCGACTACCTGGGGGGAGGCTCCAGTGCGTCCACCGCTGTCGCCCATGCCGTCGGAAACTCGACCGGGGAGGGGCGTGACATCAGCCTGAGATAGATGTCGGAGGCCGGTCCGGAGACCGTGGCCTCGGGAATCCCCACGCCGTAGAGCCAGCTCAGGCCGTGATCGTCGGCCACCACCTCGATAGCGGGAACGTCGCCGAGCCTGTGCAGCCACATGTCCGGGTACTCGCTCAGACCCGTCACTGCGACCAGGTCGGGCAGGGGGCCCGCCGCGTCAAAGGCCTGATCGGCATCCCAGCGATGGAGCCCGGTCTCGATCACCATTCGCCGCTCCCAGAACCCGAGGTTGTAGTCGGGCCAGAACCCCCACACGGTGGTGTCGGGATCCGACTCGATGAATGTGGCCAGCATCTCCTCGAGATTGCCCTGGCACCACTCGAGGAGGTCGACCCCATCTGGGGGACGGGGCACCGAGGGTCGCTCGGTGGGACGTTCGTTGCAGATCAGGGTCATTCGGGCGTGCACGCCCCCGATATGAGTCGCCAGGCCGGCCATGTCCCAGGCCGGATATTGCGGCACGGAGCGGGCAAGGTCGGTGCGGGCGCGCTCCAAGAGACGCTGGCCCTCGGCGCGGATGGCCTCCAGGTTCTCAGCCGAGAGCACGGGCCATCGCCTCCCCCATGTCGCTGGGGGTCTCCGCCATCACGATCCCGGCCGCGGTCATGGCTGCGATCTTTGCCGCTGCCGTCCCCTTGCCGCCGGAGACGATTGCACCGGCGTGGCCCATCCGCTTCCCGGGTGGTGCTGTGGTCCCCGCGATGAACCCCGCTACCGGCTTTGACATCTGGGAAGCGACGAACTCCGCGGCCTCTTCCTCGGCGGTGCCCCCGATCTCGCCGATCATGATCACCCCTTCCGTCTCCGGGTCGTCCTCGAACATGCGAAGCATGTCGACAAAGTTGGTCCCGTTGACCGGGTCGCCGCCGATCCCGACCGCCGTCGTCTGGCCCAAGCCGTTGAGGGTCAACTGGTACACCGCCTCGTAAGTGAGGGTTCCCGACCGGGAGATGACACCGATCCGCCCTCGGTCGTGGATGTAGCCGGGCATGATCCCGATCTTGCACTCGCCCGGGGTGATAACGCCGGGACAATTGGGCCCGATGAGACGAGTCGCCTTGTCGGCGAGGTAGCGCTTGGCCTTGATCATGTCGGCGACGGGGACGCCCTCGGTGATCGCCACCACTAGATCGAGGCCGGCCGCCGCTGCTTCCATGATGGCGTCGGCAGCAAAGGGCGGTGGAACGTAGACGACTGATGCGTTGGCTCCGGTCTCGGCTACTGCCTCCCTGACGGTGGCGAACACCGGGAGGTCGACCGTGTAGGTGTCGTCCCGCCCGGGTACCCCGGAGTGATCGGTCTCCCCTTCGAAATGAGCCGTTGCCCCATGCCGCGACGGATGGACCGCACCCACCATCTGCGTGCCGTAGGCGATGGCCTTGTCTGTGTGGAACTGTCCAGTCTTGCCCAGCCCCTGGATGATGACCCGAGTGTCCTTGCCCACGAGAATGCTCATCGGACCAGCTCCACGATCTTCTCGGCCCCATCTTTCAGGCTGTCCGCAGCCACGACATCGAGTCCGGACTCCCGAATGATCTGCTTGCCCTTCTCGACGTTGGTTCCTTCGAGCCGCACCACCAGCGGGACATCCAGCCCGACGTTCTTGACTGCGGCCACGATCCCGGTCGCGATCACGTCACAGCGCATGATCCCGCCGAAGATGTTGACGAAGATGCCCCTGGCCGCCGGGTCCTTGGTGATGATCTGGAAGGCAGTGGTGACTTGTTGCTCGTCCGCCCCGCCGCCAACGTCTAGGAAATTGGCCGGTTCGCCGCCGACGTGCTTGATCGTGTCCATCGTGGCCATGGCCAGACCGGCACCATTGACCAGACACCCGATGGTCCCGTCGAGCTTGATGTAGTTGAGGCCCGCCTCCTTGGCGGCCAGTTCGGCCGGATCCTCCTCGGTCTCGTCACGCATGGCCGCGATGTCGGGGTGACGGAAAAGTGCGTTGTCGTCGAAGGCCATCTTCCCGTCGAGGGCCATCACCTGTCCGCCCTTGGTTATCACCAGGGGGTTGATCTCGACCAGGTCGGTGTCGAGCTCTGTGGCCGCCCGATCGAGCGCCTTGACGAACCGGATGAAGCCCTTGATGGTGTCGCCTTCCAACCCCAGACCGTGGGCCAGCTCGTTGGCCTGGAAGTCGGCGAGGCCGATCGCCGGGTCGATCTCTTGCCTCAGGATCTTCTCCGGCGTCTCCTCGGCCACCTTCTCGATCTCCATCCCTCCCTCGGTGGAGGCCATCACGATGTTCCGGCTGACCGACCGATCCAGGAGGACGGCCAGATAGAGCTCCCGGTCGATGTCGATCCCCTGCTCCAGGTAGAGACGGTTCACCACCTTGCCCTCCGGCCCGGTCTGGATGGTCACGAGCGTGGAGCCGAGCATCTTTCCGGCCAGTACCCGGACCCTGCTCTCGGCCGCTTCGGCACCGCCTTCGATCCCCTCGGTTATCACGTTGACCCCGCGCAGGTCGGGATGTTCTGCGAAGGTTCCCTTACCCCGGCCACCGGCGTGGATCTGGGACTTGAGCACCACCACCGGGTTGCCCGAATCCTCGATGAGCGGGCGCACCGCGGCAGCCGCCTCGTCGACTGTGGTGACAACCCGACCCATGGGCACGGGTATCCCTCGGGCGGCCATCAGCTCTTTGGCCTGGTACTCGTGGATCTTCAATGGTCTCCCTTCCTACTGCACCTTCGACGGGACGTTGGCCTCGACCCAGGCTGTGATCAAATCGAGGGAGGTCCCGGGGGTGAAGATCGTGGCCAGCCCGGCGTCGAGCAGTCCCTGGAAGTCGGTCTCGGGGATGACCCCGCCCCCGAACACGATGACGTCGGCCGCATCACGGCTGGCCAACTCGTCGACCACCTGGGGGAACAGCGTCTTGTGCGCCCCGGAGAGCGAGGAGAGCCCTACGGCGTCGACGTCCTCCTGCACTGCCGTCTCCGCGATCTGGGCCGGCGTCTGGTGAAGACCGGAGTAGATGACCTCGAACCCGGCATCGCGTAGGGCACGAGCGATGACTTTCGCCCCCCGGTCATGACCGTCGAGCCCCGGTTTGGCGATGAGAATGCGTCTCGGCATGACGACCCGAAAGGCTAGTGATGATCAGCCTTCCTCGATCCGGTGCCAGGAAGCCCAATCCTCGAGATGTTCCAGCTTGAACGTCGCACAGCCGGGCGGCTGGTAGTTGGGCTCGTCGACACAAGCTTGCCGATAGTCGTCGGGGAACAAGAGGTCGGCGAAGCGGCCGAAACTGGCGGTGACCGCCTCGTCCTCGAGATAGGGACCAGCGACGAAGAGCAGGTGCCCGTCGCTCATCCCGAACTGCTGGGTCACGACAGCCGGTCTTTCGCCAATTGCTTCGTTGAGGGCGTTGGAGTAGCTCACCTCGCATCGCAAGGTGGCAGGCGGCAGCGACTCGCAGCCGAGCAACTCCGTCTCTGCCCGAAGAGTGGCCTGGTACTGCACCTCGCCGCGGGCCCGCTGCTCAGAGGGGCCGGTTCGCAGACGCTCCTGGGCTCTCAGGCTGTTGGCGGTGTCGAAGTCGCCGCCGTACCAGGCGTCGAGATGAGCCTCTATGACAAGCCGCTCGCTGAGATGGGCGAGACTCACGCCACCGCTCTCGCCGACGGCCAGGACCGCCGCGGCGATCACGCCAACCGCTGCCGCCATTGCCCACTGCCTCCGCCTCGGGCGTGGCAAGCCCGAATCGGGACCGACGGATGCCCCTTCGGGCACGACGAGAACCGGGCTCATTACCCCGCGAGGTTATCCCCCGGGGCCCGCAGCCTGACGGCCGACCTACGCTTGGGATATGAGTGCTTCCAACCTGCACGGTCTCGCCCGAGCCGGCGTCTCGATCTGGTCCGACCAGATATCCAAGGCCATGCTCGACAGCGGCGAGCTGGCCCGGAGAATCGTCGATGACGCCGTGAGCGGGGTCACCTCCAATCCCACCATTTTCGCCGGTGCCATCGTCGGGACCACCGACTACGACCAACAACTCCAGGATCTGAAGTCGGCGGGCGTCTCGTCCGAGGAGATCGTCAAGACCCTGATGGCGACGGACTTGCAGCGGGCCTGCGACGAGCTGATCGGCGTATTCGAGAGAACCGAGGGCCGGGACGGCTTCGTATCGGTCGAGGTCTCACCGCACCTGGCCGGTGACACCGATGCCAGTGTCTCCGAGGCCCGCGACTGGGTGAAGCAGGTCGACCGGCCCAACCTCCTGGTGAAGATCCCGGCCACAGCCGAGGGCATCCCAGCAATCAGACGTCTCCTGGCCGAGGGGATCTCGGTGAACATCACGTTGATCTTCTCCCTCGAGCGGTACAAGGAGGTGATGGACGCCTATCTCACGGGTATGGAGGAGTTCGGGGAATCGGGCGGCGATCTGAGCAACGTGGCCTCGGTCGCCTCCTTCTTCGTGTCCCGGTTCGACACCGAGGTGGATCGTCGACTGGATGAGATCGACACCCCTGAAGCCCTGTCGTTGCGTGGCGTTACCGCCAATGCCAACGCCCGGGTCGCATATGGCCTCTTCCTCGACGTGTTCGGGTCCGATCGGTTCCGGGCGCTCGCCGATCGGGGCGCGAGGGTGCAAAAGCCGCTGTGGGCATCGACCTCGACCAAGAACCCCGATTACCCGGACTTGCTCTACGTCGAGAATCTGGTCGCGCCGGACACGGTCAACACCATGCCCCTCGAGACGATCGACGCCTATCAGGACCACGGTGACCCGTCACCGCGAGCGTTCTCTGGATCCGACATCGAACAAGCCAAGCTCGACCTTGCCCGACTCGCCGAAGTGGGTGTCGACTATCAGGACGTGGTCCAGGTGCTCGAGGACGAAGGGGTGGCCAAGTTCACCAAGAGCTCACAAGAGCTCCTGGAAGAGGTGGAGAAGGCCTAGGACACCGCGCTGGTCACAAGGCGGAACCACCGACCCCGACAACCTGATAACCCTCTGCTGGTTCCACCACCAGATAGTCATCCACGAACGCGGCTACCAGATCTACCGCCACCCCGACCACGGGCGAATCCGCTTCCGCCGGACTGATCCCCGAGGCCCAACTGACCGCTGACAAACCGGAACCGAGCCGACCGTCCAGACGTCTCAACCTCATGAAACCGGCCCGGATCCTGCTGGTACTGGCTCTCATCTTGTCTGCGTGCGCCCAACCCGGGATCCAATCCACGACGACCTCCCCCGAATCCGACCCTGCCACCAGCGGTCCTCTCCCGACCTCTAATGGAGAAGAAGTGGCCGTCATCGTCACCGCCACCCCGGTCGAGCAGGAGGACGGCGGCATCGAGCTTTGCCCACCCGGAATCAATGGGCCCTGTCCCGGGATCCTGCTCGACGGAGAGCTAGACCCGTCGTGGGTCTCGTCTGCGGAGCAGCTCGTTGTCATCGAAATGCAGGGCGTCTACGACGGCCGGCGCTTGACTCCGACGGCTGAACCCGTGGTGGTCGACTATCCGATTCTCGAGGAGCCAGACTTCAGCTCGCTCTGCCCGGAGCTGAGAGGGTCCAGCACCCAGAACCCATCAGAAACTTTGACCTCGGCCCTGGCCGAGTACACCGCCTCCCAGGATGACTTCGCCGGGATGTGGTGGCATCAGGAGACTTCGGTGATGACGGTCTGGTTCGTCGGTGACGATGTGACCGGTCATGAGGCAGCTATCGCCGGGCTCGCCGGAGACGAGCCAGTTTGTGTCGCCGGCGGAGCGACATTCTCCGAAGCCGAGCTGATCGAGGCGACCGAATCGATCCAGGGCCTCACCGACAGCCGGGGACGGCCGCTGGCCACCGCCGGTTACGGGATCGACACCATCCGCAATCAGATCCCACTTTCGGTCGAGGAGCTCGACACCGCCACCCGGACCGCTCTCATGCAGGCGGTCGGCGATCGGGTGGTCATATACCCCTTCCTCGAGATGACCGAACAGACACTCGCCGACCTTCCCGCCCCGGTGCCGGTCGTTGAAGGAGACGTGGAGATCCTGACCAGCCCGATCCGTTATGGGGCGGGATGGACGCCCTCGGAACCTTCGAGGCGGTCTACGACCCCGATCTCAATTGTGTCTACTTCCCCGGATCCGAGGGACGGACGGTGCCGGTGTGGCCATTCGGCTACTCGGCCACCAGCGACCCGCTCACTGTCTACGACTACGACGGAAATGTGGTCGCCGTAGAGGGTGAAACCGTGGAGCTGGGAGGTGGCAATGTCCCCGCTGACCTAGTCGAGGACAACATCTGCGATGCCGACAACGCGTGGGTGGTCAGCCAATAGGCCATACTTGGGGCATGATCCTGACCCGACTCGGCCATGCCTGCCTCCTGATCGAAACCTCGTCGACCCGCATCCTGATCGACCCCGGTGGCTACTCCGACTCCTGGCACGGTCTCACCGATCTCGATGCAATCCTGATCACCCACCAGCATCACGATCACGTCGACCCCCACCACATCGGCACTGTGATCGGGGCCAACCCGCAGGCGCGGCTCCTCGCCGAGTCCGAAACGGTCGAATTGCTCGGCGACCATTCACCTGACCCTGCCGAGGTCGGCGATCGGTTCGAGCTTGGAGAGATCGCAGTCGAGGTCGTCGGGGGCGAGCACGCCGTGATCCACGATCGCATCCCACGGGTCGGCAATGTCGGATTCATCCTGCGAGAGAGCGATGGACCCACCTTTTTCCACCCAGGCGACGCCTACACCACCACACCGTCCGGCATCGACCTGCTCGGGCTACCCCTGTCCGCCCCTTGGGCTCGGGTTGCGATGACGGCCGACTTCGCCAATGCGGTGAAGCCGGGCCGCGTCGTCCCCATCCATGACTCCACCCTGAGTGCGGCGGGAAGGCCAACCTATATGAGAATGTGCCGCAGCGTGATCGACGACTCGATCGAAATCGACGACCCTCCCAACGGTGAGCCCTATCAATTCTGAATCAGAACGGAGACACACGTGATCCTCGACAGTCCCGCGGTCGACATGCTCGTAAAGGTGGCAAACCGGCTCAACCCGGTCACCAGCGGACCCGCCGCACCCCTGGTGACGGGTGCCGCACTCGATTCATTCGGACCCTCCCTGATGCCCCGCTCCTCCCTTCATCAGGGAATTGCGGGCGGGCTGGCCGTGTTGGCGGCGAGAGGCGTGGGCAACGCCGTGGATCTAGTGGCGAGAAAGGTGGCGCCGGACACGTCCCCGCTGGCGTGGCGCATCGGTGCCCGCGCCGCCCTGGCCGCAGCTGGTGCGGCCCTGGGGCGGCTAGCCGAAACCGAGGACGAGTCAACCGGCAAGGCGTCGATCCGGAGCGCTGGCCGGCTGCTGAATGTGGCCGCCGTTGGCGGGATCATCCACGAGGCAGCCATCGACCTCAGCGAGAAGATCGACACTCCGATCGTCCCCATCGCCACCGGCCTCGGTGGCTTCGGATACGCCATGACCCGATGGTCGAAAGAGCTCGAGACCCGGGAGGGGGTGGTCACCAAGTGGCGTGAGGAGGACAAGCCGGCGAACCTCTTCGCTTCGGTCGGCATCGCGGTGGCAGTAGCCAATGGGGGCCGCTGGCTGGGGCGTGGCTTCCTCAGCTCGAGGCGTTCCATGACCGGTTACCTGGGCCAAGGAGTTGGCCATTCGGTCATCGGCCGAGGCCTCAACCTCGCTTTGTGGGGAGCGGGCGCGGTCGTTCTCTATCGCGGCCTGGTCTCACGCATGGCCCGCGCCAACGGCCGGATGGAGCCGGCATTCGGCTCCCCACCGAGCAACGTTCATGTGTCGGGCGGCCCGAACAGCATCTCCCCTTACGGGCAGATGGGGCTGCAGGGTCGCCGGTATGTGAGTGAGGTGGTGACCCCCGATGTCATCGAAAAGACACTGGGATTGTCCGCCGTCGCCCATCCGATCCGGGCCTACGTGGGTCTCGAGTGTGAGCCGATCTACGCCACAGGGCGGTCGGAGCTGGCTCTCAACGAGATGGAGCGGCTCGGAGCCTTCGATCGGAGCTATCTGCTGTTGGTCTCTCCCACCGGGACGGGTTGGGTCGACCACACCGTGATCGAGTCGGCGGAGATCCTGACCCGGGGAGACATCGCCACGGCCTGCATCCAATACGGCAAGGCGCCTTCGTTTCTCGAGGTTCAGGGGGTCTCCCTGGGTCGGGCTCAATTCAGGCAACTCCTCTGGGGCGTCAAACAGCGGTTGAGAGTGGTGCCGGAAGAGAAGAGGCCAAAGGTGCTCGTCTTCGGCGAGAGCCTCGGAGCCTGGTCGAGCTCGGACGTGGTCATGCACCAGGGCATATCGGGGTTCGATCACTATGGGATTCACCGGGCCCTGTGGTTCGGGCTGCCCGGGCTGG
>JBOGEV010000014.1:0-105656 GCA_050742015.1 Acidimicrobiia bacterium
AGGAGCCCCGGCCCCAGCGGATCCAGGGCGCCTGGGTGCGGGAGAGCGAAGTGCAAGCAGTGGTCGAATGGGTGCGCACCCAGCAGGAGGCCAAGTACGAAGAGCAGGAGGTCCTGGTCGAGGCCGCGGCCGCAGCCGCAGCCGCCCAGGCCGATCAGGTCGACGACGAGGAGGAGGCTCTGGTCCGCCAGGCCATGGATCTCGTGGTGCGCAGCGAGCTGGGCTCCACCTCCATGCTGCAGCGCAAGCTGCGTATCGGTTTCGCCCGCGCCGGGCGGGTGATGGACATCCTGGAGAGTCGTGGCGTCGTCGGCCCCTCACAGGGGAGCAAAGCCCGTGAGGTCCTGATGACCATCGAAGAGATGGAAGCGGTCCTGGCCGGCCAGTCGGCCGGGGTCTAGGCGGCACAGACCGTCGCGGGTAAAAGCGTTGGGGGACCTGTTGACGCCCTTGTCTGGCGAGACATACAATCGTTTGCCGTCCCGTAGACGCGGGACGGTGATGGAGCGAGGAGGAGGCCCGGGATGAGATCCTGGAAACGACTGGCCGCGAACTTCGCCGTCATGGCGTTGGTTTCGGCTTGTGCCGGCACTGCAGACACCACTACCACGGCGGACGGCGGCGCGGCGACGACCGAGCCGGGAGACACTTCCGAGACCACTGCCCCGTCGGATACGACGGCTCCAGCGGGAGACGGTGAGCCCATCATTGCCGGGACATCGCTACCGCTGACCGGGGAGTTCTCGATCCCGGCGGAATTGCATCGCAACGGCTACCAACTGTGTGTAGACCTGATCAACGAGAGGGGCGGCGTGCTGGGCCGCGAGCTCGTATTGGAGGTCGAGGACAACCAGTCCGACCAGGAGATCGCGGTCACGCAGTACGAGCGATTGGTGGCCGAGGCCGACATCCTGTTCGGGACGTTCTCCAGTCTTCTCACCGGCCCGACCTCGGCGATCGCCGAGCAGAACGGGATGGTCTACCCGGTCCCATCCGGCGGCGCGCAGCGAATCTGGGAGCGCGGGTTCGAGAACATCTTCTACTTCCAGGCCCGGGTTGGTGAAGAAATTGGCTCGGCGGGAGTCAACGCCCTGCTCTACTACCGCGACCAAGGCCTGATCCCCGAGGAGGACTTCCCGGCGACCGCGGCCGTGGTCTACGCCGACGACCCCTTCGCAGCCGCAGGGCGCAACGGTCTCGCCGGTGGGACCGTGAACGACCCTGCCACTGACGAGGTCTTGGTCGACCTTGCTCCCGGCTTGCTCGCCGACGCCGGCATCGAAATCGTCTTCGACGAGCAATGGCCGGTCGGGTTCACCGACTGGACCACATTCGCCAACTCGATCTCGGGCAGCGGCGCCGAGTCGGTCTGGGCGGCCACCGCTTCCGTCGACGAGGCGATCTCGTTGGTGCAGGGCCTCCAGCAGGTGGGCATGCAACCCAAGTTCATGTGGCTGTCACAGGGGGCCCAGGCCGAGTTCAGCCAAGAGCTCGGGGGCCCGGAGAACGGGACCACGATGCACACCGTCTGGCATCCTTCGGTCGAGTTCGTGGGAAGCCTGGGCGGTGAGGAGTACACCAATCAGGACTTCGTCGCCGATTTCGAGGCCGCCTTCGGCAACGCGCCGAGTGAGGACGAGGCGATTCCCTTTGCTGTCTGCCAGGGCATGGAGCAAGGGATGATCGGTGCCGGGAGCACGGACAACGCGGCAATAGCCCAGTGGTTCCGGGATAGGACTGAAGACGACCCGGTTCGCACCATCCTGGGCGACTACCACTGGGACGAGCGTGGCCTGGCCATCGGGCGTGATCTCCTCCTGAACCAATGGCAGGACGGGGAGCTTCAGTTCGTGTTCCCGGTCGGCGAGGGCCTGGACACCGTCGACCTGGTGTTCCCGAAGCCGGAGTGGTAGGAGGCGGGAACGGCGTGAATCTCGTGGAGAGAAACGGGGTGCGACCAGAATGCACCCCGTTCCCTCCCCGGCGCCCCGGATGTCGCTACAAGTGCGCTGCAGGATGATCGGAGGTCTCTCGTAGCCGAACTATTGGACATCCGAGGCATCACCAAGACATACGGCGGCGTCGTGGCGGTTCGGTCCTGCTCGTTCCTCGTGTCTACCGGATCGATCACCGGTCTGATCGGCCCCAACGGAGCGGGCAAGACCACCGCCTTCGACATAGTCAGCGGCATCGTCACCGCCGACGAGGGTGCTGTGGTATTCGACGGTGTCGACGTCACCGGTTGGATGCCACACCGCATCACCCGACTCGGGATCAGCCGGACCTTTCAGATCACCCGCGATCTCGGTGACATGACCGTCCTCGAGAACATGGTGGTGGGGTCTCCCACCAGTGGCTGGCGCAGTCTCCTCGGCTCGCGCATCCTGCAGCGGGAGGAAGACCGGGCGATGGAGTTGCTCCGCTTCGTCGGAATCGACTCACTGGCCCGACAACCCGCCAACTCTTTGTCCTACGGTCAGAAGAAGCTGCTCGAATTCGCCTCGGTCCTCATGCCCGAGCCCAAGCTGATCATGCTCGACGAGCCGGCCGGGGGCGTGAACCCTGCCCTAATGGAGCGGATCATGGACCACATTCGAGAGCTGAACGCATCGGGGATCACGTTCCTCATCGTCGAGCACAACATGGATGTCGTCATGTCCTTGTGCGACTCGATCGTCGTGATGGCCCACGGTGAGGTTCTCACCAAGGGAACTCCCGAGGTCATTCGTGAGGACGACACCGTCCTCGACGCCTATCTGGGGCGGGTGTAGTCCATGGCCCTCTTGGAGGTGAGAGATGTGGTGGCCGGGTACGGAGCCGGGCCCGACATTCTCACCGGGATCAGCTTGGCCATCGACGAGGGGAAGGCATATTGCATCGTCGGCCCCAACGGTGCCGGCAAGTCGACGTTGCTCCGGACCATCGCCGGCTTTCTCAGCCCACGGTCCGGGGAGGTGTTGCTCGACGGTTCGAGGGTGAACGGGTCCCGTCCTGATCAGATGCTCGCGGCGGGGGTCTGTTTCGTGCCCCAGGACGCCAGCCTCTTCCCGACCATGACGGTCCGGGAGAACCTGGCGATGGGCGGATACCTGATCGACGACCGAGTGCTCCTCCGGCAACGAATGGACATGGTGTACGAGACGTTCCCGGCTCTGGCCGAGCGTAAGAACCAGAACGCCGGAACCCTGTCCGGCGGGGAGCAACAGATGGTCACTCTGGGTCGGGCGCTCATGGTCGAGCCCAGGGTGGTCATGATCGACGAGCCCAGCCTGGGGTTGGCCCCGATCGTGGCCGATCAGATCTTCGAGCGGATCAAGGGCTTCAGCGACATGGGAATCACCGTGGTGTTGGTGGAGCAGAACGCGGTCAAGGGCCTGGAGAGCGTGGACTGGGGTTTCGTATTCGACCTTGGTTCGCTCGAATTCGAGGGTCCCGCCCACGGGATCCTCGCCGACCCCCGGATCCGTGAGCTCTACCTGGGCAAGGCGCTTGCGCCTCGGGGCGAGGCGAGCTGATGCATTGGGTGCAGATCCTGGTGCTCGGACTGCTCCTGGGGAGTGTCTACGCCATGATGGCCTCGGGCCTCACACTGCTCTTCGGGGTGATGCGGGTGGTCAACCTGGCCCATGCCGCGTTCATCCTGGTTGCGTCCTACCTGACCTACCTCCTCTTCGAGAACCTCACGCTCGACCCGATCATCTCCCTTGCCGTGACGATGCCGCTGATGTTCGGTCTCGGCGTCACCCTCTATCTGATCCTCTTCCCCCGCATCGAGGGCAGCCCCCGTTATGTGGAGATGACGGTGCTCCTGACATTCGGTCTCGCCCTGGTTGTGGAGGGGTTGCTCACCTTCTTCTTCACCGGGACCTTCCGCAGTGTGCGACCGGAGTACGCGTCTTCGTCGGTGAGGATCGGTGAGATCTTCATGCCGACCAGTCAGCTGTATGCGTCGGTGGTGAGCTTCGTCCTGCTGATCGGTCTCTGGGCGGTGCTTCGGCTCACCAAGACAGGGACGGCGATCCGGGCGACCATGCAGAACCGGGCAGCCGCCCAGATCGTCGGTGTCAATGTGCGTCGTATCTCGGCGATCGCATTCGGACTGGGTATGGCCCTCGCCGGCGCCGCCGGCTCATTGCTCAGCTTCATGTTCCCGTTCTTCCCGGCCCGGCATTGGCAATGGATCGCCCTGTTGCTGGCTCTGATCGTGCTCGGGGGCATGGGAAGCATCAAGGGAGCGGTCATCGGTGCCCTCCTCCTCGCGGTGGCCAGCGCTGTGGTGACCGACCAAATCGGCCCGACCTGGTCGCCCATCACCTTCTACCTGACCCTGTTCTTGATCCTCATGGTCCGTCCCCAAGGGCTCTTCGGAGCCAAGTTGAGGCTCTGATGTCCGACGTGCCTCTACTGGAGAAACGAGATTCACCGAAGTTGGACGTGGCTGAGCGGCGACCGGGCACTATCTCGCGCCGGGTCACCGTCATCGCTCTGCTCGCGTTGATATTGCTCTTCCCGCTGATCGCCGTCCCGGTCTTCGAGTCCTATGCCTATGTGATGCAGCTCGGGATGCTGATCCTGATGTGGATCGCGATGTCGTCGAGCTGGAACATCATCGGTGGTTTCGCCGGATACATCTCACTCGGGCACGGTGTCTTCTTCGCCATCGGGGGTTACACCGCCGGTCTCGCCCTCGCTCATTGGGGGTTCTCGCCGTTTTGGTTCTTCCCGGTGGCGGGTCTGGCCGCCGCTTTCGTAGGCTTCCTCGCCGGGCTCATCACCCTGCGAACGAGGGGCCCGGCCTTCATCGTCGCCACGATCGCCATGCTCTTCCTATTCCTCCTCTGGTTCGACAATTGGGAGTTCATCGGGGGTTCCAGTGGCCTCGACCTCCCCCTGCTCGACATCGAGGTGCGGTGGCTCAAGGTGCCCTTCTACTACGCGATGGCGGTCTCGGCGATCGGCGCCGTGTACCTGTCGTACCGGGTCGCCCACTCCAAGTTCGGGCTGGGTCTCCGTGCTATCAGCCAGGACGAGACCAAGGCAGAGGTGGCCGGGATCAACACCCGGTGGTACAAGGTGATCGCCTTCTCTCTCAGTGCCTATTTCATCGGCACCGCCGGGGCGATCTATGGCTACTCCCTGACCCATCTCCGGCCCCTGACCTTCTTCTCGATCGCGGTGGCGGCCCGAATGGTGCTGATGGCCATCATCGGGGGACGGGGCACGGTGGCCGGGCCCGTGATCGGCGCCGTGGTGATCGTCGGGGTCAACGAGTTCTCGATCCGTCAGTTCGGCGAGTCGGAGCTCAACATCGTGGTGACTGGTGCCGTCCTCATCCTGGCGCTCATCTTCTTCCCGCGCGGGATCGTGGGGAGCCTGCGCAACTCGGGCAAGCTGCCCGCCTTCCTCGACTGGGACTGAGGCCGCACCGGGGTCTAGGCCCACAGACCGTTCTGGCGCGCAGATCTCGACCTATAGGTCGAGATCTCCGCGCCAAAAGCGTTGGGGACCACCGTCGATCCCGGCTTCGGATCGCCGTTCGTGACGCCAGCCTGTACTTTTCTAGGCCAATGCTCAGCCTGGTCAACATGGACGGGACGGTGCGCGACCGTCTTCCGATCACCCTCGAGGAGATGCGGGCCCTCTATGCCGACATGGTCGAGGCCAGGACCTACGACCACAAGTGCATGGCGATGCAGCGGCAAGGGCGGTTGGCGACCTATGCCCCGTTCGAGGGCCAGGAGGCGGCCCAGATCGGAGCTGCGGCCGCCCTCCGGGCGGATGACTGGGTGGCGGGGACCTATAGGGACGCCGCTCTCATGTGGCGGGCCGGCTATCCGTGGCGACTCCTGATCGCCGGACGGACCGGGGACGAGCGTGGCGGCCAGGCCCCGGAGGAGGTGAATGTGCTTCCACCGTCGATCACGGTGGGTGGTCACATGATCCATGCCGTGGGGCTGGCCTGGGCCGAGTCTCTCAAGGGCAGCGACCGGGTGGCCCTGACCTCCTTCGGCGATGGGGCGACGTCGGAGGGCGACTTCCACGAGGCGATGAATTTCGCTGCCGTCTTTCACACTCCGACCGTGTTCCTCTGCCAGAACAACGGGTTTGCCATTTCCTACCCCCGCTCGGAGCAGACCCACTCCGAGACGATCGCGATGAAGGCTGACGGGTATGGCATGCCCGGTGTCCTCGTCGACGGCAACGACGTGGCTGCGGTCCACGCCGTCGTCACCACCGCGGTGACCCGGGCCCGCAATGGTGAGGGGCCAACTCTGATCGAAGCCATCACCTACCGGCTGGGCCCCCACACCACGGCCGATGACCCGGGTCGGTATCGCGACGAGGACGAAACCGGTCGCTGGCGGGAGCGCGACCCGTTGCAGCGGGTTCGCCTCCTCCTGGAACGGGCTGGGGGCTGGACGCCCGCATGGCAGGCCGAGTTGGAGACGGGAGCTGCAGAGAGGGTCGAAGAAGCCGTGACCGAGGCGGAGGCGCTGCCCGAGCCCGGGCCCGAGGCGATGTTCCTCCGGATGTACGAGTCGCCGACCGGGCCTTTCGAGGCACAGATGGGCGAGGCGGCGCCGTGAGCGAGGTGACGCTGGCACAAGCCCTGAACGGGGCACTGGCCACCGCCCTCGAGTCCGACGAGCGTGTGGTGCTCCTGGGGGAAGACATCGGTCGTACCGGCGGGGTGTTCCGGATCACCGATGGACTGCGCGAGAAATACGGCGAGGATCGGGTCTTTGACACCCCGGTGGCGGAGTCGGGGATCGTGGGGGCGGCCTTCGGGATGGCGATCGCCGGGCTCCGACCGGTGGCCGAGCTGCAGTTCCTCGGGTTCTCCTACCCGGCCTACGACCAGATCATCAATCACGTCGCCAGGATCAGGAACCGCTCCAATCACAGGTTCACTGCCCCGCTGGTCATAAGAGTCCCGTTTGGCGGCGGGATCGGGGCGGCCGAGCATCACTCCGAGTCGACTGAGGCCGTCTACACCCACATCCCGGGTCTAAAGGTCGTGGTTCCCTCGACCCCTTCCGACGCCCGTGGTCTTCTCCTCGGCGCCATCGAGGACCCCGACCCGGTCTTGTTCCTGGAGCCGATTCGTCTCTACCGCGCCATCAAGGAAGAGGTCGCCGATAGTTACTTCACCACAGAGATCGGGCCGCTTCGAGTGGAAAGAGAGGGCGACGACATCACACTCATCTCATGGGGGGCGATGATGAAGGAGACGAGGGCCGCCGCCCTCCAACTCGAAGAGTCAGGGGTGTCGGTGGAGGTGCTCGATCTCAGGACCCTGTCCCCACTCGATCACGACGGGATAGTCGACTCGGCGACCAAGACCGGAAGGGTGGTCGTGGTGCACGAAGCGCCCCGAACGGCCGGGATGGGGGCGGAGGTGGTCGCGATCGTCCAGGAGCAGGCGCTCTATTCCCTTCTCGCACCCGTGCGCCGTGTCACCGGGTGGGACACCGTCTTCCCGCTCAAGCGCTCCGAGGGCCACTACCTTCCCAGCGTGGACCGGATCGTGCGGGCGGCGGAAAGGACCCTGGAGGCTTAGTGGCGCAGGAATTCAGGCTGCCCGACATCGGCGAGGGCCTCACCGAGGCGGAGATCGTCCGTTGGCTCGTGCCCGAGGGCGGTCACGTCGAGGCCGATCAACCGGTGGTCGAGGTGGAGACCGACAAGGCGGTCGTCGAGATCCCTTCGCCCTATGCCGGGATCGTGATCCGACACGGTGGGGCTGAGGGTGAGACCATCACTGTCGGGTCGGTGCTGGTGGTGATCGGGGACGAGACCGAGGCGACCAACAGCGAGCCACCGCCTGCCCCGGATACGACCGAGCCGGTCCGCAGCGACTCGGCGGCGCCGATTGTGGGAAGTCTTGTCGAGGAGGCCGAAGTGCTCACAGCCCCGAACCCCGCCGCGGCGGCGTCCAGGCCGGGGGCGGCGGTCAAGGCTCTGCCCATCGTGCGCAAGCTGGCCCGCGACCTGGGAGTCGAGATCGCCGGTATCCAGGGCTCAGGACCCGAGGGAAGGGTCACCAGGGAGGATGTGATGGCGGCGGCCCCCACCGCGGCGGCTACGGGCCCTGCGCCATCGACTTCTGCGCCGTCGACCTCTGCGCCGTCGACCACGGTGGAAACCGGACCCGGCCCCACCGAATCGGTGCCGGCCCCGCCCCGGGTGACCTCGGGTCAGGACGAGCGACGCCCGATGTCACGTCTCCGCCGCACCATCGCCGCCAACATGGCGAAGAGTTGGGCGGAGATTCCCCACGTCACCACCTTCGACCACGTGAACGCAACCAGGCTTCTCGAGATTCGCTCCGCCCTGGGCGCCCGGCACGATGTGAAACTCCCGGTCGAGGCCCTGGTGATCAAGGCAGTCATTCCCGCCCTCGAGGAGTTCCCCGAGTTCAACGCAACCCTCGACGGCGACGACCTGATCGTCCACGGTGCCCATCACATCGGTATAGCCGTCGACACACCCGATGGCCTGCTCGTCGCCGTTGTCCGGGACGCCGGTGCGAAGAGCGTGCTGGACATCGCGGGCGAAGTGCGACGTCTTGGAGAAGGGGCGAGGGCCAGGTCGCTGAGCCCCGACGAGTTGAGCGGCCAGACTTTCACCGTCTCCAACATCGGGGCGGTGGGCGGCGGGCTGGGGACACCCATCGTCCCTCACGGCACCACCGCCATTCTCTCCGTCGGACGTGCCGAAGACGGGGTGGTGGCGGTGGACGGCACCCCGGTGGTTGCTCCCGTCCTGCCCCTCTCCCTGTCCTACGACCACCGGGTCATCGATGGTGCAGTGGGGCGGCGGTTCATCGCACTCGTCATCGAGAACCTCGAGGAGCCCGCCCTGTTCCTGGCGGGCTGACATCGTGGCCCATGTCGATATGACGCCCGAGGAAGCCGCGACCGGCGTCACCAAGGAGGAGTACGAGGCCGCCCTGGGACGGGCGGGCCGCATCTGGAACATCGTCTCCATCCAGAGCCAGCTCCCCGAAGTGATGCGGGACTCGATGCGCCTCTACTCCACCATCATGTTTGGCGCCTCGCCCCTCAGCAGGGCGCAGAGGGAGATGATCGCGGTGGTCACCTCCAGCGTGAACGAGTGTCATTACTGAATAACGGCACATCTGCACGATCTCCGGGATGAGGTCGCCGACCAAGAGATGGTGGACCGCTTTGCGGCCGATTGGAGGAAAGCAGGGCTCGACGCCCCGACGAGCGCGCTGCTCGCGTTTGCAGAGAAGCTGACCGAGGAGTCTGCCTCGATCGACTCAGGCGACATTGCCGAGCTGAGGGCCCAGGGCTTCGACGATCGTGGAATATCGAGCTGTGTCCAGGTGGTCGCCTATTTCAACTACATCAACCGGATCGCCGAAGGGCTGGGTGTGCCGGCCGAGGACTGGATCGGCGAAGACGGGAGACCGAGGCAGGTCTAGCCTCATCCGCATGACCGACGAGAAAGCCACTGAGGCTGCCACCGAGACCGGGGAGACATCACCGATCCCGGAGGTCGAAGACAAGACGGTCTCGAAGAAGTACAGAGGGACTTTTGGCGGGCGCAAGGTCTCCTACACCGCGACCGCCGCCACCCAAACCATCGATCAGGGGGAGGACAAGAAGGCGGTCTTCTTCCATGTCTCGTATGTCGAGGACGATGTCGACCCGGCGAGCCGTCCCATCCTCTTCGGGTTCAACGGGGGGCCGGGGTCTTCCACCGTCTGGCTCCATCTCGGGCTGTTCGGCCCGCGCCGGGTCGAGTTCGACGACGAGGGCCTCGTGGTGGACGTCCCGGGGCGTCTGATCGACAACGAGCACTCCATCCTCGATGTGTCGGACGTGGTCCTCGTCGACGCGGTGGGCACCGGCTTCTCCACGGCAACGCCCAAGGACAAGGAGAAAGACTTTCATCACTTCTCCAAGGACATCGAGGCCTTCTCCGACTTCATCGTCGACTACCTCAACCGACACGGGCGCTGGGCATCGCCGAAGTACGTCGCGGGGGAGAGCTACGGGACGACCCGGGGCGCCGGCATCGCACAAAACCTCTTCAAGACCAGAGGGACCGAACTCAACGGCCTGATCCTCATCTCGAGCGTCCTCAACTTCCAGACCATCGGCCAGGAACGCGACGCCCTCCTCTTCCGACCGGGCAACGACCTCCCCTACATGGTGTTTCTCCCCACCTACGCCGCCACTGCCTGGTATCACGGGCGTCTGGCCAAGAAGCACCAATCCCGGCAACTACGCGAGTTCCTCGATGAGGTCGAGGAGTTCGCAGTGGGTCGCTACTGGTCCGCCCTCGCCCGCGGGTCGAAATTGGAGGACAAGGAACGGGCGCGGGTAGCCGCCAAGCTGGCCGAGTACACCGGGCTTCCGGCCGCCTACGTCGACCGCTACGACCTCAGGATCCACATCCACCGCTTCTGTAAGGAGTTGATGCGGGAGGAGCGACGGACCGTGGGCCGCCTCGACTCGAGATTCACCGGGATCGACCGGGTGGCCGACGGCGACAACCTGGAGAGCGACCCGGCCAGCGACCAGATCAGCGCGCCGTTCACCGCCATGCTGAACCACTACGTGCGGAGCGAGCTCGGGTTCGTGAACGACGCCTTCTACGAGACCCTCTCGATGAAGATCAACGAGTCATGGGACTACGAGGACTTCAAGAACCACTACGTGGACACCTCGGAGAGTCTGCGCGAGGTGATGTCGAGGTCGCAGCGGCTTCCGGTGTTCGTGGCCAACGGGCTCTTCGACCTGGCCACACCGCACTTCGCCACCGAGTACACCTTCAACCATCTAGGGCTCGACGAGACACTGCGCAAGAACGTGCGCATGGAGTATTACGAGGCCGGGCACATGATGTACGTCCACAAGCCCTCCCTGGAGCGGCTCTCCGAGCACCTGAGAGGTTTCGTCGAGGAGACCAGGTGAGGCGGCCGGCCCGACCGGTCGATTCTCAGCCCTCGGAGTGCGTCTCCACCAGGTCGAGGACCTCGGGCATATCCAGCTCCGGATAGGGGTCGGGGGCGAGCAGGCCCAGGATCCTGCTCTGAGAGCGTGCCGAGACGATCACCTTGTCCGACCACTTGCGGACGAGGGCGGGAGCCGGCATGCGGCAACATTCCGGGTCGGGACAGGTCGACGTCTCCCGGCTCTCCGTCTCCCGACCTCGAAACCAACGGGCTTCGGCGAAGGGGACTCCCACCGTGATGGCGTGGGAGGGCTCGCGGCCGGCCTCGACGTGGGTGGTGCAGAAGAAGGTTCCGCCGGGAGTGTCGGTGAACTGATGGTGGGTCCCGTACATCTCGGCTGATCCAAAGGTCATCCTGGCCCCCCAGCGCCGGCAGAGACGCTGGGTCTCCATCCCTCCCTGCTCGTCACGGGGGATCGGGACGTCGTCGTTGGCGTATGCCTTGACCACGGTGCCCATGCGGTCGCTCACGATGAGATGGGCCCTGATCCCGAGATGGTGTGTGGCCAGATTGACCGTCCTCCACGCCGCCATCTCATATGACACATAGAACAGCTCTTTGACGTCCTCGACATCGATGTCGTGATCGCGCTTGGCGGATCGCAAACGGGCGAGGACGGCATCCTCCGGCGCCAGGACTGCCGCGGCGAAGTACGCCGTCTCCACCCGCTGACGGAGAAAGGTGTCGAGATCGGGATTCGTCTCGTGCCCCAGCAGGAACCCGGCGAGTGTCTGCAGCACGGCCTTGCGCGCTTGTCTGGTGCGCAGTTCGTCTCGCTGGGCGATGTACACCCGACGGTGGTCGAGGTCGATCACCGAGCGGGCAAATGCCGGCATGTCGTCGACCGGACGCAGCTCGAACCCCGCCCGGGCAGTGAGATCGAGGAGGTTGCGCGAGGAGAACGGGCCCTCTCCCGAGTATCCGCTCGACTCGAGGGCGCGCCGCGCCTCCGCTTCGACAGCTTCGAGGTAACCATCGTGATAACTGAGCCAGAGAGAGACCTCGCCGTTGGCCCGGTGCACCTCCGCCGAGCCGGCCGACCCCAGGTTCGACCGCTCCCGGAGAGCTTCATGGAGACCGACCAGATGGGTGAGGGTCTCGTTGTCGAGTTTGGCGCTCGGTTTGATCGGGGGGAGGTCCAGCGAGTCGAAGAGCGCCGTGTCCTGGGATCGGAGCAGCGCTATCTCCAGCGCATCGCGTCGGTTGGGTGGGCTGGCATCGAGAAGCTCGGAGATGTCGACCTCGAGGGCCTTGGCCAGCTCGAGCACCAGGTTGAGCTTGGGCTCTTTCTTCCCGTTCTCCAGCAGGGAGAGATAGGGGGCGGGGCGTCCGACGAGCGAGCCCAGTTCGTCCAGGGTCAGACCCCGTTCCCGGCGCTGATGGCGGAGTCGTCTCCCCAAGACCAGCGGGTCCAACTGATGAGGTTCGGTCATTTCGTTCGTCTCCCGAAAGATCAACCAATCTTCGCGCGCTATGGTTTTGAATCCTAGCCTCGTGGTAAAGACACTGCTCTCTTATGAACCAATTCCGGGAGACCGAGATCGAGCGTCGGGTGCTCACCCCGGAGGCCGTGGCCTTCCTCACCGACCTGGAGGAGGAATTCGCCTGGGGACGGGGACAGATCCTCTCGGATAGACAGACCCGCCAGGAGCGGATCGACGATGGGGAAAGACCCGATTTCCTTGCCTCGACCCACGAGGTTCGTGAGTCCGACTGGGTGATCGACCCGGTCCCTGCCGATCTCGAAGATCGCCGGGTCGAGATCACAGGGCCAGTCGACGCCAAGATGATGATCAATGCCCTGAATTCCGGGGCCCGGGTGTTCATGGCCGACTTCGAGGACGCCACCTCCCCGACCTGGATGAATCTCCTGCAAGGTCAGGCCAACCTCGTCGACGCCTACCGGCGAGAGCTACGGCTGGAGACCGAGGCCAAGACCTACGAGATGGCCGACGAGACCGCGACACTCCTGGTTCGGCCCCGGGGCTGGCACCTCGAGGAGAAGCACTTCCAGGTGGCGGGCCAACCGATGTCGGCTTCCCTGTTCGACTTCGGCCTCTACATGTTCCATGGCGGGCGGGCGGCGATCGAGGCCGGAACCGGTCCCTATCTGTATCTCCCCAAGCTGGAATCACACCTGGAGGCGCGGCTGTGGAACGACGTGTTCCTGTGGGCGCAGGACCGGCTCGGCATGCCGAAAGGGACGATCAAGGCCACTGTCCTGATCGAGACCGTCCTCGCCGCCTTCGAAATGGACGAGATCCTCTATGAGCTCCGCGAGCACATGGCCGGGCTCAATGCAGGGCGCTGGGATTACATCTTCTCGGTCATCAAGAAGTTCAGGAACGACCCCGCATTCGTCCTGCCTGATCGTTCCAAAGTGACGATGACAGTCCCTTTCATGCACGCCTACACCGAGCTGATGGTCAAGACCTGTCATCGGAGGGGGGCCCACGCCATCGGGGGCATGGCGGCATTCATCCCCAATCGTCGCGATCCCGAGGTCACCGAGACGGCGATGGCCGCCGTGACCGCCGACAAGGCACGAGAGGCGGCAGCCGGATGCGACGGGACCTGGGTGGCCCATCCCGATCTGGTGCCCGTGGCCATGAAGGAGTTCGATGACGTGCTCGGAACCAGGTCCAACCAGCTGGACAGGCAGCGAGACGACGTGGACGTCGATGCCGCCGATCTCCTCGACCTCGACTTCCCCGGATCGGTGACGAGGTCCGGCATCGAGACCAACGTCTCTGTCGGCATCCGTTACCTCGCCTCATGGCTGTCGGGGACAGGTGCGGCCGCCATCGACAACCTCATGGAGGACGTTGCGACCGCGGAGATCTCGAGATCCCAGCTATGGCAATGGGTCCATCGAGGTGTGGTCATCGATGACGGTGACCCGATCTCCGAATCGATGATTCGCTCGATAGCCGACGAGGTGGTCGACCAACTGGAGGGAGAGGACCATCCGCACAAGGAACAAGCGCCGATCGCCCGCAAGCTGTTCGAGGAGGTCGCCCTCGGCGAGCAGTTCATCGAATTCCTGACTCTGCCCGCCTACGAGTTGATCAACTGATGGAGAGCACCATGTCCCATTTCGCCAATGAGGCCAGCCGTCTGGCCGACGACTGGAAGACCAACCCCCGCTGGGAAGGCATAACCCGCGACTACACGGCCGACGACGTGGTGCGACTCAGGGGAAGCATCCGGGAGCAATCCACGCTGGCCAACCGGATGGCGACCAAGCTCTGGGAGTTGCTCACGACCGAGGACTATGTGAGCGCGTTGGGGGCCATCAGCGGCGGTCAAGCGACTCAAATGGTCAAGGCGGGGCTGAAGTCGATCTACCTCTCCGGCTGGCAGGTCGCGGCCGACGGCAACCTCGGTGGCGACGTCTACCCCGACCAGTCCCTCTACCCGTCCAACTCCGCACCCGCCCTCGTCGAGCGGATAAACAACGCCCTGCGCCGCGCCGATCAGATCCATTGGGCCGAAGGTGACATCGAGACCGACTGGTTCATCCCGATCATCGCTGATGGCGAAGCCGGCTTCGGTGGCGCGCTCAATGTCTTCGAGCTGACCAAGAGGTTCATCCAGACAGGCGCCGCCGGGGTCCACTACGAGGATCAACTGGCGGCCGAGAAGAAGTGCGGGCACATGGGTGGCAAGGTCCTGGTGCCAACGGCTCAGCACATCCGCAGCCTGCAGGCCGCCCGACTTGCGGCTGATGTGATGGATGTGCCCGTCGTGATCGTGGCCCGGACCGACGCCAACGGGGCGACACTCATCACCTCGGATATCGACGAGCGAGATCAGCCCTTCATCACGGGGGAGCGGACACCCGAGGGCTTCCATCGGGTCAGCGGTGGGCTGGAATCGGCCATTGCCCGCGCCATCTCCTATGCGCCTTACGGCGACCTCGTCTGGTGCGAGACGGCCCGGCCCGACCTGGAAGAAGCCAAACGGTTCGCCGACGCCATCCATCAGGAGTTCCCTGACAAGATGCTGGCCTACAACTGCTCCCCGTCCTTCAACTGGTCGAAGCACCTGGATGAGGGGACCATCGCCCGCTTCCAGAAGGAGCTGGGGACCATGGGCTATCGGTATCAGTTCATCACCCTGGCCGGATTCCATGCCCTGAACGCTTCGATGTTCGACCTGGCTTCGGGGTATGCGGCGACCGGGATGCCGGCCTATGTCGGGCTGCAGGAACGGGAGTTCGCCATGGAGGCCCAGGGATACACGGCTACCAAACACCAACGTGAGGTCGGAGCAGGCTATTTCGACCTGGTGAGCCAGGTAGTCGCAGGCGGCAACTCCTCGACCCTGGCCATGGAAGGGTCCACTGAGGAGGCCCAATTCTGACCACCGAGGCCGGCTGAAATTTGCGGGATGCGGAAGTTTCGGAATGCTTCGGGTCGGGCAAGTAGTCTGAGCCGCCGGAATCGGAGTTTTCAGTCTTGGGGGAACAGGCAATGAACATCGTCCACGTCGTGGGCACCGGGACCATCGGTGAGCCACTGATCGGTCTCCTGGCCGACAACAAAGAACCTCTCGGCATCGAGGAAGTCACTTTCCACAAGCGCACTCCGTTGCTGACGGAACGGGCCAAGGTGGCCGATCTCGAAGGCCGGGGAGCAGTGCTGTCGGTAGACGACGACAAGCTGTCGGCATTCGAGGAATTGGGTCACGCCCCCAAATACGAGGCGCGGGAGGCGATCGAGCGGGCGACGGTTGTGATCGATTGCACTCCGGTCGGAAACGAGATGAAGGACGAGTTCTACAACGAGGCCGAAGGCCCGCGCGGGTTCATGGCCCAGGGCTCGGAGTTCGGGTTCGGAAAGATGTACGCCCGGGGCATCAACGACCACGCCCTGGTGGCGGGCGAGGACAAGTTCATCCAGATAGTGTCCTGCAACACGCACAACATCGCGGCCTTGGTTCGCTCCCTGGCCATGGACTCGGACGGCACCAACCATCTCGAGGACGGGCGCTTCCTCTGCATGAGACGGGCCAATGACATCAGCCAGGACGACGGTTTCGTCGCCAGTCCGACGGTCGAGGCGCACAAGGATGAGCGATTCGGCACCCACCACGCCCGGGATGCCCACGAGCTGTTCGGGACCATGGGCTATGACCTGAACCTCTACTCGTCGGCGGTGAAGATCAACACGCAGTACATGCACTCGATCCAGTTCTCGCTCACGCTCGACGAGGACATCACCGTCGATGATGCCAAGGAACGGCTCATGGCGAACACCAGAGTTGCGGTGACCCACAAGAAGTCGGCCAACCAGGTCTTCTCCTTCGGGCGCGATCATGGCTATTACGGCAGGATCATGAGCCAGGCGGTGGTCGCCCTCAGCACACTCGCGGTCAGGAACGGCAACGAGGTGGTTGGCTTCTCGTTCACCCCCCAGGACGGGAACCCACTGCTCTCCACGGTGGCGGCCATGCTCTGGTATCTCGACCCGGAGACCTTGGATCGGCGCATCGACATCCTTCGCCGTTACCTGTTTCGCGAGATCTGATGGACTCGAAGGCCGAGGCCTTCGTCGAAGAGGCGATCCGAGCCATCGCACGTCACGATGTGGCAGACGCGCGTATTGCCGTGGCCCAGGCCCATGACCTCGATCACTCCCTCGGTGCCCTCGTTGACGCCGTCCATCTCGCCTGCGCCGAGATCGAAGAGGACGACCGGGTGAGCATCGCCACCTGGAACACCCTGGCCGACGCCGTCGGCGCCGGCCATCTCCTCGTCGTCGTGGAGTCCTCGCGCGAGTGACTCTTTCCTAAGCTCCACCCATGCCCGGTCCCACCATTTGGCTGAGCACGCTTGGGTGCGCCAAGAACCAGGTCGACTCCGAGAAGCTGATCGCCATGCTCACCGAAGCCGGCTATGGCTGGGCCGAGGAGCCGGAGGAGGCCGATGTGGTGATGGTCAACACCTGCGCCTTCATCGAGGAGGCGAGGGCAGAATCGGTCGAGGTCATCCTCGAATTGGAGGAACGCAAGCACGCCGATGCCACGTCGGTTGTGATCGGATGTATGGCCCAGCGTTTCGGCTCCGAGGTCGAGAGCGCCCTCCCCGAGGTCGACGCGGTGCTGGGAATCGATCATTACGGCGAGCTGGTTGGGGTCCTGGACGGCCTAACCGGGTGGCAACCCGTCGACCTGCGTCGTCGCCCGGTGATGGACATCCTCCACGCCACGGGAAGACCACTCTCCGACCTGCCTTACGCCTATCTGAAGGTCGCCGAGGGATGTGACAAGCCGTGCACCTTCTGCGCCATCCCCTCGATCCGGGGCAAGCAGCGTTCCCGAAGACCGGTGGAGATACGGGAAGAGCTCGCCGGACTGGTCGGCTCCGGAGTCAGCGAAGTCGTGCTCGTCGCACAGGATCTGGCGGCCTACGGACGGGACATCGATGCGCCCGGCGGCCTCACCGACCTCCTGGCTTTCGTGTCCGACGTGGATGGGTTGCGACGGCTGAGACTGCTCTACCTGCACCCGAGGGAGATCTCCGACCGTCTCCTCTCCGAGATGACGACCAATCCGACGGTGGCCCCATACTTCGATCTTTCGCTCCAGCACGTCTCGGGGCCGCTGCTGAGAAGGATGAAACGACCCGGCAACACCGACAAGCACCGGGCCCTGGTCGACCGAATCCGGGCCCTGGACCCCGATGCAGCCCTGAGGTCGTCGTTCATAGTCGGCTTCCCCGGGGAGACGGATGACCAGGTCGACGAGCTCGTAGACTTCCTCACCGACACCCGGCTCGACTGGGCCGGCTTCTTCCCCTACTCGGCTGAGCCCGGCACCCCGGCGGCCGAGATGGAAGAGCAGGTGCCCAGGGAGGTGACGATGGAGCGGCTCCGGCATCTGTCTTCGATCCAGGAAGACTCCACGGAGGGCCGTCACGCCGATTGGCTGGGACGGACCGACGATGTGATCGTCGACCAGGTCGAGGACGGGATCCCGATCGGACGCTCGCACCGGCACGCTCCTGAGATCGACGGTGTGGTCCGTATCGACGGCGGCCAGGCGGGGGAGTGGGTCACCGTCGAGTACACCGGCGTCTACGGCCCCGACATGGAGGGAAGGGTTGTTGTCGAGGGCCAAAGTCGGCCGGCACGATGATCCGGCCGACCGGCGTCTGTTTGGCCCGAGGTATGAGGGTGCGATGAGCTGTTTTGCCGGGCTACTGAGGGTGGCCGTGGGCCAAAGTCGGCCGGCAAGATCATGATCGTCGAGGTCATTGCTGTCGGGACTGAGCTTTTGCTTGGCCAGATCGTGAACTCGAACACATCGACGATGGGCGTTGCCCTCGCCGAACGCGGGTTCGATGCCCACTACCAGCAGACCGTGGGCGACAACCTGGGTCGCATCGCTTCTGCGATCAGGGTGGCCCTCGATCGATCCGATGCTGTGGTGATCACCGGCGGGATCGGTCCCACTCAGGACGACATCACCCGGGAAGCGGTGTGTGCCGTCACCGGCCTGGAGATGGTTTTCAACGAGGAGTACGCCTCGCACCTCCGGGAGTGGTGGGCGCGGCGGGGCCGAGACATGCCTGCGAGCAATCTCCGTCAGGCGCACCACCCGGCCGGAGCGGAGCTTCTCCCCAACCCGCGGGGTACGGCGCCGGGTCTCGTCGTCGAGCACGAGGGCAAGCTGATCTTCTGTGTCCCGGGGGTGCCGGCCGAGATGGAGCACCTGATGTTCGCCGAGGTCCTACCCAGGCTCTCCGCGGCGTCGGACGACGAGCAGGTCATCGCCAGTCGACTGATTCGGACCTGGGGTCGTCCCGAGTCGGAGGTGGCGGAGACCCTCGACGACCTGTACACCGGGTCGGTCAACCCGTCCCTGGCCTTTCTGGCTTCCAACTCCGAGATCAAGATCAGGATCACGGCCAAGGCGGCCAGCGCACCCGAGGCACGTCGCCTGATGGAGCCGATGGAGCAAGAGGTGAGATCGCGTCTCGGCGACAACGTCTTCGGCTCCGACGAGGAGACCATCGAACGCGTCCTGTTGAGTCTGCTCGCCGACCGTGGGTACACCATCGGCACCGCCGAGTCGATGACCGGGGGAATGGTGACCGCACGGCTCACGGACCTTCCCGGCTCCTCGGCAGTGGTCAAAGGTGGCCTGGTCGCCTACGACTCCGAGCTGAAGCAAAAGCTGCTCGGTGTGGCCGATGTCACCGAGGTGGTCACGGTGGAGACCGCGGTTGCGGTGGCCCAGGGCGCCCGGGCCCTGCTCGGCGTCGATGTGGCGGTCTCCATCACCGGCTCGGCAGGGCCGGAGCCGCTGGAGAAGCCGGTGGGGACGGTGATCATCGGCGTCGCCACTCCGGACGATGCCCGGGCCCGCGAGCTCCTATTCACCGGTGACCGGGAGCGGATACGCACCTATGGCACGGCGGCCGCGCTGCAGTTGACCCGTCTCGCCCTCATCGGCAAATGGTGGAAGGTCCAGTAGCCAGGATCTTCGTCGCCGTCCCGCTGCCCGACGAGGTGCGGATGGCGCTGACGGATGGTCTCGACGGCGTCCAGCTCCCGGGAAGAGTGATCCCGGCTGAGAACTGGCACATCACTCTTCGCTTCCTGGGACGAACCGACGAGGTCGCCTACGACCGGCTCCTGGGAGCCATGGATGGCTCCGACCTCGGGTCGACCTTCGATCTCGGGTTGGGGGAGCTGGGTGCCTTCCCTCGTGCCCGGAACGCCACCGTGCTCTGGCTGGCGGTGACCAATGGCGGGGAGCGGCTCGACGATCTGGCCGCGGAGGTCGAGGAGGCGTCGCAGACGGCCGGGTTCCCTCCCGAGGACCGCCCTTTCCGCCCTCACCTCACCCTGAGCCGGATCAGACCGGCGGAAGACGTGAACGCCCTCATCGATGGCTTCTCCGGTGTCGGGACCGTGTGGCGTTGCCGGTCGGTCGTGGTGTACCGCTCTCACTCCGGTCGGGGCGGGGCCAGATACGAGGCCCTTGAAACCTTTCCCCTGACCGGTAAATCACCATGACGAACACCTGTTCGGTCTAGTATCGAATGACTCAGGACCGTTTCTGTCCCAGCCGGCAGATACGTTGACCGTCAGAGGACCCGTGCAATGGGATTAGAGGAGAAGGAGTCGAAAATGGAACGAGACAAAGCTCTGGACATGGCGGTCAGCCAGATCGAGCGTCAGTTCGGCAAGGGAGCCATCATGAAGATGGGTGAGGCGGCCAACCGCAAGGTGGAGGTGATCTCCACCGGCGCCCTCTCCCTCGATCTGGCACTAGGGATTGGTGGCGTCCCCAGGGGCCGGATCGTCGAGCTCTACGGGCCGGAGAGCTCGGGCAAGACCAGTCTCGCCCTCCACATCGTGGCCGAGGCCCAGCGCAATGGTGGCATCGCCGCCTTCATCGACGCCGAGCATGCCCTCGACCCGGTCTACGCCAAGGCAATCGGGGTCGACGTCGACGAGCTGCTCATCTCCCAGCCCGACACCGGGGAACAGGCTCTCGAGATCGCCGACATGCTGATCCGCTCCGGCGCTCTCGACGTGCTGGTCATCGACTCGGTTGCGGCCCTGGTGCCCCGGGCCGAGATCGAAGGCGAGATGGGCGACTCCCATGTCGGTCTCCAAGCCCGGCTCATGTCCCAGGCGCTGCGCAAGCTGGCCGGGAACCTGAACAAGTCGAGGACCACCGCCGTCTTCATCAACCAGCTCCGGGAAAAGATAGGTGTGATGTACGGTTCACCTGAGGTCACCCCTGGCGGGCGGGCGCTCAAGTTCTACTCCTCGGTCCGGCTCGACATCCGTCGCATCGAGACCATCAAGGACGGCACCGACAGCGTGGGCAACCGGGTCAAGGTCAAGGTGGCCAAGAACAAGATGGCCCCACCGTTCCGGCTCGCCGAGTTCGACATCATGTTTGGCCAGGGGATCTCCCGGGAGGGCAGTCTCCTCGATGTAGCCGTCGACCACGGTGTGGTCAAGAAGAGTGGCGCCTGGTTCACCTTCGACGAAGACCAGTTGGGCCAGGGCCGGGAGAATGCCAAGCGTTTCCTGCGGGAGAACCCGGAGGTGGCGATGCAGCTCCAGGCGAAGGTCTACGAGTTGGTCATGCCCACCGAGTCCCCAGAGACCGAACCCGCCGACGAAGAGGTGACCGCCGGTGGGGACGAGGGGAGCAGTGCCGAGGGGTAGATGTTCTCCTTTCGCGATCCGCGTGTAGCATCGGTCGTTCACACGAACACAACTTTGAACTGCAACCGGGAAGAAGACGTGAACAGAAGGAGCCAACGAAACCACGGGTGACCTACCCGTCTCGTTGACCAGCTTCGTTTCGTGTGCCGGGCCCTGAGCTCTCGACAGAGCGGGTCCGGCACATTTCTGTCTCCGGCCCGGGGGAAGGGACCGCGATGGAAAACACCGTGGTGATCGGACTTACCGTCCTGGGAGTCGTCCTCGGTCTCGGCTTCGGCTACCTCCTGGCGCGCCTCGCCATAGCGCGACGACGAGAGCGGGATGTGGTGTCCGCAGAGGACATGGTCACTTCCGCCCGGCTCGATGCCCAACGCATCCTGTCAAAGGCAGAGGAGGAAGGACGGGCCAAGGCGGAGACGTATCGGGAGCGCGAGGAGGCCAACCTGGCCCATCGGAGGCTCGAACTCGCCAATCTGGAGTCGAGGCTTGGCCAGCGTGAGGAGACCCTCGACCAACGTGCCTCGAACCTCGCCCACCGGGAAACGATGCTGATCGATCGGGAGGACGAGCTCAATCAGACCCGGGGCGATCTGGAGCGTCTCAAGGAGGAGGCGCGCTTTCGTCTCGAGCAGATGGCGGGGATCGATGTGACAGCCGCCAAGACCGAGATGCTGGCCCAAGTCGAAGACGAGGCCCGGCGCGAGGCGATGATCGTGGTTCGCGACCTGGAGATCAAAGCCCGTGAGGAAGCCGACCGAAGAGCGCGACGCATCCTGGCGACAGCCATCCAACGGCTGTCCGCCGAGGTCGTCACCGAGACGACGGTCTCGGTGATCCAACTCCCGTCCGACGATATGAAGGGTCGGATCATCGGCCGTGAAGGCCGTAACATCCGCCATCTGGAGTCGGTCACTGGGACCAGCCTCATCGTCGATGACACCCCCGAAGCCGTGTCGGTGTCCTCGTTCGACCCCGTCCGCCGGGAGGTTGCCCGGATCACCTTGGAGAAGCTGATTGCCGACGGACGGATCCACCCGGCGTCGATCGAGGAGGCCTACGCCAAGGCGCGAGATGAGGTGGAACAGAGCATCCGTGATGCCGGGGAATGGGCCTTGGTCGAGGCCGGTGTCTCCCGCATGCACTCGGAGATCGTGACTCTGATGGGGCGGCTCAAGTACCGGACCTCATACGGCCAAAACGTCTTGAACCACCTGGTGGAGACGGCGCACATCGCATCGATGCTCGCTTCGGAGCTGGGCATCGACCCGGCACCGGTGAAACGGGCCGCGCTCCTCCACGACCTGGGCAAGGCGGTCACCCACGAGGTGGAAGGGTCGCACGCTCTCATCGGAGCCGAGATCGCCCGTCGCTTCGACGAGGACCCGGCGGTGGTCCACGGGATCGAAGCCCATCACAACGAGGTCGAGCCGAGAACGGTCCTGGCCGTCATCGTGCAGGCTGCCGATGCGGTGTCGGCCGCCCGGCCCGGCGCCAGGAGGGAGACCCTCGAAGGGTACGTGAAGCGCCTGGAGCGTCTGGAGACCCTGGCGATGGAGTTCCCGGGCGTGGACCATGTCTTTGCCCTCCAGGCCGGCCGGGAGGTCAGAGTGGTCGTCGATCCGGGTGACGTGTCGGACCTGGACGCCCGAGAGCTCTCCCGGCGGATCGCCCGTAAACTCGAAGAGGACCTCCAGTACCCGGGTCAGATCCAAGTGACGGTGATCCGGGAGTTTCGGGCAACCGACTACGCACGCTGAGGCATTCGACATGACCCAGTCCGTTCTCCTCCCCAACCCGACACTGCGCGAGCCGGCCCGGCGCCGACCGACACGGGCAGGTCAGCACTATTTCATCCGGACCTTCGGTTGCCAGATGAACGAGCACGACTCGGAACGGATCGCCGGGTTGTTCGAGATGGACGGGATGTCCCCTTCGGCGGGTCTCGAAGAGGCCGACGTCGTCTACATCAACACCTGCACCATCCGGGAGAACGCAGATAACCGGATGTACGGGAACCTGGGCCAGCTCAAGGCGATCAAGGACGTCAACCCGGAGATGTTGCTCGTGGTGGGCGGCTGCGCCGCGCAGAAGGACCGAGATCTGATCCGGGAGCGAGCCCCGTGGGTCGACGTTGTGATGGGCACCCACAACCTCGATCGGGTGCTCGACCTCATGGATCACTCCGAGCAATGGGGGCCGATCACCGAAGTGGTAGATGAGCTACAGGCGATGCCGTCGTCGCTCCCGGTCAAGCGGGAGCTGGAGCACTCGGCATGGGTCACGATCCAGGTGGGGTGCAACAACACATGCACCTTCTGCATCGTGCCCTCCGTGCGGGGAGTGGAGGTCTCACGTCGCCCCGGGGACATCGTCAGGGAGGTCGAGCGTCTCGCCGGGGAGGGTGTTGTCGAGGTGACCCTTCTCGGGCAGAACGTGGACACCTACGGGCGGGACCTGGCCCTCGATGGGAAGCGACGCCCGATCTTCGCCGAGCTGCTGCGCCGGGTGGGGGCGGTGGAGGGGATCAGACGGGTCAGGTTCACCAGCCCCCATCCCAACGATTTCAGGGAGGACGTGGCTCGGGCCATGACCGAGACCGAGGCGGTGTGCGAGCACCTCCATTTCCCCCTCCAGTCGGGTAGCGACCGCATGCTGCGGGCGATGCATCGTGGCTACAACCGCAAGAAGTACGCCGAGCGGTTGGCCATGGCCCGTGACGTCATCCCCGGTCTGGCGGTCTCCACCGACATCATCGTCGGGTTTCCGGGGGAGACCGAGGACGATTTCGCCCAGACTCTCGACGTGGTCGAAGAGGCCAGGTTCGACAGTGCGTTCATGTTCATCTTCTCCCCGCGACCGGGGACGGCCGCGGCGGGCCTGACGGACCAATTCATCCCCGACGAGGTGATCTCCGAGCGTTTCGCCCGGCTCGCCGAGCTGCAGAACCGGATCTCGGGCGAGCGCAACCACGAGATCGTCGGCGAGAGAGTGGAAGTCCTGAGCGAGGGACCATCCAGGAAGGATCCTGACGTGGCCACGACCCGGACCCGGAGCGGGAAGGTGGTCCACGTCCGCGGTGATCATCCGGCAGGCGCGTTCCTGGACGTTGTGGTCGAGAAGGCACACCAGCATCATCTGTTGGGGAGTCGGGTCTGACCAGGCTCCTGGCCCTGCTCGGGCCTACCGCCTCTGGCAAGACCGAGGTCGCCGTCCGCCTGGCCGAACGGCTGAGTGGTGAGATCATCTCAGTCGATTCAATGCAGGTCTATCGGGGGATGGACATCGGCACCGCCAAGCCCACGATGCTGGACCGAAGGGGCATCCCTCATCACCTGATCGACGTCGCGGAGCCGGAGGACGAATTCTCTGTCGCCCGGTTCCGACATCTCGGGCGGGAGATCCTCAGTGGCACCGAGGCCCCGGTGATGATCATCACCGGGGGTTCCGGACTCCACTTCCGCGCGCTGGTCGATCCGATGAGCTTCGCTCCCACCGATCCGGAGATGCGGGCCGAGCTCGAGGGGCGGGAGAGCGCTGCATTGGTGGAGGAGTTGCTAGCGGTGGACCCGGGTGCCAGGTCCCATATCGACCTGGCCAACCCGCGCCGCGTGTTGCGGGCACTGGAGATCTACGAGCTCACCGGGGAAACGCCGACCATCCGAGCGGCGACCGCCCTTGCCGAAGACGTGCGCCGCTACGTGCCGGAGATCGGGTTCGAGGCGGTGGGGATCGATCCCGGTTCCAGCCTCGAAGGGCGCATCGAAGCCCGTCTCGCTCGTATGAGGGCAGGTGGTGTGGTCGAGGAGGTGCGATCGCTCGCGTCGAGGCTGGGCCGGACAGCACGGACTGCTGTGGGGTATCGCGAGATCCTCGGCGCCCTCGCCGGTGAGATCTCGGTGGACGATGCGTTCGACCGGGCCGCCTCGAACACCAAGCGGCTGGCTCGCAAGCAACGCACGTGGTTCCAGCGTGATCCCCGGATACGCTGGATACCCTGGATCGACGACCTGGACCTAAGGACCAGCCGGATCATGGAGACCATCGATTGAGCAGGTTCGAGTTCAACAAGATGCAGGGGTTGGGCAACGACTTCATCGTGCTCGACGGGCCCGATAAGCCGTCCGCAGCCGACGTGGTGCTCCTGTGTGACCGGCGGTTCGGAGTCGGTGCCGACGGGGTGCTCGTGGTGTCGCCGGGTCCCCCGATCGTGATGGACTACTGGAACGCCGACGGGAGCCCTGCGGAGATGTGTGGCAACGGACTTCGTTGTGTCGCCCGCTACGCATTCGACCGGGGATGGGCGGGCAATGCCGAGTTCCAAATCGACACCCCGATCGGGCTGCGGACGGTGCGGGTCGGCGAGGTCGAGGTCGAGGTCGAGGTCGGCCCCACCCTGATCGAGGGTCAGGAAACCATTGAAGGCGAGGTCTATCGGCTGGTCGACACCGGCAACCCCCACGCGGTGCGAGTTGTGGACGATCCGGGCAGCATCGACCTCGCACTCATCGGGCCGGTCGTGGCCCGGCAGGCCGGTTTCGACGCAGGGTGCAATGTCGAAGTGATCTCGGTGGACGGTGGCGAGGTGACGATGAGAGTGTGGGAGCGCGGTGTGGGGGAGACCTTGGCCTGTGGCACCGGCATGGTGGCTGCGGCGGCGATAGCCCTCGAGGGAGCGGATGGCACGATTCAGGTCAACGTCCCCGGTGGCACCGGTCAGGTCGAGTTGAAGGACCATGTCGCCTGGCTGACCGGACCCGCCCAGTACGTCTTCAGCGGGGAGTTCGATCAGGGGTAGCGGCGGAGCACGCTCACCACCTTGCCCACCAGTTCCACGCCGTCGGTGAACACCATCGGCTCGTAAGCCGGGTTCTCAGCTTCGAGGATCACCTTGCCCTGGCGGCGACGGAGACGTTTCACCGTCGCCTCCTCGCCGTCGATCAATGCGGCGACGATCTCACCGTCACGCGCGTCCTGTTGACTGCGAACGGCGACCAGGTCGCCTTCGAAGATCCCGGCATTGATCATGGAGTCACCTTTGACCTCGAGCAGGAACACCGGGTCCCGACCCACCAGGTCGACGGGGAGGGGCAGGACGTCCTCGATCTGCTCGGCGGCCAGGATCGGGGTGCCTGCAGCGATACGGCCCAGGACCGGGACGTCACGGATGCGATCGGGGTCCGGTTCGACAACCGCCCGGACGTCCTCGACGATCATTATCGCCCGGGGTTTGGTTGGGTCCCGCTTGATCGCCCCCGCCTTGACCAGGGCGGAGAGGTGGGAGTGGACGGTCGACGGCGAGGAGAGACCGACTGCCTCCCCGATCTCGCGCACCGACGGCGGATAACCGCGTTCGGCGACGGTCTTCCGTATGTAGTCCAGTACCTGTTGCTGACGCTCGCTGAGCACGGTGACTCCTTCCGGGGCTCACTGGTCGACTCCTGCGGGTCAGCCTAGGCGAACAGGAGTTCGAAACCAAACATATGTTCGCTGTGGTCCCGGGAGCCCCCATCGAGCCACTTGACATCGAACATCTGTTCGGTAGAGTGGCGAACGCATGTTCGATGAAGAACTGCATCCAGCAGCCCGCAAGGGCCCGATCAGGAGGAAGACCAAGTGCAGATGGCAAACCTTCAGCTGTCCGTCCGGCTGTCCTTGCTTCTCGCAGCCGTCTGCGTGGTCTTCCTCATGATCGGCGGATCGGCAGAAGCCGACAGCCCCACCTCGGAGCCCATCGAGTACGTAGTCGCCTCAGGTGACACCCTGTGGAGCATTGCCGTCGGCAACTCAGCCCCGGACCAAGACGTGCGACGGTTGGTGGCCGACATTTCACGGCTCAGTGGCGTCGACGCCGACTCGATCTTCCCCGGTCAGGTCCTGCTGATCCCGACTGGCTGACCGGTCGTATCCTGCGGCGATGGGGAGGCGGTGGCAGCATTTCCCGTCACCGCTCATGGGGGCGCGATCCATCGCTGGTTCGGTGAGCCCGACATGCACGAGGCGGATGTGCGTAGTTTCGGAGCAACTCGCTAACGGAAGGAGATCGTTTGTTCTGGGACAACTTCCTTGATCGACTGGAAGCCCTTGGATCGACCATTGTCGAATGGGCCATTCTGATCTTGGTCGCCATCGTCGTTCTCATCATCGGCCGGTGGATCATCCGAGTCATACGGACGTGGATCGAGAGGCTGCTGGGGGCACGAGCCCTCGATGGGGTCTGGCAACGGTCGGGGATCGCCAGAACCCTGGAAGGCGGAGGACAGACACCGGCAGGTCTGGCAGCCACCATCGTCTATGCGTACTTATGGGTCGTTCTGCTGCTAATAGTGGCCCGGATCCTCCAGGTCGATGCCATCGAGCAGCTGTTGCTGCGGCTGCTGGCCTGGATTCCCTTGCTGCTGCTTGCAGCGGTGATCATCATCGTCGCCGCGGCAGCGGGGGGCTGGACTGCGAACCTGATACGCCCGTTCGCTCGAGAGCAGGGTGTTCCATGGCTGGCGGTTGTCGTGCACGTCGCGATCATCGTGTTCGGCGCCCTGTTCGCCATGGAGATCATCAGGATCGACTTCGCCGAGGACATCGTCAAGATCGTCATCGCCGCTTCGACCATCGGCCTGGCGATCGCCTTCGGCGTCGGGGGAATCGATACCGCCAGGAAGTGGTGGGCAAAGTACGGCACGCCCTCTGAGGGTGGAGGATCCCGGGAGAGTGCGGAACCTCCAACGAACCTCTAGTCCGATCAACACTGAGGAGAAAAGGCACGGTCACCGACCGTGCCCTTCTCCTCGTTGGACGATCGGCTGCGGTTAGCGCCGGTTCATGCTCGCAGCATCACCGACGAGTTATGGCGTCCCGCGAGGACCCACCCGCCAGGTTGAGGGCCTCTGCGAGACTCATTCTGCTCGATCTTCCGGGTCGCAGCGGCGACCCGGCGTTTACCCTTGGCCCATGCTCTGCCCGGTTTGCGGTGCGCCCAGCACCCGTGTCATCGACAGCCGTCCCGCAGAAGGTGGCCAATCGATCCGTCGACGGCGCGAGTGTGAGGGCTGTCGCCATCGATTCACAACATACGAGCGGTTGGAGCCGCAACTGATGGTTCGCAAGCGCAATGGCCGGCTGGAGCCTTTCTCAGCGGCGAAATTGGCCGCCGGGATCTCGGCGGCGCTGGCCGATCGTCCCGTCTCCGGCTCAACCATCGAGCGTATCGCCGAAGAGGTCGGGGCCCATCTCCACGGCAAGGGGTCACAGGTCAGCTCGGAGGACATCGGGAGAGAGGTGCTGGCCCGACTCCGCTCCCTCGACGAGGTGGGTTATCTTCGCTTCGCCTCCGTGTACAAGGACTTCCAGGACGCCGCCGACTTCGAGAAAGAAGTCGCCGCGCTCGAATCAGCCGAGTAGCCGATCGAGTTCTGCCCTGGCGTCGTCGAGCAAGGTCGACACCGTGGTCGCTACCGCTCCGATGTCCACGAGCATCGAGTGTCGCACCGACTGCAGGTCGGCGCGGAGGGAGCCGATGGCCTCCACGGCTGCCGTCCTGTTGCCGGTGGCGAGGGCGTCCAGGTAGGTCGTCTGAGTCGTTTCCAACCCTGAGATCACGTCATCGAGCGCTGACGATGCCTGGGCGGCCACATCAACGGGAAGGGCATCTCGAGTCGACTCGAATCCAGTCCGCCACTCGGTGAATGCTTCGGTTGCAGCCGTCAGATCGGCGAGGGCAGGATCGGTCTCGATGGGGGGCAGGGTCAGAGCTGGCTCGAGAGCGGTTCGATAGGCCGTGGTGTCCATGAGTTGTCGGGAGGCTTCGATGGCGAGCCCCGCAGCCTCGGCGGCGGCGGACCGGTCACCGGTGTCATCGGCGGGGAGGCTCGCGGATGCGGCGAACATCGACCTGGCTCGCTCACCCATGTCGAAGAAGATCGACGCGTCCTGATTGGCCTCGGGCAGGCGGTCGGCGTCGAGATCGTCGACCAAGGGGGAGATCACATCGATGGCGTTCGATAGGGCAACAGCCTCGCTTTGCACCTGACCCAGGGCTGTGGCAGCGTCGTTGCTCGGCTCCCGGTACAGCCAGAGGGCAGCGCCGGCCACTGTCAGGGCCAAGGCGATGAGCGCGAGGAGCATCGGCCAGCGAAAGCGACGCCGCCCCAGGTGCTTGGTGCCGAAGCCCTCAGGGGCCCAGTCCACGAGGGAGGGAGCGTCCAGATCCGTGGAGTCCCAAATGTCCCTGACCAACTCGCCCGTGGGCTCGGCATGTCGGCTGTGCTTCCCGGTGGGCAGCGTCACCAGCCCTGTGGTCGAGTACGACTCATGAGACGAGCCATTGCCGTTGGAAGCGACGGCAGGTGGCGGCGTGCTCCAGACACGCGCAGGGGCATCGATGAATCCGAGCGATTCCATCGATGCGAAGCGCTTGAATCGGCGATTGATTGGGGAAGTGGCAGTCAACGGGCACACTCATTTACAGTCGTCCGGTCATCCCGCCCAATGCCCCGTGACCCCGACGTGCAAGCTAGTTTCAAAAGACTCGATCCGGAAGTGGAAATTCCCACAAGGTCTCATATCGGCGACGCGGCGGTCGATCTTCAGGCCAGATACGACATAACTCTGGAACCGGGGGAGCGGGCCGCGGTGCCGACAGGGATCGCCGTGGCCATCCCGGAGGGGTTCGCCGGCCTCGTCCTTCCCCGCAGCGGGCATGCCCGGCGCCACGGGGTCGGTGTGGTCAACGGGCCCGGTCTGATCGACTCCGGGTATCGAGGCGAAGTGTCGGTCTTGCTGATCAATCATGGGACAGAGCCGGTGAGATTCGCCCGGGGCGAGCGCATCGCCCAGCTGGCAGTGGTCCCGGTGCCTGCAGTCGAGTGGGTGGAGGTGGTCGAGCTAGATGAGACCGCGCGCGGGACCGGCGGCTTCGGATCCACCGGTTCGTGACACGTTTGGTTGGCCAAAGGGGCCGGTTACAATGCGTGACCCGTGCGGAAGTAGCTCAGTTGGCTAGAGCGCAACCTTGCCAAGGTTGAGGTCGCGGGTTCGAATCCCGTCTTCCGCTCCGACGATGCTCGAGTCGTCCGGTCTCGGCGACGTGGCCGAGTGGTTAGGCGCGGGTCTGCAAAACCCGTTACACCGGTTCGATTCCGGTCGTCGCCTCCAAGGAGGGAACAGGGGCCCTTAGCTCAGCCCGGCTAGAGCGCTTGCTCGACACGCAAGAGGTCACTGGTTCAAGTCCAGTAGGGCCCACCAAGAAAGAAACCCTCGAAGTAGCGGGGGTTTCTTTTTGTGCCACCGCCGGTTTCGCTTTACCCGGCTTGGGGTAACATCACGGCTGCGTTATTCGAGATGGGAGCACCACGATGGCGATGTCGCAGGAACACAAAGACGCCCTGGCCAAAGGACGACTTGAGGCCCGAACCATCAAGGCTTATCTGAATGCCTTGGATGCCAGAAAGCCGGGGCGGCCGGTGACGAGAGACAGTTTGGAGAAGAGGCTCGCCCGCGTCGACGCCAAACTGGAGTCAGAGGCGGACGCCCTGAAGAGGCTTGACCTGATGCAGTCCAAGGTCGATATCGAGCAGGCGCTGGGCAAGGCCACCAAGGGAACGAACCCCGAGGAACTGACGGCTGGATTTGTGGCCCATGCCCGGTCTTATTCCGATCGCAAAGGGATCAGCTACACGACATGGCGCCAGTTCGGAGTACCGGCCGACGTGTTGAAGCAGGCTGGCATCCCCGAGACTCGGCGTCGTTCCTAGCGGTCTGCCACTCATTCCCAACCCAATTCCTCGAGCCGCTCGTCGTCGATGCCCAGGTGATGGGCCACTTCGTGAAGAACAGTTCTCTTGATCTCGTCCTCGAGCTCGCGACCTACCAGACCGAGTTCGAGGTGGGGCTCTCTGAAGACGATGATCCGATCGGGTAGGGCGCCCCAATAGTCTCCGGAGCGTTCGAGCAGCGACACGCCCTCATACAGCCCGAGGACGTCACCCTGTTCGGGAGAGGGTCGGTCTTCGACAACCACATGGAGGTTGTCCACTGTGTCCAAGACCCAGGCGGGCAGATCCTCCAGGGCGTGATCCACCGCCGCCTCGAATTCGCGTCTGTTCACCCGCCGATTGAATCACCAATTTCCCTGGGTTGTGAGATCAGGCCTCGATGGCTCGAGCTCCGAGGAACGCGAAGACGGCCGCCGCGGCCAGGAGCAGCCAGGCGATGACATCGACCGCGTCACCCCAACCGAACCGGATGGTGTCGACGAAGTCCCAGAGCCCGGCTACCGCGATCACGTAGCCACTGATCTTCAACAACGTGGCGGTGCTGATTCCAGAGCCGACTGGTGTTCCGGTGAGTCGGGGGAGAAGCACGGCGAACGAGGCCGGGATGATGGACTCATATGGCGGATACCACTCGTCGAGAATGAGGCCAAATATCACGAAGACACCGAGGACCACCGCACCCGAAATCATCACCATCATCTCCCCCGACATGCCAGTCAAAGGGGAAGCTGCAGGAGCGGGGGTTGGTGGAGTCGACTCCGGTGTTGCCGGTGGCTCACTGGTCATTGTTCCCTCCTAAGGGTTGATCCGTCGCCCTAGTGTAAAAACGGAGCTTCGGGTCTTGTCGGTCAGACCAGGGGTTTTGTGCCTAGAGATTCCGAAATCGGTATCCTCGGCTCGGTACGGGCGATTAGCTCAGTCCGGCTAGAGCGCTCGCCTCACACGCGAGAGGTCACTGGTTCAAGTCCAGTATCGCCCACTGTTACCTGTGAGGGGGGACGACCCCCCTCCGACCCCCCGACCAGGGCCCCCACCACCTCGACACTTTGAATCGGGTCAGCTAGGTGGCCGCGTGAGGGGGGACGACCCTCCTGCGACGCGCCAACCAGGGCCGGTACCACCTCGACACTCTGAATCGGGTCGGCTAGTTGGCCGGGTGGGTGACGACCCCCTCCGACCCCCGACCAGGGCCGGCATGTCTTTTGCCTTCGTTCTGTGCGGGTTTACGCGGCGAGGAGCGCGGTAAACCCGCACAGAAGTGGGGATTAGCCCGAGGCCGAGCGGTCAGGTCACGGTGAGGCGGGAGTTCCGGAATGCGTCGTGGGCGCCGCTGTCCACGATGCGACAGATTCGCTGCACCGCGGTGTGAACCTGGATATGACTGGTGTAGAGCGGAGCGAGACCCAGACGCAGGTTGACGGGCGAGCGGAAGTCCGGGATGACCTTGCCCAATTCGATCATGGCTCTGGTGATCGGCCAGGCATCGGGGTGGGTCAGCGACACATGGCTGCCTCTCGCGAGTGGGTCGCGTGGAGAGGCGAGGGTGAATCCGCGCTGGACCAGGTGGCGCTCCCATTGCTCGATCAGACAATTGGTCAATGACACCGACTTGGCTCTGATTCGGTCGATCCCTGCCTCCTCGATGACTTCGATGCCGCCTTCGATCGCAACGAGGGAGACGATCGGCATCGTGCCGGTGTGAAACTTCCGGATGCCGTCGACCGGACGGAACTCCAGATCGAATGCGAACGGCTCGGCGTGTCCCCACCACCCTGTGATCGGGTTGGCGAGTTGTTCCTGGAGCTCGGATCGAACGTAGAGGAAGGCCGGCGAGCCGGGGCCACCACCCAGGTACTTGTAGGTGCATCCCACGGCGAGATCCACTCCCGTCCCGGTCAGGTCGATGGGCATCACCCCTACCGAATGGGATAGGTCCCAAAGGACCAGGGCCCCGACGCTATGGGCGATTTCGGTCACGGCGGCCAGGTCGTAGGTGTAGCCCGATCTGAACACGGTGTGAGACAAGGAGAGCAGGGCAGTCTTCTCGTCGACCTCGGACTCCAGATTGGCCACGGGCCCGGATATGCCGTCGGAGCCGACTACGACGAGCCGGGCTCCCTCTGCCTCGGCCACACCCCGCAACACGTACACATCGGTGGGGAAGTTGAGATCGTCGGTGACCACCTCGGCCCGCCCCGGCCGGCTCCTTATGGCAGCTAGGGCAAGCTTGTAGAGGTTGACCGAGGTGGCGTCCGAGAGGATCACCTCGCCGGGCCGGGCACCCACCAAGGCTGCGAGACGATCGCCCAGTGTGAGTTGCAGGTCCCACCAGCCCTCGTTCCAGGATCCGACAAGACCTCGTCCCCACTCCGAGCGGACGACCCTGTCGACGATCTCGACCGAGCGCTTAGGGAGCCGACCGAGCGAGTTCCCATCCAGGTAGATCGACTCAGGGTCATCGATGACGAACCGCTCCCGGAGTTCCGCCAGCGGGTCGTCTCCATCGAGGTCGGCGGCCTCCTCGAAACCTGCCGACCCGGGGAACGGGCCTAAGGGGACTCGGGTCATGTAGAGCAGGCACCGGATGCGAAGCTGAGCCCCGAGTCTTCGGGGATCTGTGCGACGAGAGCATTCTGGACTTCGGCCTGGATCCTGGGCACATCTGGGGTGGGCAATCCGTTCGAGGTGAAACCGCTCCGGTAGTTGCGGTCGAACCCGACGACGATGACTCGTTCAGCAGCGAGATTGGGGGCGAGATTCACGATGTATGGGATCTTGCTCAAAGGGATGTCGGTTGTCACGCGGTTCCGGATCGTGTCGAGGAGGGTTGGGAACGAGCCGAAGATGCGCAGCGGCTCGAGCTGGGATCCGAGCGCGGTGAGAAGGCACCGCTGTCGGGCCATCCGGGCGTAGTCGTTGGACCCGGTTCTGCTCCGGGCAAAGGCGAGGGCGAGGTCACCGCTCAATGCCTGCTGGCCGGCAGGGATGGTGATCATGGTGTGAGAGCCGTTCGACCGGTCGTACAGAGGTGCGAGCAACTCCCTGTTCACGTCCACCGTCAGTCCACCGAGCACGTCGACGACCTCGGCAAATCCGACCATGTCCACCAGAACGTAGTGGTCGATCTCGATGCCGAGGAGAGTGGACGCGACGTCCGACACTGCGGCCGCTCCGGGGTCGGTACCTCCGAAACGATCAGGATTGCGCCAGCCCCACTGGTACACCTCGTTGAGCAGGCCCCGGCTCAGACCTGGGAAGGTGCTCCCGTCGGAGAAGGTGAAGCCACCCATGTCACGAGGGAGACCGAAGAGGGCGGCATCCCCGGTCACCGTGTCGACGGAGGCAACGATCATCGTGTCGGTCCTCGCCCCGCTCCGACCGGGGCCCGAATCGACGCCGAGAAGGAGGAGACTGAACCGCTCGGTACCGAGTGGCAGGGTGGTGGTTGTGGTGGTGGCGGCGGTGATGGTGGGCAGCATCAACTCCGGGACCAGGAGGCGGATCTGCCCGCTCGATGTGGTGTCCAGCGTTGTGGTCGTGGCCGGCTGTGTCGTTGTCGCGACCCGTTCTTCGGTTGTGGTCGTCTCCGCCAAAGCGACGGTTCCGGGCTCCTCGGTGGGAAATACCGACAGCAACGTCGATCTGGTCTCGAGGCCATACACACCCAAGGCGACGTGGGGAATCGCAACCAAGAGGAGCATCACCATCAATCCCAGACTGACCAGGCGTCCTCCGGCCATCAGCCAGGCGTGTGTCGTCGAGCAGATCCGAACCGAGGCGATGACGAGGTTGAGGAGAAGGATCGTGAGCAGCAACTCGGGGTCGACGAGCCACCGGATCATCTCCGGGAAGCCGTCGACGGCGACCGCGGCGGCCGATGCCGCCAGAAAGACGAGGGAGCCGGCGATGAGGGCCGAACCGGTTCGGCGGTACCCGACCCTCACCTGTCCCCAGCCGGGGAAGGCGGCGGAGGCGGTGGCCGCTCCCAGAGGAGACGGGTGCCGGGAGCCGGCGGCGCGCATGGGAGTGGAACGAGCAATTGGAAGCGCCGGTTCCCATCCCGCAGCTTGCTTACCCTCTGCCGGTGGCTGCTGAGATCACCAGGGCGAGCATCGAGCGCGCCGCGACGCGTATCGAGCCCTACGTCCGGCGGACACCCGTCGCCGACCTCGGCGATGCCCTCGGCGCCGGATACCGGCTGGTCCTCAAGCTGGACTCCATGCAGCCCACCGGCTCGTTCAAGGTCCGTGGTGCCTTCGCCGCGCTGACCGAGGCGCCGATTTCAGAGGCCGGTGTCGTGGCGGCATCGGGCGGCAACTTCGGAATGGCCGTCGCCTTCGCGGCTCGGGAACTCGGACATCGGGCGACGGTCTTCGTTCCCGCCACCTCACCCGAGGAGAAGATCGGGCGGATCGCAGGTCTTGGCGCCGAAGTCAGGGTCGTTGATGGCTACTACCAGCAGGCACTGGAGGAGTCACGCGAGATGGTGGCCGTCTCGGGTGCGTTGGAAGTTCATGCCTATGACCAACCGGGGGTGGTCGCGGGTCAGGGGACGTGCGGCAGGGAGATCATGGAGCAAGTGCCGAATCTCACCTCGATCCTCGTCGCAGTCGGCGGCGGCGGGTTGATCGCCGGGATCGCCAGGTGGGCGCGCGACGAGGCGGTGATCGTCGGCGTGGAACCCGAAGCTTGCCCGACATTGCACGCAGCGCGCGACGCGGGCGGCCCGGTCGACGTCGACGTCGGGGGAGTGGCGGCGTCGGCCCTGGGCGCCAGCCGTCTCGGTGACATCGCGTGGGAGGTCAATGGCTGGATCGACCGATCGGTCCTGGTCACGGATCAGGCCATACTCGAGGCCCAGACCTGGCTGTGGGACACCTGCCGGATCCTGGCCGAGCCTGCGGCATGCACTCCCGTTGCTGCCCTCGCGACCGGGGCGCACAGTCCGGCGCCAGGTGAGACAGTGGTCGCACTCATCTCAGGGGCCAACACCGGTCCGTTGGGACCGGGAGGATGAGATCTATGGCGAGGCCGGCTCCATCAGGCCGAACTCCTCGCCGCCGGGGCCTTCCACCTGAACCCATCTCCCCACCCCGGGCAATTCCATGATGTCGGTCAGAAGCTGGCCGCCGCCGATCTTGACCGCTTCGATGGCGGCATCCAGGTCCTCCACGTCGCATGTAATCAGCGTCTTCGGGCCTTCGTCCCCGGCCCGGGCCACGGCGCCGTTGATTCCCGGGCCGTCACCGGTCTCGGTCAACCAATACTCCTGGTCGTCCCATTGTTCGGCGCGCCATCCGAAGACAGTGGTGAGGAATTCGACTGTGGCCTGTGGGTCGGCCGAATAGAACTCGAAATGCGTTGGTCTGACAGCCAACGGTGCTCCTCTCGATCTTTGGGGCACAAATTAGCCGGGGCGTGGGCCGGCCCCTAGTGCCCCGCTCAGCTGACAGAGGCCCGCTTCGAAGGTGCCGCGGCGTGGAGATGATCATCGAGCTTCCCCCAGACCTCGGGATGGGCGAGCGTCCGCTTCATCGAGATCAAGGTTCGCATGAACGTGGCAACCGCCCTTCCTGCGTCCATCGGGTTGGGCCGCATGGCGTTCTGCACCGATGGGGCCGGGCTCAGGGTGACGACTTCGCAATCCGGCCATGCCGCTTTGATCAGGGCGATCTCCTCGGAGAGGGAACGTTGACCTACCCGATCGAACATCTTCTCGTGGAAACGGGCCCGCTTCCGGGACACGTCGGCGGCCATGGGGGCCAGGATCAGGACCAGGTCGAGTGGCCTGTCCGAGCCGAGAACCACATCGGCATGTGTCCCGGATACCACGCCACCGTCCACGTAGAGCCTTCCGTCGATTGGGTAGGGGCAGAACAGCAACGGGATTGCTGACGAAGCCGCGACTGCGTCTGAGACGCCGACCTCGGGTACCGACTCCGACCCGAAGACCACGCGATGCCGGCCGGCGAGGTCGAAGGCGACTATCGCAGTCGGCTTCGAGGGCCATTCCTCGCCCCGATCTTCGCCGATGTGGCTGTTGACCCAATCGGTGAGTCCCGAGGCGTGATAGGGCGCCGGGGAGCCGAGGAACAAGGTCAGACCCGGATCGCGCAGACCGGGCATGATCCCGTGACGGAGCCAATGGCGAACCTGGAGCCCGCCGTTCCTGGTGAAGATGTGGCTGCGGATCCGCTCGGCAACGGCTTCACGGTCGTCGGTGGGCGAGACCAAGGAATCGAGGGACAGGGCGTCGTTGCGCACCAAGGCGGTCACGAACGCGCCCCCAGAGGTGCCGACCACGACCTCGGCCTGATTTGGATCCCAACCCGTGGCGAGTCTGATGGCCATCAGTGCGGCCATCTCGTATGACGCACCCGTGATCCCCCCACCGCCGAGCACCAGTCCTACCCTGCTCACTCTCACACCATAAATCGGTTATCGCGCCTGTCGAGAGGTCCGACGGCCCACGCCGGCCTCAGCCGAACGACCGGCCGCACCCTGAGCAGCGGGTGTCCTCCTCGTAGGTAGGCCCGTAACACCATGGGCAGGGCAGATCGTCTCCTCGCTCGTCCCTTGGCACCACCAGCCGGGGGTCAACCCGGTATTGGTGATTGCCCCTGATCCCCTTTGCCAGGGCGAACAGACCCGTCGTCGCGGTTGCTGCGACCAATGCTTCAAACACAGTCCGTCCTCCTTGCTTCAGCCCTGATGAGGCTAAAAGTGGAGGTGCCAATTGCCGCGGATTTCGAACGAGATGCCGGATTCGCCTCCCCGTCAACCGCGCCTCAGTCAGGTTTCGGTGGGCGAATCAGCGCCATCCGAGTGCCGGTGCGACGTGCCGGAGGATGCTGTCGACGACGTGGACGTTGTACTCGACGCCGAGCTGGTTCGGCACGGTCAGCAGCAGCGTGTCCGCGGCGGCGATGGCCTCGTCCTGAGCGAGCCGGTCCACGAGGACGTCGGGCTCAGCGGAATAGCTGCGTCCGAAGATCGCCCGCGTGTTGGCGTCGATCATCCCGATGGTGTCCTGGTCGTCGCGCTCATGCCCGAAGTAGGCACGGTCCTCCTCCGACACCAGCGCGAAGATGCTGCGGCTGACCGAGACTCTCGGCTCGCGGGCGTGCCCCGCCTCTTTCCAGGCGTCCCGGAAGACCTGGATCTGCTCCGCCTGTTGGACGTGAAAAGGCTTCCCGGTCTCGTCGTCCTTCAGGGTCGAGCTCTGCAGGTGCATGCCCATCTCGGCGGCCCAGCGGGCGGTCGCGTTCGAGCCTGAGCCCCACCAGATGCGTTCCCGAAGTCCCTCCGAATACGGCTCGGTCCTCAACAGACCCGGCGGATTGGCGAACATCGGTTGCGGGTTGGGCTGGGCGAACCCGCCACCCTCGATTACCCGGAGGAACACCTCGGCGCCCTTGCGCGCCATGTCCGCGTCGGTTTCTCCCTCAGCAGGCGCGTATCCGAAATAGCGCCAACCGTCGATGACCTGCTCGGGCGATCCACGCGAGATCCCGAGCTGCAACCTCCCGCCGGCGATGAGGTCTGCCGCGCCGGCATCCTCCGCCATGTAGAGGGGGTTCTCGTAGCGCATGTCGATCACAGCCGTGCCGATCTCGATGCGACTGGTTCGGGCACCCACCGCGGCGAGTAGGGGGAAGGGCGAGCCGAGTTGCCGAGCGAAGTGATGGACACGGAAGAACGCGCCGTCGGCCCCCAACTCCTCAGCCGCCACGGCCAGGTCGATCGACTGAAGCAAGGCGTCCGAAGCGTTTCGCGTCTGCGACATCGGAGACGGCGACCAGTGGCCGAACGACAGGAACCCGATCTTCTTCACGGCCCCATTCAACACTCATGGCCCGGATGTCCCGCTCGCCCCCCGGCTTCGCCGGTTCTCCCCCCTTAAAGGGGGGAGAAACAGATGCGACACTTTCCCCCTCACATGTGACCGTTGAACCCGGTTCCTCCCTCGTATGGTCGGAGGGGTGGCGCCCGCCGGGTTCAGGGTGGTTGTGGGGACCTGGCCGTGGGCGGGGGGTCGGAGGGGGGTCGTCCCCCCTCACAACTAACAGTCACGTCCCGATGACGGCTTCGGTCAGGTCGTCGACGAGATAGCCGAGGTCCCCGAGACGTCCCTCGCGCACCTCGGCCGCTTCGAGCATCATCATGGCCGAGTGATAGGCCACCCAGGGCCGGTACCGGCTCTCGGGGAGCTCGGCCCCGTATCCCTTGCGGAAGGCGGCAGCAGCGTCCTCGCCGATCCGGGCGGCGAGACGCCAAACGGCCAGTGTCAGGTCCCACTCCGGGGGAGCCAGTGTCGCCCACTCCCAGTCGACGAGGGTGATCGCGCCGCCCTCGTTGACGATGAACTTGGACAGGGTCGGCTTGGTGTGTGAGGGCGTGGGGGCCGTTGCCAGGGGCGGCTCGAGCTCTAGGGCCTTGTCCAGCACCGCCTGGTCCATCCCGAACCTCCGTCGATAGCGGCCGAGGCGCTCGATCGTCGAGCGGTAGTGGCTGAGCACGTAGTCGGAGTCGATGCCGGCGGCCAGATTCGTGATCTGTGCCTTCGAGTCGTGGATGTCGCGCAGGGCGGCTCCGGCTGCCTCGACCGAGTCGAGGTTCTTGGGCAGATTGGACAGGTTCCAGTGGCCGGCATCGTTCATCTTGAGCCACGCCATCTCACCCTGGGTCCCATGGTTGATGATTCGGGGCACGGACGGCACTGCGGCGAGGGCTTCGAGCGCATGACGTTCCCGACGTTCCCGCGACGACACCGGGTACACCTTCACGATCGTGCTCTGGTCCCCATCTATGACCCGGAACACCTTGTTTGCCCCGGAGGACAGCTCCCTGACCAACGCGTTTGGGTGCAGCTTCGTAACGAGCTCTCTGGCATCCATACCGTCTTATCCCCTTGTGACCGTGTGGCCGGTTCGTTGCGATACTCGGGCAGTTAGCCTTTTGCCCGTCCCCCAGGCTAGCGAGATAACCCGTTGTCACTAGAGCTTCGTTATCCAGATGGAACGACGGTGGAGCATCCCGACGGCATCACCGGTCGGGAGGTCGCGGCGTCGATCGGGCCCCGCCTCGCCTCGGCGGCCGTGGCAGTGAAGGTGAACGGGGAGCTGCGTGATCTGGACCGGCCCCTGGACCATTCCGGTGAATTCGCCGTCATCACCCTCGACAGCGACGAGGGGCTCGACATCTTGCGTCACTCGTCGGCGCACGTCCTCGCCCAGGCGGTTCTCGACCTCTACGAAGGCTCGACCTTTGCTATCGGGCCCGCAATCGAAGACGGCTTCTACTACGACTTCAAGGTCGACGAGCCGTTCACCCCCGAGGATCTGGAGCGCATCGAGAGCCGGATGAAGGCGATCATCGACGAGGACCAACCCTTCGAGCGGGTCGCTCTGTCCCGGGACGAAGCCATCTCCATGTTCACTTCGCATCCCTTCAAGACGGAGATCATCGAGAGCGTCGAGCCCAGCGAGGTGAGGCGGGGCGAAGACGTCACCGTCTACAAGAACCTGGACTTCGTCGATCTCTGCAGGGGCCCACATCTCCCCTCCACCGGCCGGATCCCGGCGGTCAGGCTGCTCCGCAGCTCGGGCGCGTATTGGCGGGGCGATGAGAAAAGGGACCAATTGCAGCGGATCTACGGCACGGCTTGGTCGTCCGCCAAGGACCTGGATGCCTATCTCACCCGTCTCGAGGAGGCTGAGAAGCGGGATCATCGGCGACTCGGCGCCGAGCTCGATCTGTTCAGCTTCCCCTCCGAGCTGGGCTCAGGCCTCGTGGTCTGGCATCCCAAGGGGGGAATGTTGCGCAAGCTGGTCGAGGACCACAGCCGGGAGCTCCACGAGCGTTATGGCTTCGAATTCGTGTTCACCCCACATCTAGCCAAATCCGACCTGTGGTGGACCTCGGGCCACCTCGACTACTACGCCGAGTTCATGTTCCCGGGGATGGAGCTGGACAACGATCAGGAGTACCGGGTCAAGCCGATGAACTGCCCGTTCCACATCCTGATCTATAAGAGCCGGCCCCGGTCCTACCGAGACCTGCCCATCCGGCTCTCCGAGCTCGGAGCGGTGTACAGGTATGAGAAGTCGGGTGTGGTCCACGGGTTGCTGCGGGCCCGGGGCTTCACGCAAGACGATTCACACACGTTCTGCACCGAGGAGCAGCTCGCACCGGAACTGGCAATGCACCTCGACTTCGTTCTGACCTGGCTTAGGGACGCCGGGTTCACCGAGTTCGAGGCAGAACTGAGCACCCAGCCCGACAAGGCGCCGGAAGGTGAGCAGGACCGTTGGGATTTCGCCGAAAAGGCGCTGGCCGAGTCCCTGGTTCAAGCCGGAGTCAAATACCGGGTGGCGGTGGGTGAGGGTGCCTTCTACGGCCCGAAGATCGACATGCATGTCAAGGACGCCATCGGTCGCAGCTGGCAATTGTCCACCATCCAGTTGGATTTTCTGCTGCCGGGGCGCTTCGAGTTGGAGTACGCCGCCGCCGGCAACGTCAGCCGGCGGCCCTACATGATCCATTGCGCCAAGGCCGGCTCACTGGAGCGGTTCATGGGAGTGCTGATCGAGCATCATGCCGGGGCCCTACCCATGTGGCTGGCTCCGGTTCAGGTCACCATCATCCCTGTCGCCGACCGACATCACGAGTATTCGGATTCGGTGGCCGAGCGGCTACGGGACGCTCGCCTTCGCGTCGAGGTGGACGTCTCCGACGACACGGTTGGAGACAAGATCCGTAAGGCGCTGACCCAGAAGCATCCGGCTGTGATCGTGGTCGGCGACGACGACGTCGCCAACTCCACCGTCGGTCTGCGTCTCTACGGCGAGGAACGGGACACGCGGGGAGTGGAGCTGATCGAGGCGACCAACCGGCTCGCCCAGATGGCCAAGGCACCGGGCTCATGAGTGATCGAGACGAGTCGCGCGTCGACCGCTCCGGGATCCACATCGACCGGGGCCTGGCTGATTCGCTGGCCATCGAGGAGGAGCTCGACTCCAATGTGATCGGGCCCTATCGATTCCCCCAGCCGACCCGACGCAATGTCGCCGGCCTGGTCTTCGTGGCGGCCGCCGTGGTGACGATGCTGGTCATCGATGGTGGATGGCTGCCCGCACTCGGCCTGGTCGGTCTCGCTTCCTGGAACTTTGCCTCGGCCTGGCCGCTCGAAGTCGAAGAGGCCAAAGCCCTCGCCATCGCCGGGTCCGCCGTCGATTTCCCCGTCGGGCACGCTTCGGCCGCAGTCACTTTTCACGGAATCCGTTCCCGCCCCCGTTGGAGCGTGGTCCTCTACTCAGCGGAGGAACCCCCTGACCAACGCGCCCTGGTGGTCGTCGACGCGGTTTCCGGCGAGGTGGCCCAAGAGCCCTACGTGGAGGCCCTGGAAGCGCTCTAGTCGCCTTACCGCTGGTCCATCGGGACGTAGGGCCGACGTTCGTGGCCCGAATACACCTGGCGAGGCCGAAAGATGCGGGTGCTCGGGTCGGCGAGGAGCTCTCGCCACTGTGAGATCCATCCCGGCAGCCGACCCAGCGCGAAGAGCACGGTGAACATGTCGGTGGGGAATCCAATCGCCCGGTAGATGATCCCTGAGTAGAAGTCGACGTTGGGGTACAACTTGCGTTCGACGAAGTAGTCATCGGAGAGGGCCACTTCTTCGAGTTGCCGGGCGACATCGAGTAGTGGGTCGTCCTCGATCTTCAGGGCGTGGAGCACGTCGTCGGCCGCCTTCTTGATGATCCTCGCCCGAGGGTCGAAGTTCTTGTAGACCCGGTGACCGAATCCCATCAACCGGAACTTGTCGTCCTTGTCCTTGGCCCTGGCGACGAAGGGGTCGACATCGCCACCGGCGGAGACGATCTCCTCGAGCATCTCGAGCACTTCCTGGTTGGCCCCACCATGGCGTGGGCCAGAGAGGGCATGGATGCCGGCGGCGACCGAGCTGAAGATGTTGGCCTCGCCGGACCCGACCAGCCGGACCGCAGAAGTCGAGCAGTTCTGACCGTGATCGGCATGCAGCACGAGGAGCATGTTGAGAGCGCGGGCCACGACCGGATCAGCCGTGTAGGGCTCGGCCGGCACCGAGAACATCATGTGCAAGAAGTTGGCCAGGTAACCCAGATCGTTCCTCGGGTAGACGTAGGGCTGGTGAGCCGAGTACTTGTAGGACCAGGCGACCATCGTCGGCGTCTTGGCGATCAGTCGCCGGGCGCTGATGTCGATTGCCTCCTCGTCGTGGGGGTCCAACGCATCCGGGTAGTAGGTGGCCAGGGCGGAGGTGGCCGAGGCGAGGATCTGCATGGGATGGGCGTCGTGGGGAAAGGCCTCGAAGAGGCTCTTCATGTCCTCGCGGATGAGGGTGTGGTGTGAGATCGACTCCTGGTACGCCTCCAGCTCGCTTCTCGTGGGCAGCTCGCCGTACTGCAGCAAGTAGGCCACCTCGAGGAAGCTCGAGTGCTCGGCGAGCTCCTCGATTAGGTAGCCCCGGTAGTGAAGGACACCTTCCTCGCCACCGACAAAGGACACGCCGGAGACACTCTCGACCGTGTTTCCGAAGCCGCGGTCGATGGTGGTGAGACCGAGTTCGCTGCGGAGACGGCTGATGTCGACGGCTAGGTCACCCTCGACGCCCTCGATCACATCGAGGCGCTCTTCCCTGTCTCCAAAGCGGATGACCGCGTCAGCCATTCCAGTCCTTCCTATGCCAGGTCAGTCGTCCGAGGAGTTGGCCGCAGCTATCACCTGCTGCGCCTCGTTGTGCGGGACTTCTGCATAGTGGTCGAATGCGACTTCGAAGCTGCCTCTTCCTGAGGTCAATGATCGCAGCTCGGCCGCATATTGCTGAATCTCGGCCATCGGGACTTCGGCTACCACCGCTCTGAGGGTGCCCTCGCCCTCCATTCCCAGGACCCTGCCCCGTTTTGAGTTGATGTCGCCCATGACGTCGCCGAGATGATCCTCGGGGACGGTGACGGTGACTCTCATCACCGGTTCCAGCAAGATCGCCTTCAACTCGGGCGTCGCCGACCGGAGAGCCTGGATCCCCGCCATGCGGAACGACATCTCGTCGGAGTCGACTGCGTGGTACTTCCCGTCATAGACCTCCGCCGAGATGTCGATGACCGGGTATCCGGCGATGATGCCCCTGGTCAGCGCCTCCTGGATGCCTTTGTCGACGGCTGGGATGAACTGGCGGGGGATGGAGCCACCCTTGATCGAGTCGATGTACTCGTACCCAGATCCCCGGGGCATGGGAGCGAATTTCACGAAAGCCACACCGAACTGACCGCGCCCACCCGACTGCTTCTTGTGCTTTCCCTCGGCGGAGGCGGTGGCAGTGATCGTCTCCCGGTAAGGGATTACAGGGAGTGAGGTGTCGACTTCCACTCCGAACTTGCGATGGATCCGGGCCACCGTCACATCGAGGTGGGTATCGCCCAGACCGGCCAGGATCGTCTCCCCGGTGTCGGAGCGACGCTCGACCCTGAGCGTTGGGTCCTCCTCCTCGATCCGGTGCAGCGCAGTCGACAGCTTCTCCTCGTCGTGATGGGATCGTGGCGTGATCGCCACCTCGGCCACGGGCCTTGGGTATTCGATCCTGTCGATGACCAGGCCGCTGCCGGCGCTGCGCATCGTGTCGCCGACGCTCACGTTGTCGATCTTCGCCACGGCGCCGATGCCGCCAGCCGGAAGGTCGGGAACGTCGTTGTGCTCCTTCCCCTGAAGCTTGAACAGGTTGTGGAGCCTGACCCGGCCCCCGCTGCTCAGCTCCAGCTCCTGGTCGGCCTTGACCGTCCCCGAATAGATGCGAAACAGCGAGATTCGCCCAACGAACGGGTCCGAGACCGACTTGAAGACGTAGGCGAGGGCGGGCCCGCCCTCGGAGAGCGCCGAGGCCTCACCCTCGCTCAACGGGGGAAATGCGCGCTCTAGGGGGTTGGGGCCGTAGTCCACGATGAACTCGGCGAGGAGATCGATGCCGACGAGTTTCTCCGCTGAGGTGACCAACACCGGCTGGATCTCACCGGACACGATCCCCTCGTGGATCGTGGAGACGATCTGCTCGCGAGATGGCTCCGTGCCCTCGAAGTAGGCCTCCATCATCTCGTCGTCGGTCTCGACCACCGTCTCGACCAGGGCGGTGTGGGCGCTATGGACGAGGTCCTCCACCTCTTCGGGCAGGTCCACCTCCTTGCCGGTCTTGTCACCGGCCGCGTACTCATAGGCTCGCTCCGAAGCGACCCGGACCAGGCCACGCAGTCCTTCTTCGGACCCGATCGGAACCTGGATCGGGGCGATCGCCTTGCCGAACGACTCCCGCAGCTGGTCGAGCGTTCGCTGAAAGGAGGACCGGTCACGGTCGAGTTTGGTCACGACGACCGCCCGGGGTATTCCCTCGTCGGCCGCGACTTTCCAGAGTTGTTCGGTCTGGACCTCGATCCCGTCCACACCCGAGACCACGAAGAGGGCTAGGTCGGCGGCACGAATTGCGGCCCGGGCGTCCCCGGAGAAGTCGCTCGATCCCGGGGAGTCGATCAGGTTGATCTGGTGGTCGTTCCAACTGAGCGTGGCAACGGCGAGGCCCAGCGAGATGCCGCGGTCGATCTCCTCCGGTTCATGGTCGAGGACCGTCGTTCCTTGCTCCACCGAGCCGCGACGAGTTGTGGCGCCGCCAACGTAGAGCAGAGCTTCGGCGAGGGTTGTCTTGCCGCTCCCGCCATGGCCGACGAGGGCGACATTGCGGACTCTCTCGGGTAACAACAAGACCTCCTGTTGGTGCGAAGAGCCGATCCTAACCCTGCCTGGAGCCAGGACTACTGGGTCGGCCTGCTACTTTCCTCCGTCGTGATCGACACGCGGGTACGTCCCCGGGTAACCCGTTTTCTCGAGCCAATCGGCAAGGCTCTGGCCGGCCTAGGGGTGAGCCCCACGGTCATGACCTCAGTGGGGCTGGCCATAGTCATCGCCGGGTCGGTGATGATCTCCACCGGGGCTCTCCGCATGGGGGCGATAGTCGTGGTGATCGGGTCGATCCTCGATGGACTCGACGGGTCGGTGGCCCGCGCCTCGGGGACCGAGACGGCGCGGGGTGCATTCCTCGACTCCGCCTTCGACCGATTGGGAGAGATAGCGGCCTTCGCCGGGCTCGGAGTGGCAGTGGCGCGGGAGACCGGGGACGAAGGAGTCCTGCTCCTCATCATCCTCGCCATCGGCGGGGCGATGCTGGTTCCCTACATCAGGTCTCGGGCCGAAGTCGAAGGATTCAACGGCAAAGGTGGCCTCATGGGACGGGCAGAACGGGTGCTCCTGTTCACCGTGGGCCTGATCGCCGGATACGTCGAGCCCATGTTGTGGATCTTCGTGGTCCTGGTCTGGATCACGGCCTTGATGCGCTTCGTCGACACCTACCGTTCATTCGAGTGAAGGACCTCCCCGGATACCTCGCCCTACGTCTCGGCGCAGGGCTGATCGGCCTGCTCCCCGCGGCGGCTGCTCGTGGGTTGGGCCGGGCCGGTGGCCGCGTGTGGCATGCCCTGGCCGGGGGACGACGGAACATGGCCGAGCGCCACATGAGACGAGTCCTGGGTGACGGAGCGGACCCGGAACGGGCCGCCCGGTCGGTCATGCGATCCTATGGCCGCTATTACGCCGAGGCTCTCTGGGTGAGGGGGAGGCGGGTGGAGGAGCTCAAAACTCATACCGCGGTGGAGGGCCTGCAGAGGATCATCGACGCCCGCGACCAGGGCACCGGCATGATCTACGGGCTTCCCCACGTCGGCAACTGGGAGGTTGCGGCGCCGGTTGCCGTCTCCGAGAAGGTCCCGGTGGTCGCAGTTGCCGAGAAGCTGCCCAATCGCAAGATCACCGATTGGTTCACCGACATGAGGTCCGAGTTCGGCATCGAGATCGTGCTGGCGACCGGCGGTACCGAGGTCATGAGAAAGCTGGAGACGGCTCTCCGGGACAACAAGGCGGTGGCGCTCCTCGCCGACCGGGACCTGAAAGGTCGAGGCGTCGAGGTCGTGTTCTTCGGTGAGAAGACCACCTTGCCTCCGGGGCCGGCCACCCTTGCCCTGAGGACGGGAGCCCCCCTGTTCCCTGTCGCCACCTATTTCGACGGTGACAACGGTTATCGGGTGGTGGTGCAACCCGCGATTCCGATACCCGACGAGGGGACCCGTTCTGAGAAGGTGGCTGCGATGACTCAATCCCTGGCGGCGGAAATGGAGACGCTGATACGGGCCGCTCCGGAGCAATGGCATCTGGTCCAGCCCAACTGGCCCTCGGATCGGACCTGACATGAAGGTGGGCCTGGTCTGCCCCTACGACCTGTCCGCGCCGGGTGGGGTGCAGCAGGTCACGATCGAGTTGGCCGCCGAGCTCCGGCGGGTGGGTGACGAGGTGACCCTGATCGGGGCCGGTGCATATGGGTCACACGGTCCGGGTCACGACGACGACACGGTGATGGCGGGAAGGCCGTTCCGGATCCGGGCCAACGACTCTGTCGTTCCCCTCACCTTGAGCCCGATGTCGTGGGGCCGTGTCCGCCGGGCCCTGGCCGATGTCGACGTGGTCCACGTCCACGAGCCGCTGGTGCCTTGGGTCGGTTGGGTGGCTTTGACGGTCGACAAGCCGACTGTCGCAACGTTTCATGCCGATCCACGTGGCTGGGTGGCCGGAGCCTACGAGCGCGCCCCACTGATCGGCCGAAGGTTGAGAAGGGCCGTGCTGACCGCAGTGAGCGACACCGCGGCGAAGGCGATCCCGACGGAGTGGGGCCTGATCGCGATCATCCCCAACGGGATCGACGTCTCCTCGTACCGGCTCCCGGTGGGCCGGGTCGATCGCCGGGTGTGCTTCCTGGGACGGGACGAGCCGCGAAAGGGGCTCGACGTGATCCTCGAGGCTTGGCCCATCGTTCGTGAGCAGGTTCCCCAGGCGGAGCTCAAGGTGATGGGCGCCACGAGATCGGTCACCGAGCCGGGGGTCGAATACCTGGGTCGTGTCAGCGTCGGGGAGAAGAAGAGGGTCCTTGCCTCCAGCCTGGTCTACGTCGCTCCCAACACTGGCGGGGAGAGTTTCGGGATCGTGATTGCCGAAGGGCTGGCGGCCGGCTGCGCCGTCGTCTGTTCCGACCTCCCGGCTTTTCGCGCCGTGATCGGGGACGCTGGAAGGCTGGTCCCGGTAGGGGATGGGAAACGGCTCGCCCAGGAGGTCGCCTCCTTGCTGAGCAACCCCGAGGAGGCACGGGCTCTGGGGGAGCTGGGCGCAGAGGAGGCCAAGCGGTTCGACTGGAGCGTCGTCGGGTCGGCCTACCGCGACCTCTACCAGCAGGTGGTCTCTTAGATCATCGCCGCCGACCCTGTACCATGGGATCTCCCCTCAATGGAGCCGAGAGAGAAGTGGAAACCGGTACCGATCGCGTGAAGAGAGGCCTGGCCGAGATGCTCAAGGGCGGCGTCATCATGGACGTCGTAACCGCAGACGAGGCCAAGATCGCCGAAGAGGCCGGCGCGGTCGCGGTGATGGCCCTGGAACGGGTCCCTTCCGACATCCGGAAGCAGGGTGGCGTGGCCCGGATGGCCGACCCGACCAAGATCGAGGAGATCCAGGCCGCGGTGACCATCCCGGTGATGGCCAAGTGCCGCATCGGCCACTTTGCCGAGGCCGCGGTCCTCCAGGCCCTCGGTGTCGACTACATCGACGAGTCAGAGGTGTTGACACCGGCGGACGAGGAGCATCACGTCGACAAGTGGGCATTCACCACCCCGTTCGTCTGTGGCGCCCGCAACCTGGGTGAGGCACTCCGTCGCATCGGGGAGGGGGCGGCCATGATTCGGACCAAAGGCGAAGCCGGGACGGGGAACGTGGTGGAGGCAGTCCGTCACATGAGGACCGTCACCAACCAGATGCGGGCCCTGACCACGATGGACGAAGCGCAACTCATGGCGGCGGCCCGTGATCACTCGGCTCCTCACGAGTTGGTGCGGGAAGTTGCGTCGACCGGCAAGCTCCCTGTCGTCAACTTCGCCGCCGGCGGCATCGCCACGCCGTCGGATGCCGCATTGATGATGTCGCTCGGTGTCGACGGTGTCTTCGTCGGATCGGGGATTTTCAAGAGCTCCGGCCCCGAGGCCTATGCCCGGGCCATCGTCGAGGCGACGACCTTCTGGAACGAGCCCGAGGTCGTGGCCAAGGTCTCCCGCGGGCTCGGCGAGGCCATGCCCGGCATCGAGATCAACACCCTGGGTGACACGGAGCGTCTCGCCTCCCGGGGATGGTGACATGACCACCGTCGGCGTCCTTGCCCTGCAGGGCGACGTACGGGAGCACCTGACGATCCTCGAGCACCTCGGTGTGAGCGCAAGGCAGGTGAAGAAGCCGGAACAGCTCGAGTCGGTCGACGCCCTGGTCATCCCCGGTGGCGAGTCGACCACGATCGGGAAGATGGCGGTCCGATTCGGCCTTCTCGAGCCGCTGCGGGAGGCGGTCGAGTCTGGCCTCCCCACCTATGGCACCTGCGCCGGCCTCATCCTTCTGGCCGGAGCGGTAACGGACGGGGATCAGCCGTTGTTGGGTGTCCTCGACATCGTGGTCCGCCGTAACGCCTTCGGCCGGCAGAACGAGTCCTTCGAGTCGGACCTGGACATCGACGGGCTCGAGGATCGATTCCACGCCGTGTTCATTCGGGCCCCCTGGGTCGAGAAGGTGGGCTCTGATGTCGAGGTGCTGGCCGCGATCGAGGAGCATCCGGTAATGGTGCGTCAGAACGCGATCCTGGCCTCGTCGTTCCATCCCGAGCTCACCGGTGACGGGCGGATCCACCGCATGCTCCTGGACCTGATCTGAGTTAGTCCATGGCCGGTCACTCGAAATGGGCCAACATCAAGCACCGCAAAGGCCGGCAGGACGCGGCCCGCGGCAAGCTGTTCGGCAAGCTGGCCAAGGCGATCGAGATCGCGGCGCGGGAGGGTGGAGGCAATCCCGACTTCAACCCGACCTTGGCCACTGCCATCTTCAAGGCAAAAGCTGCCTCGATGCCCAACGACAACATCGATCGTGCGGTCAAACGCGGCACCGGCGAGGTCGAAGGGGCCCATTACGAGGAGGTCTGGTACGAGGGCTACGGTCCGGGGGGTGTCGCCCTATATGTGCAGATCCTCACCGACAACCGCAACCGAGCTGCCTCCGACGTCCGGTCCACGTTCACCCGGAGCGGGGGCAACCTCGGGGAGCCGGGCTCGGTGGGCTATCTGTTCAGCCAGAAGGGCCTGATCGAAGTGCGAGGCGACGAAGACGACGTGATGCTCGTCGCCCTGGACTCGGGCGCCGAGGACATCCGCGAGTCGGGTGACGGCTGGTTCGAGGTGATCACGTCGCCGGGTGAACTGCAGCAGGTGCGCTCGGCCCTCGACGAAGCCGGTCTCGATGTGGAGACGGCGGACGTCACGCAGCTTCCATCGAGCACCGTCCCTGTTGGAGAAGGCGAGGCGCGAAAACTTCTGCGTTTGATCGACGCTTTGGACGACTTGGACGACGTGCAGGCCGTCTTCTCCAACTACGACATCGATGACGATGTCATGGAGAAGGCGCTCGAAGAAGTCTGATCAAGGCTGGGGTGGGGGGCCTCCGGTGGTTGCCGTGGTTCCTCCAGCGGTCCGTCCCGCCATCGATCCATAGATGAGCACCAGCACAGCGGCTACGGCTACCTGAATCGCGAGCTTGATCCAGTCGATGCCGGAAGTATCGCCGACACCAACCCAGTCCGCGATCAGGCCGCCCAAGAGCGCGCCGGCGGCACCGATGAGGATGGTCATAACCATCGAGATGTTCTGCTTGCCGGGTAGCACGAGTCGAGCCAGCGGTCCGATGATGATGCCACCGATCAGTGCTCCGATGAGCGTTGAGAGCCAGTCCAATGTGCGCTCCTTCCTCCGGACTCGCCGCAAACCCTAGACATGACCCTCATCCCCGTGCGGCCTGGATCGTTTCCTGGTTTTGGAGGAGGGGTAAGAAGGCAACACCCAACCACTCGGAGGTAGAGAAAATGGGAATCCTGATTTGGTTGCTCGTCGGCCTGATCGCTGGGCTCATCGCTCGCGCCCTGGTCCCCGGCTCGGACCCGATGGGAATACTCGGCACCCTCGTGCTCGGGCTCATCGGGTCGTTGGTCGGCGGCTTCCTCGGGAACTTGCTGTTTGACGCGCAATGGGATGTCTCAGCCGCCGGGATCATCGGCTCCATCGTGGGTGCCGTCATCGCCTTGTTGATCTACCGGGCGGCCAGGTCCTCGCGTACGGTGGCGTAGCCGGTGCCGGCAACCGTCGACCGCGAACATGTGCTTCGCCTGGCTGAGCTCGGGGCGCCAATCGTGGACGTGCTGTCGCCCGACGAGCACCACCAGCTACGGATCGCCGGGTCGGCCGGGCTGTGGCTCAGAGAGCTGGATGCGGGATCGGTCGCCGGATTCGCAAAGGGCGATCCCATAGTCGTCTATTGCCATGACCATCTCTGAGACATGAGCGCACGAGCCGCGTGGCGGCTCGAAGATCTGGGTTTCAGCGCGGTCTACGACTATGACGCCGGCCGGCAGGACTGGCAGGAATCCGGGCTCCCCATCGAAGGCAGTGAAGCGCGCGGGGCGATCGTGGCCGATGCGATCACGGTCGATCCCCCCAATTGCGGGCCAGACGACACTGTGGGCCGGGCCAGGAGCCTGCTCGGCAATGGCACCCAGGTGATCGTGGTCAATGAGCCGGGCATCGTCCTCGGTGTCATGCGCAAGGAGAGTTGGGATGCGGCTGACGAGACCTTGGTCGGAGAGGTGATGCGTCTCGGGCCGTCGACCGTACGACCCGGGTCGATGCTCGTACCCCTCCTGGAGCGGATGAAGGCCAAGGAAACCGAGTCGGTGCTCGTATCCGACCCTGAGGGCCGGTTGATCGGAGTCCTCGACCGATTCGACGGAGAGGCGTTCCTCTCGGGCGAGTCGATCGAGTCCAGGTTCGAGACATGCGACTCATGCCCCGGTTGGTGGCGGCACCGTCTCGTCTCCTGATTTCGAGATCGTGGGCGGTGAGGCGCGTCCGGCACGGCTTTCGTTCGGTTGCAGGAGGCCGGTGCCCAGCCGGGAAATCGTCGGAATCCCGGGTCGGGTTGCCTAACCTCACCAAACATATGTTCGTGCTCGGCATCGATCCTGGCCTGTCGGCCACCGGGTATGGGGTGGTGGAGGGCGGGCACCCGCCGACCGCCGTCCTGGCCGGGGTGATCAGGACCGATCCAAATGCTCCGACGACTGACCGGCTGGCGGAGTTGTTCGAGGGTTTGACCCAGATCATCGCCGACTCCAGACCCGACACGGTGGCTCTGGAATCGGTGTTCACCAACCAGAATCTGCAGACCGCCATCTCGGTGGGCCGGGCCTCGGGCGTTGCCCTCCTCGTCGCCGGCCGGGCCGGGCTCCCGGTCTCTGAATACGCCCCGACCGCGGTCAAGTCGGCCATCACCGGCGACGGGACCGCTTCGAAGGCCCAGATCCAGCAGATGGTGGCCCGCCTCCTCAGGCTGTCGGAGCCTCCCAAGCCGGCGGATGCTGCCGACGCCCTGGCCATTGCACTCTGTCACCTGCGGGCCGCTCCGTTGGAGATGTCTCTCCCTCTGAAGGGGGGAGTACCGGCGAAGCCGGGGATGGGGGAGGCTTTTCGATGATCGGCCGGCTCCGCGGTGTGCTCGTCTCCCGACGCGGGGACGTCGCCTCGATCGAGGTCGGTGGCGTGGGTTACGAGGTCACCCTCACCCCGCGTGGCCTCGCCGACCTGCCCGGACTGGGTGAGGAGGTGGTGGTACACACCCATACCCATGTTCGAGAGGACGAGATGAGTCTCTACGGGTTCGGCTCCGAGCCGGACCGGGACCTGTTCCGCGTCCTGCTCGGGGCAGGTGGTGTCGGTCCCAAGCTGGCGATGGCCATCTCCGGCAGCATGAGCCACCAGGAGATCGTGCGCGCCATCGTCACCGAAGATGCCGACGCCCTCACCGTCGTGCCCGGGGTCGGGAAGCGGGGTGCGCAGAAGATCGTCCTCGAGCTGGCGCCGAAACTGGCCGGGATCGATCCCGACGTGGTCGGTTCGCCAAGCACGGTGACGGTCCGTCAGGCACTGGAGGGCCTGGGCTACACCACGGATGAGATCAATGGCGTCATGAGCGAGGTCGACCCGGATTCGAGCATCGAGAATCAGATCAAGACCGCCCTGCGGGCCCTGGCACGGGGATAGCCATGAGGGAAGACTCCTTGCTCAATCCGACTCTCGAATCCGAAGAGGAGATCACGCTTCGGCCGAAGCGACTCGATGAGTTCATCGGCCAGGATCAGGTGCGGGAGCGTCTCCGCATCTCGCTCGAAGCGGCCCGAAAGCAGGGTCGGCCCCTGGACCATGTCCTCTTCTCCGGGCCCCCGGGTCTGGGCAAGACCACCCTTGCCGGGGTGATCGCCTATGAGCTCGAGGTCAAGATGCGGGTGACCTCGGGCCCGGCTCTCGATCGGCCCGGCGATCTGGCCGCCATTTTGTCCAATCTCGATGTTGGCGACGTGTTCTTCATCGACGAGATCCACAGGCTCCCTCGGGCGGTGGAAGAGGTGCTCTATCCCGCCATGGAGGACTTCCAATTGGACATCGTGCTCGGCAAGGGGCCAACCGCCCAGTCGATCCGCCTCGACCTGCCCCGTTTCACCCTGGTCGGTGCCACGACCCGCAAGGGCACCGTCACCGCCCCACTTCGGGACCGCTTCGGCATCGAGGAGAAGCTCGACTACTACGAGCCGGAGCATCTGGCTGTGATTATTCGCCGTTCGGCGGGGATCATCGACGTCGACATCTCGGACGCCGCCGCCGCGATCATTGCCCGTCGCAGTCGATCGACTCCACGTATCGCCAACCGACTTCTGGCCCGGGTCAGGGACTTCGCGGTGGCGCGTGCGTCTGGTGTCATCGACACTCAGGTCGCCGAGGACGCGCTGTCGGTATTCGAGGTCGACGATCTCGGTCTGGACAAGGTGGATCGCTCGATCCTTGTGTCGATAATCGAGAGGTTCGGTGGCGGGCCGGTCGGGCTTTCCACCCTCGCCATCGCCGTCGGCGAGGAGCCGGAGACGGTGGAGGACGCCTACGAGCCGTTTCTCCTGCAATCCGGGCTGCTAAAGCGAACACCACGTGGCCGGATGGCGACGGCCCGGGCTTATACCCATCTCGGGGTCGACCCACCGGCTGATTCTCAAGGGACGCTGCTCTAGGCGTGGACCGGTCCCACATGCGAACGCCGCCTCCTCGCCACCGATAGCCTTTGGCCTCGATGCGGGTCGATGATTTCAAGTACTCATTGCCGGAATCATCGATCGCCCAGGCGGCGATAGAGCCCCGGCACGATGCCCGGCTCCTCGACACCCGGGACTCGACCGATCACCATTTTCTCGATTTGCCGCTCCTGCTCCAACCCGAAGACCTGGTGGTGGTCAACGAGACCAGGGTAAGGGCGGCCCGGCTGGTGGGTCGACGCCAGCACAGCGGGGGACAAGTCGAATTGCTTCTCCTCCGCGCTCGACCCGACGGGCTGTGGGAGGCGCTGGCCCGCCCCTCGCGCCGGCTGCGACCCGGGATTGTGATCCAGTTCCAGGGGCTCACCGCCGAGCTCGTAGAAGGACCGTCCGATGGCATGGTGGTCGTGGAGTTGGATGCTCCGGACGTCGAGGCGGCGATTACCGCGGCCGGGGAGATCCCACTTCCTCCATACTTCAGAGGGACCCTCGCAGACCGCGCCCGTTATCAGACGATGTTCGCCCGGGCAACGGGTTCCGCGGCGGCACCGACCGCCGGGCTCCATTTCACGCCGCAGGTGGTGAGCGGTCTCAGCGAACGGAGGATCGCCATCGCATCGGTGGACCTCCACGTAGGGCTCGACACCTTTCGCCCGATCGCTGCCGAACGGATCGAGGACCATGAGATGCACCGGGAGTGGTGCTCGGTCCCGGAGAGGACTGCCGAGGCGGTCGATCGCACCCGGGCGAAGGGTGGCAAAGTGGTCGCGGTGGGTACCACAGTGGTTCGCACACTGGAGACATTTGCGACCGAGGCCGGGACCGTCGAGGCGGGGACCGCTGACACCGACCTCTTTCTCAAGCCGGGCGACCGGTTCCAGGTGGTGGACACCCTCATCACCAACTTCCACGTCCCGGGTTCGACCCTCGTCGTCCTGGTCGCGGCGTTCATGGGGGATCGGTGGCGGGAGGCCTATCAGACCGCCCTCGACCGGGGCTATCGGTTCCTGTCGTTTGGCGACGCCATGTATGCCGAGCGCGATCGCCCATAATCGGGGCTATGAGCGCGGTGAGCTGGACCCTGGGGGCTCGGGACGGAAAGGCCCGGGCCGGCTGGCTCGACACTCCCCACGGCCGGATCCCTACCCCGGCCTTCATGCCTGTCGGAACCCGAGGGGCGGTCAGAGCCGTGGACAGTCGGGATCTGACCGGGGTGGGCGCCGACATCGTGCTTGCAAACACGTATCACCTCATGCTCCGACCGGGGGCCGGCTTGATCGCCAGGCTCGGCGGGCTTCACGAGTTCATGGCGTGGGATGGTCCGATCCTCACCGACTCGGGCGGGTTCCAGATCTTCTCGCTCGAGCCCGTGATCGATGAGGAGGGCGCCAGGTTTCGCTCGGTCTACGACGGATCGCTCGTGAGTCTCACCCCGGAAGGGGCGATGACGGCCCAGGAGGACCTGGGGCCGGACATTGCCATGGTGCTGGACGTCTGTGTCGGTCTCCCCGCGCCGACAGAGGTGGTGGAACTGGAGATGGAGCGGACGCTGCGATGGGCCGAGCGATGCCTCCGAGCTCACACCCGGCCCGACCAGGCCCTGTTCGGCATCGTGCAGGGAGGTGTCGACCCCGACCTGAGGGCGAAGAGCGCAGCCCAAACCGCGGCGCTCGGTTTCCCCGGATTCGGGATCGGCGGGCTCTATGTCGGTGAGGGCGTGGAGGAGCGCAACCTGGCTCTGGAGGCCAGCTTCGCCGAGTTGCCCGAGGGAAAGCCCCGCTACGTCATGGGGCTCGGTGACACGACAGGTCTCCTCGAGGCCATTGCCCGGGGGGCGGACATGTTCGACTGCGTCCTCCCGACGCGGCTCGCCCGTCATGGCAAGGTGCTGACCCGAGCCGGCGATTTCAACCTCCGCAACGCCGAATTCGAAGCCGACGACAGGCCCATCGACCCCGGATGCAACTGCCCCACGTGCGCCACGTACAGCCGGGCGTACTTGAGGCATCTGGTGCGGATGAAGGAGTTCTCCGCCCACCGGCTGCTCACCATCCACAACCTGCGTTACACCCTCGATCTGATCTCCGATGCACGCCAGGCGATCGGAGAGGCCAGGTTCGGCGAATTCGTTGCCGTAGTGGCCCGTAACCGCTCCGGCGGTTCGCTGTAGACGCTTCCCGCGGCCTAACCTCCGCCGGTCGATTTCACCCGATTGGGAGGATCAAGTGACCCACGTCGTCCTTGCTCAAGAGGCCGCCTCGAGCCCGCTGCCATCGTTGCTCTTCCTCGGGCTGATGGTCGTCGTCTTCTGGCTTTTCATCATCAGGCCGCAACGTCAGCGTGCCAAGAATCAGCAGGCCCTTTCCGAGTCACTGAGCCCCGGCGAAGAGGTGCGGACGATCGGCGGAATCCACGGGACCGTCGTGTCCGTGGACGAGGACAGCGTCGTGCTCAGGGTCGAAGAGGGACGGATCCGGGTGTCCCGGAAGGCCATCGGCACGCGCGTGGGACCGGACAAGACAGAGCCCGAATCCAGCTGATCCGGCCGTAGACTCCCCGGGTGGAACAACTCACTTCGCTGATTCGCGACATTCCAGACTTTCCCGAGCCGGGGGTCGTCTTCAAGGACATCACCCCGGTCCTGGCCGACGGGCCGGCATTCGCGGCACTGGTCGATGCCATGGCCGAGCCGTTTCGCGACAGCGGGGTCACCAAGGTGGCCGGGATCGAAGCTCGTGGCTTCACCCTGGCGACGCCGGTGGCCGATCGCCTCGGCGCCGGGTTCATCCCGGTGCGGAAGCCGGGCAAGCTGCCGTATGAGACCGTACGAGAGGATTACACGCTGGAGTACGGAACCGATGCCCTCGAGATCCACACCGACTCCGCCCAACGCGGAGAGCGGGTCCTCCTCGTCGACGACGTGATCGCAACCGGGGGAACAGCGGCTGCCGCAATACGGTTGTTGAGGAAGATCGGCGCCGATGTGATCGGAATCTCTGTCTTCATCGAGCTCGCCTTCCTGGATGGCGCCCAGATGCTGGATGGTGTACCTCTACATGCCCTCGTCACCTACGACTGACCGGATTCAGGCGACATTCGAAGATGTCGTCACTGCCTTCGCGGACCATCACCCCGATAGCGACACCGGGCTGCTGAGAAGGGCCTACGAGGTTGCGGCCGAGGCCCACCACGGACAGGTCCGAAAGACCGGTGACGCCTACATCACCCACCCGGTGGCGGTGGCTCACATGTTGGCCGAATACGGGCTCGACGAGCCCACGTTGGCCGCCGCCCTTCTCCACGACACGGTGGAGGACACGTCGCTCACCCTGAGCGATCTCTCGTTGCAGTTCGGAGACGAGATCGCCCGTCTCATCGATGGGGTGACCAAGCTGGACCGGGTTCGCTACTCGAACCGGGAGCAAGCCCAAGCCGCGACGATCCGCAAGATGGTGGTGGCGATGGCACAGGACGTCAGGGTGCTCATCATCAAGTTGTTCGACCGTCTTCACAACCTGCGCACGGTCCATGCCCTCCGTGACGAGAAGCAACGTCGGGTGGCCCAGGAAACCCTCGACGTGTATGCCCCCCTTGCCCATCGTCTCGGGGTCCAGGAGATCAAACACGAGTTCGAGGACCGCTGCTTTGCCATTCTCTACCCCGGTCCCAACGCCGAGATCCAGGCCAAACTGGCGGAACGGGCCCCCGAGCGGGAGGCGTTCATCGAGAAGATGATCGAAGAGGTCGCGGGCATCCTGGCCGATTCCGGTATCGAAGCCGAAGTCACCGGTCGCCCCAAGCACCAGTATTCGATCTACCGCAAGATGCGAGAGCAGAACCGGCCGTTCGAGGACATCCACGACCTCATCGGGATCCGGATCACAACCCCCACCATGCGCGACTGCTACGCCGCCTTGGGCCTGATCCACAGTCATTGGGTCCCGGTCACCGGGCGCTTCAAGGACTACATCGCAATGCCCAAGATCAACCTCTACCAGTCGCTTCACACCACGGTGATCGGCCCCGACGGCAAACCCCTCGAAGTCCAGATCCGCACCGAGGAAATGCATCAACGCGCCGAGGCGGGGATCGCGGCCCACTGGAGATACAAGGAAGGCGAGGCAGGACAGCTGCCCCGGATGGACTTCATCTCCTGGGGTGGGGACGAGGACCCTGAGGAGTTCCTGGCCAACCTCAAACTGGACCTCTATCAGGACGAGGTGTTCGTCCTCACGCCGGGAGGCGACGTGAAGCCTCTGCCTGCCGGTTCGACGGCCATCGATTTTGCCTACTCGGTGCACACCGAGGTTGGTCACCGTTGCGTCGGGGCCAAGGTGAACGGGAGGCTGGTCCCGCTGTCCACACGACTCCAGTCGGGAGACATCATCGAAGTGCTGACGTCGAAGGCGATGGAGGCCGGGCCGAGTCGGGATTGGCTCGCGTTCGTCCGCACCGGCCGTGCCAAATCCAAGATCAAGCAGTGGTTCACAAAGGAGAGACGCGACCAGGCACTCTCCGAGGGCAAAGAGGCGGTGCAGACGCTGTTCAAACGTGAGGCTTCGACTCTGTCGGCTGCGGAGAAGGAGCGTCTTCTCGAGTCGATCTCGGCGGAGCTTGGGCAGAAGGACGTCGAAGCACTGCAGGTCGGCCTCGGCGAGGGAACGGTTTCGATCGACTCCGTGGCGACCCGGCTGTCGCGACTGATCAACCCCGAGGTCGAAGATGATTTCTTCCAGCCCCGGCGTCGTCGCTCGTTCGACACGGCCCAGGTCGTGGTCGAGGGTCAGGATGACATGCTCATTCACCTCGCCCGGTGTTGTTCCCCGGTGCCTGGCGATGAGATCGTCGGCTACGTGACCGTCGGGCGCGGCGTATCTGTGCATCGGGCCGAGTGCACCAATGTCTCCTACCTCTCTGAGCGGCGGGAGCGGACCGTCGACGTCTCCTGGCCCCCGCAGGCGACGGCCGCATTCGTGGTGTGGATCCAGGTCGAAGCGCTCGACCGGACCCGTCTCCTCAGGGACGTGACCAGCGTGGTCAGCGACACCGGGGGCAACATCACCGCCTCTTCGACGAATACCGGTGAGGACCGTGTCGCCATCCTGCGCTACGAGGTCGAGCTCTCCGACCCGAGCCAGCTCCCCAAGTTGCTGGCCGACCTGCGCGGTGTCGACGGGGTGTTCTCGGCTTTCCGCCTTGCCACCGACCCTTCCTCCTGATGCTCATCATCCGGATGCCGGCCTGGCTGGCGGAGACCAACGCCTTCGTCGTGGCCGAGGAGCGGGGCGGGCCCGCCGTCGTGGTCGATGCTCCGCCCGACCCGGACGGTATCGGGGCGGTGCTCGTCGAGCACGATCTCTCCCTGGCTGCCGTTCTCCTCACCCACGGACACGTCGATCACACCGGTGGAAGTGGTCAGCTGGCTCGGACGCATGGGGCCACCGTGTACGTCCACCCCGATGACGACTTCCTGACACTTCACCCGACCGAGCAGGTGAGAGCCATGTTCGGCATGATCCCACCCGGTGTCTACGACGTCCCGGACAAGTTCGATGGTTTGTCCGATGGTGACCTCCTCCGTCTGGCAGGGCTCGCCATCGAGGTCCGCCAGACTCCGGGACACACACCGGGCCACTGTTGCTTCTACGTCGAAGACCAGGAGACCTTGTTCTCAGGCGACCAGTTGTTTGCAGGAAGTGTTGGACGGACCGACTTGCCGAGGGGCTCGTGGGCTGACCTGATGGCCTCGATGCGAGAGCGGGTGATGACTCTGCCCGACGAGACCAGGGTCCTGCCCGGTCACGGCCCGGAGACGACGATCGGGAAGGAGCGGGCTGACAACCCGTTCCGGGGGGAGTGGGAGCGCATCTAGAGCGGGTCGGAGGTATTGATGCCGCCGGAGCCGTAGAACGACGTTGCACCTGAGACCCAGACCGCCGCCGCGGTTGCGATTGTCACCGCGACCTTCTCGCTGGGCGTTCGTCGCCGCATGAACATGGCCTTGGTTGACCTTGGTGGAGATTCCGGTCATCTCAGGGAGTCGCCAACAACTGGGGTTAGTTTGAGGTCATGGATTGGAGGTCTGCGGCGCTGGCGGTGTTGCTCGCCTCGATGCTGCTCCTGGGGTGCCAGCAACTCGACGACTTTGGGTGCCCTGAGGGAAGTCGATGGCCGGGTCGTCCAGATTGCCGGCCGGTCGGAACGACCGTCACCAGTGTCGTGGATTGCGATCCCGACGGTGACGCGTGCCTCGAAACTCGTCGCTACGACGAGGTGGGCGAGTCGGGTCAGCGCGAGGTCGCGTGGCGTAACTGAACGAGGACGAGAGACCCATCGTCTCTCCCCAAGCGTGGGGAATACTGCCACAGGCGGGGAAGGGGGAACCTCTTGGCCCTCACTAACCTCTCCGGCCCCATGAGCTTTCGGCCACCCAAGGGCACCGATGACATCGGCGCGCCCCAATCGCATGTATGGCGCGATGTGCTACGGGACTGGGAGGTCTGGGCGGATCGCTTCGGGTACCCGCTGGTCATCACGCCGATCTTCGAATCGACCGAGCTGTTCGAGCGGGGTGTTGGCGACGACACCGAGGTCGTCACGAAGCAGATGTACACCTTCGCCGATCGCGGGGGGCGGTCGGTGACCCTGCGCCCGGAAGGGACCGCAGGCGTGGTCCGTGCCTTCCTCGACTCGGGGGAGAAGGGCGCCTGGAAAGGCGCCTACTCCGGGCCGATGTTCCGCTACGAGCGGCCGCAGGCGGGACGACGCCGTCAGTTCTGGCAGGTCGGGGTGGAATACCTCGATGTGGAGGGACCGGCCGCCGATGCCGAGGTGATCGAGCTCGGTTATCGCTTCCTGACCGCGGTTTCGGTGCCGGGATTGGAGGTGGTCCTCAACTCGCTCGGAGACGAGGTGTGCCGCCCCGGATACGTGACCCTCCTTCGCTCCTTCCTCGATGTGAATCGGGACCGGCTCTGTGATGACTCGGTGTCGCTGATCGAGGTCAATCCGCTGCGGGTGCTCGACTGCAAGGTCTGTGCCCCGGTTCTGATCGAGGCCCCCGCCATGAAGGACCATCTCTGTGAACCGTGCGCCGCCCACTACGACGAGGTCAAGACCGCTCTCGGCCGGCTCGAGATCCCGTTTCGAGAAGACGGAAGGCTGGTTCGCGGCCTCGACTATTACACCCGAACCGCCTTTGAGTACCTGGCCACCGATCTCGACGCCGCCCAGAACGCGGTCGGTGGCGGAGGGCGATATGACGGGCTGGCCGAGGCGATCGGCGGGCGCCGCGCCCCGGGTGTGGGCTTCGCCCTTGGCATCGATCGGATCATCCTGGCCTCCAAGCTCGAGCCGGAGCCGAACGTCGACGTGTACCTGATATCCGAGACCGGTCCCGGCGACGCCCTGGTGGCAGCATCGGCGCTGCGGCGAGGGGGCCTCCGGGTCAACCTCGATACCGAGGGACGCTCGGTCAAGGCGCAATTCCGCACCGCCGGGAGATCCCGGGCCGCGGCGTTGGTGGTTCTTTCGGTAGGAGGAGGCGATGTCGACGTGAGGATCGACGACGAGAGAACGCAGATGCCGCTCGACGACGTGGCTGCCTGGCTGGAAGGACGGCTCCGATGAGGACCCATGCCGCGGGCGCGCTACGCCCCGATCACATCGGCCAGGAAGTGACCGTCGCCGGCTGGGTGCAACGTCGTCGCGACCACGGCGGCATCGCATTTCTCGACATCCGAGATGCCTCCGGCGTGGTCCAGGTTGTCGCCGACCCCACCGACCACCCGGAAGTGGCCGAGCTGAAGATGGAATATTGCGTCTCGGTCACCGGGGAGGTGCGGCCCCGCCCTGAGGGCACCGAGAACCCCGACCTGCCCACCGGATTGGTGGAGATCGGGGCCGAGCAACTCACCGTGCTCTCCCCGGCGGAGACACTGCCTTTCATGATCGACGACCGGGTAGAGATCGACGAGAGAGCCCGGCTCCGTTATCGCTATCTCGACCTCCGACGTCCCCGAATGGCGGCCAACCTCAGGGCCCGTTCCCGGGCGACGGCGGCGATACGACGAACCCTCGACGCGCAGGGATTCCTCGAGGTGGAGACCCCGACCCTGATCAACAGCACCCCGGAAGGGGCCCGGGACATGCTCGTGCCTTCCCGGCTTCGGGCCGGCGAGTTCTATGCCTTGCCCCAGTCGCCCCAGCTGTTCAAACAGCTCCTGATGATCTCGGGAGTGGAGCGCTACTTCCAAATCGCTCACTGCTATCGGGACGAGGACTTCCGCGCCGATCGCCAGCTCGAGTTCACCCAGCTCGACCTCGAAGGGTCGTTTTGGGAACGCGACGACGTGCTCGACGCAATCGAGAGTGTCCTCTCTGCGGCGGTCAGGGAACTGCGTGGTGTCGACACCCCCCACCCCTTCCCGCGTCTCACCTGGCAGGAGTGTATGGACCGGTTCGGGACCGACAAGCCCGATCTGAGGATCGGCGCCGAAATCGTCGACCTCTCTGGCCTGTTCGCCTCGACCGAGTTTGGGGTCTTCAAGACCGCCCTCGCCGGTGGTGGGACGGTGCGCGGCCTCAACGCAGGGCACCAGGACTGGTCACGGGCCCGGGCCGACGGCTTGACCGAACGCGCCAAGGAGCTGGGGGCCAAGGGCCTGGTGTGGGGAGTTGTGGAAGAAGATGGCTCCCTGCGCTCGCCAGTGGCCAAGTTCCTGGATGACACGGAGTTGTCCGGGATCAACAGCTCGCTCTCCGCCAGGCCCGGTGATGTGCTGCTCATCATGGCTGACCGCTGGCGGCTGGCCGTGGAGGTCCTGGGGACGCTTCGCAACGACCTGCTTCGACCCACCGGCCACGATGACCTGGCCTTTCTCTGGGTGATCGACTTCCCGCTGTTCGAAGCGGAGGAGGACGGGTCGCTCACGTTCTCCCATCATCCCTTCACCTCACCCGTCTCACTCGATGACATGCGGGACAATCCGGTCGGCGCTCTCTCCCAGGCCTACGACGTGGTGCTCAATGGGGTCGAGCTCGGCTCCGGCTCGGTCCGGATCCATGACCCTGCGGTCCAGATCCAGGTGTTCGAGATTCTCGGGATCGACTCCGAAACCGCCGAGCGAAGGTTCGGGTGGTTCCTGGAGGCGCTCCGCTACGGGACACCGCCTCACGCCGGGTTCGCCTTCGGGATCGATCGTCTGGTGATGGTGCTGCAAGGAGAAGCCTCGATCCGCGAGGTCATCCCCTTCCCCAAGACCCAGAGCGGCGTCGACCCCATGACCGGGGCCCCGACCTGGGTCGAGGACTCACAGCTCGACGAGCTCGGCATCGCGCTCACGAACGCGGCGTTGGCGCGGCGCGCGGAGGACGATGAAACAGACAAAGGCTGACAAGACTGTGGTCACCAATTCCAGTCACAAATTCCCGATGGCACCAGAATGGGTGTGACCTGGTTCATCGAAGAGGTCTCCTGCTGCACAGGAGGTGCCCCATGGCAGAGACATCGGAACACAGAGACAAGATCCAGCGCAGTTTGGAGGACATCCATAGGTCGTTGGTGGCGGTATCGATGAAGCTGGCACAGCTCGCCCTCGACGCCGAGACCGACACTGAGCTGGGTACCGCCCTCGAGGATGGGATGACGGCCCTGGCGCCACTCACCGAACGCCTCGAGAGTCTCGAATCCTCATATCAGATGGAGACCAATCGCTTGAGGAACGAGGGAGAGCTCTCGGCTTGAGGGTGTTCAGCGACCTGATCTAGTGGCCGAGGGCCCAAACCAGGCCTTTGCCAAAGCGTTACCGTCTCTATCGTGAGCGACCTGTTCTCGGCGCGTGCGGACGACCTGACCGCTCGCGTCGCTCCTCTCGCCACCCGCATGCGGCCCCGTTCGCTCGATGAGGTCGTCGGCCAGCCGGCACTGATGGCGCCCGACGCCGCATTCCGTCGGGTGGTCGAATCAGGACGGCCGGTGTCGATGCTGCTCTGGGGGCCGCCCGGGACGGGTAAGACGACCCTGGCCCGCCTGGTCGCGACCAAGGCGGAGGCGGCCTTCGAGACCCTTTCCGCCACCTCGGCCGGGGTGAAGGACATTCGGGAGGTACTGGCCGCGGCCAAGAGCCGTCTTGCCACCGAGGAGAGACGCACCGTGTTGTTCCTCGACGAGATCCACCGCTTCGCCAAGAATCAGCAGGACGCCCTGTTGCCCGGTGTGGAGGACGGCACGCTGATCCTGATTGGCGCCACCACGGAGAACCCCTTCTTCGAGGTGAACTCGCCCCTGATGAGCCGTATGACACTGTTCCGCCTCGAAGCGCTCACGCCCGACCAGGTGTCGGCACTGGCTCAACGTGCGCTGGACGACTCGGAGCGGGGACTGGGCGAAATGGGGCTGAAGATCGATGGTGAGGCTGTCGAAGAGCTGGGCAACCGCACCGGTGGCGACGCCCGGCAGGCTCTCAACGCACTGGAAGTCGCTGCCCTCCTGGCCGAGGGCGATCAGCGATCCAGTATCGGGATCGAGGACGTCGCCGAGGCCCTGCAGCGACGCATCGTCCGCTATGACAAGGTCGGGGACCAGCATTACGACGTGATCTCGGCGTTCATCAAGAGCGTGCGCGGCTCGGACCCGGACGCCGCTTTGTACTGGCTGTTCCTCATGCTCGAAGGCGGGGAGGACCCCGAATTCATCGCCCGAAGGCTCATCATCCTCGCCGCGGAGGACGTCGGCCTCGCCGACCCGCACGCCCTGCCCCTAGCCATGGCGGCCGCGAACGCGCTGGCCTATGTCGGCCTGCCCGAGGCAGGATTTCACCTGTCGGAAGCAACGATCTATCTCGCCTCCGCCCCCAAGTCGAACTCCGTGGGCAGGGCGATGGCCAAGGCTCGTCAGCTCGTCGACGACGGCCCATCGCCGAGTGTGCCCGCTCACCTCCGCTCGGCCGCCTACCCCGGCGCCGAGAAGCTGGGTCATGGATCCGGCTACCGGTACTCACACGACTTCGAGGGCGGGGTGGTCGAACAGCAGTATTTTCCCGACGGCGTGCCGCCCGAGGTCCTGTACGAGCCCGGGTCGCTGGGTGAAGAGGAGGCGATCAAGGCGCGTCTGGCCGCGATCGATCGGGTGCTCCGGCGTGATCGCGGCGGCTGACAGGTAGCCTCCGAGCATGTTCGACCGCATGTGGTGGTTCGTCACCGGCGTGATCGCCGGAGGATTTGTCACCGTGCGCGCCCTGCGGCGGCGACCGACTCCGGCTGAGTGGCGGGACGCGGCTGCCGCCACCGGCGCCGACCTGCTCGACTTCGCGGCTCGCGCGGTCCGGCCCAATAGGAGCCGGTAGAACTCCACCGCGTCGTTAACCTCGCTGCTCGCTTCGAGGGACAACATTCCGTTGGACAGCAACCAGATCCGAACCGCTTTCACCTCCTTCTTCGAGGAGAAGGGCCATGTGCTGCGTCCCTCGGCATCGCTGATCCCCACCGATCCCACCCTCCTGCTGACTAACGCCGGCATGGTCCCCTTCAAGCCCTTCTTCCTTGGTGAGGAGGCACCTCCGTATCCCAGGGCGACGACGGTGCAGAAAGTGGTGCGCACCATCGACATCGACATCATCGGCACCACCAAGCGCCATCTTTCCTTCTTCGAGATGCTGGGCAACTTCAGCTTCGGGGATTACTTCAAAGAAGACGCCATCGCCTGGGCCTACGAGTTCGTGACCGAGCGTCTCGGCCTCGACCCGGAACGGCTCTGGTACACGGTGTTCGAGACCGACGACGAGGCCGCCGAGATCTGGTCCCGGATCGTCCCGGCCGATCGGATCCAGAGACGCGACGAGAAGGAGAACTTCTGGCAGATGGGGGTGCCCGGCCCCTGCGGGCCGTGCTCGGAGATCTTCTATGACAAAGGGCCGGAGTACGGCGAGGGCGGAGGTCCGGCAGTGGGGGACGAAGACCGATTCGTCGAGATCTGGAACCTGGTGTTCATGCAGAACATCCAGGACCGGCCATATCACGTGATCGGAGACCTGCCGGCCAAGAGCATCGACACCGGGATGGGTCTCGAGAGGGTGGCGGCGGTGCTTCAGGACGTCCCCTCGACATTCGACATCGACACGATCCGGCACGTTCGGGACGCCGCGGCCCGCTACACCGGCCTCACCTATGGCCAGGACGAGATCCACGACGTCTCGCTGAGAATCCTGGCCGACCACGGGCGCGCGGTCACTTTCCTCATCGCGGACGGTGTGGTTCCCTCGAACGACGGTCGGGGCTACGTCTTGAGACGGGTACTTCGTCGGGCCGTGCGCCATGCCTGGCAATACGGGGGTGACGGTCTCGTGCTCCCGGAACTGGTCGACGCCACCGTGGAGGCGATGGGGGACTGGTATCCCGACCTGATCGAGCGGCGCGACTTCATAGGCCAGGTCGTGACGAGAGAAGAGGAGAGGTTTCGCCGGACACTCGAATCGGGCCACCAACTCCTCGATGTCGAACTCGGTCGAGGCGACGAGACCGCCCTGTCCGGGGCCACGGTGTTCAAGCTGCACGACACCTTCGGGTTCCCGATCGAGCTGACCAAGGAGATCGCGGCCGAACGAGGTGTCGAGGTCGACACCGCCGGATTCGAGGCCGAGATGGCGGAGCAGCGAGGCCGCGCTCGCGCCGCCTGGAAGGGCGGGGACGAAGCGGCAGCCCAGGACGTCTACCGGGCCGTTCTCGATGTGACCGGCCCCACCGACTTCGTGGGCTACGAGACGGGTGTCGCCGACGGTCAGATCCTGGCCATCGTGGCGGATGGCGAGACGATCGATCGCGCCGATCAAGGACGACAGGTGGAGTTGTTCCTGAGCCGCACTCCGTTTTATGGAGAGTCCGGTGGACAGGTGGGGGACACCGGGCACATCGAGACCGAAACCGGGAAGGGGGTCGTGCTCGACACCCAACATTCGCTTCAAGGCCTACACGGGCACCGACTCCGCGTCGAGTCCGGTCATCTCGCCGTGGGCCAGCGGGCCGATGCGGTGATCGACTCGCCCCGACGGGAGGCGATCATGAGGAGTCACACCGGCACCCACGTCCTGCATTGGGCGCTGCGCGACGTGCTCGGAGACCATGCCAGCCAGGCCGGGTCGCTGGTCGAGCCGGGCCGTCTCCGCTTCGATTTCTCCCACTTCTCCCAGGTTGCCCCCCAAGAGCTGGCCTCGGTCGAGGCGGAGGCCAATGAGAAGCTGATCGACAACCAAAGGGTTCAGACCACGGTCACCACCAAGGAACGGGCCGAGGCAATGGGAGCCCTGGCCTTCTTCGGGGACAAATACGGCGACACGGTGCGTGTGGTCCAGGTCGGTGATTTCTCCACGGAGTTCTGTGGCGGTACCCACACCCACACCTCGGCGGAGGTGGGGCCCCTGCTTGTCACTTCCGAATCGTCTATCGGATCGAACCTGCGCAGGGTCGAGGCTCTGACCGGGCTCGCCGCTTACCAGCAACTGGTCGACCTCCGGGATGGCCTCGACCGCACCGGCCGGTTGCTCAAGGTCTCCGGGCCCGAGGTCCCGGTCCGGGTCGAGGCGCTGCTGGAGCGGGTCGAGACCTTGGAAGGGGAACTGGACGCCGTTCGCTCGCAACGGAGGGGTGAGCTCGCCGTGGAGCTGGCCGGTCAGGCGACGCGGGTGGGTGAGTCGTCGCTCGTGGTCGCCCCATCGCCGGATCTCGACGGCAACGCCCTTCGTCAGCTCGCCCTGGGCGTGAGGGACCGGCTCGGGTCACCGTCGGTGGTCGTGGTCGGATCCAGCCACGGGGGCAAGGGCTCACTGGTCAGTGTCATCTCCAAGGATTTGGTCGCGTCCGGGATCTCCGCCGCCGGCATCATCGAAGGCGCGGCAGCGGAACTCGGAGGCGGTGGGTCCCGCGACCCCGAGTTGGCCCAGGCCGGAGGCCCGCGCGGAGAGCACCTCGACACGGCCCTCGGTCTCGCCCGGGAAAGCGCCGAGAGGGCCCTCGGGAGTCTGTGAGCCGCACTCTCGGGGTCGACTACGGCACGAAGCGGGTCGGCCTTGCCATCTCCGATCCCCTCGGGCTGACCGCACGCCCCCTGGCCGTGGTGACCAGGTCGTCGGCGGTCGAGGAGGTGGTGAACCTCGTGAAGGAACAGGATGTCGGTACCATCGTCGTCGGCCTCCCCACCGGGCTGAGTGGTGATGAAGGGACGTCCGCCTCCGAAGCCAGGAAACTTGCGGATGAGCTCGGTCTTGCGACCGGGGTCGACGTGGTCCTGCGCGACGAGCGGTACACCTCCCGGATGGCCGAGACGGCTCTCGTCGAGTCGGGCATGAAACGCCGGCAGCGGAGAGAGAGCGTCGACAAGGTCGCAGCCGCAATCATCCTTCAGGACTTTCTGGACAGCAATCGATGACATACGAACCGGTGCCGGAACAACCCTCGCCTTGGGTGCGGGTGGCGAAGATCGTGGCCACCATGGGCCTCGTGGTGCTGGCCGGGATCGCAGTGGTTGGTGGTGGGTCGTACCTGGGTCGAGTGGTTGGAGGCTCGTTCAGCTCAGAAGACCCCTCAGCGGGCCCGGTCGACGTGGTGCCGGGCCAGGACGTGACCATCGACATCCCGACCGGATCGACCGCCGAGGACATCGCAGCCATCCTGGCCGCCCAGGGCGTGGTTCGATCAGCACTCGAGTTCGAGGTGGCCGTCAGGAACAACGAAGCGGACGCCAAGCTTCAGGCCGGCACGTATGCACTCCAGACGCTGATGGACCCGGCCGAGGTCGTCGCGGTGCTGGTGGTCGGCCCGGTAGCCGACGTGTACCGGATCACGGTCATCGAGGGCCTTCGGGTCAGCGAGATCCTCACGACGCTCGCCGAGTCCTCCGGCCTCCCCTACGCCGACTTCGAAACCGCCCTCATCAGCGGCGAGGTCGACACGTCGCTCCGGGAGATGCCGGAAGAACCGACCCTCTCCGACTGGGAAGGGCTCCTCTTCCCCGATACCTATGAGTTCACGAGGTCAGCCGAGCCGGCAGACATCCTGCAGCGTCTGGCGTCGACAATGGAGCAGCGGGTGGGGAGCATCGACTGGGGCGTGGTCGAGGCGGCGGGGATGACGACATACCAGGGCCTAATACTTGCCTCACTGGTCGAGACCGAGGTCCGTCTCGACGAGGAGCGGCCCACCGTCTCCAGTGTGATCCACAATCGACTCGGCATGGGAATGAAGCTCGACATCGATGCGACCGTGCTCTACGCCCTCGGGACCAGGGACCCGGCACTGTTCGACCGGGAGGTCGACTCGCCGTACAACACCTACCTGGTCAACGGGCTTCCCCCAACCCCGATCGCGTCGCCGGGCCGGGCGTCACTGGAAGCCGCGGCCGCACCGGTCTCGACCGAGTACCTCTTCTACGTCCTCTCAGATCTCGAGGGCCATCATGCCTTTGCGGTCACTCTCGACGAGCACAACGCCAATGTCGCCGCGGCCCGGGAGGCCGGGGTCCTGCCCTAATGGTCTGTCGGTGAAGTAATGCCGCGGTGTCGCCGAGGCATCGGGGTCGCTGGCAAGGACGCAGGACGACCGGCGCACCTGATCGTTCGTCGAGGACGAGGATGCCGCCAGCGGCGTCGAGGGCCGGCGAGACTGCGTAGCTATATCAGCGACGGGCCACTAGCTGTGACGTACACGAACGTTGGTAACACCTGGTTGAGGTGAGCCTCCCTGGTTGTGTGGTGATTGCAAGCACCCACGACCGAAGGAGGCTCTCTTGCACCGTAATGCTCGTCTAACCCCGGAAGGCCGTCGGATTCTGTGTGAGAGGATCTCTTCTGGGCGTCCCGCTGCTCATGTCGCAGCGGAGATGGGGGTGTCTCGGACCACGGCTTACAGGTGGTGGCTCCGTTATCAGGCTGAGGGACTGGCGGGGTTGTATGACCGGTCATCGCGACCGTTGTCTTGTCCGCATCGGACCCCGGCAGCGCTCGAGAGGCTGATCGTCGGTCTGCGTCGAGATGAGAAGCTGGGTCCGGCTCGTATCGGTTTACGTCTCGGGATGCCACCGTCAACGGTGTGGCGGGTGCTCTATCGCCACGGGTTGAACCGGTTGTCGTGGATGGATCGTCCCACCGGCCGTGTCATCCGCCGCTACGAGAAGTCCGCCCCTGGGGAGCTGATCCACGTCGACATCAAAAAGCTGGGTCGTATCCCCGATGGGGGCGGATGGCGGGCCCTGGGCCAGGGTCAAGGCCGCAAGAACAGTGCCCGTTTCCGGCGGTATGACGGAGAAGGGAACAAGAGACGCACCCTCGGCTATGGATACGTCCACGCTGCGGTCGATGACCACAGCCGTCTCGCCTATGTCGAAGTCCTAGAAGACGAGAAGGCTGTCACCGCTGCTGCGTTCACCCAAAGAGCAGTCGACTGGTTCGCAGACCACGGGATCAGCATCCAGGGGCTCATGACCGACAACGGTGCCTGCTACCGCAGCAACCTCTTCGCTGACACCCTCACCGCTAACCGGATCCAACACGTCCGGATCCCACCCCGACGGCCCCAGCTCAACGGGAAAGTGGAACGGTTCAACCGGACCCTTCTCGACGAGTGGGCCTACATCCGGGTCTACACGTCGGAAGGCGAACGCATCAACGCCCTTGCCGACTGGATCCACATCTACAACCATCACCGCAACCACACATCCATCGGCGGCCCACCCATCAGCCGAGTAACCAACCTCCCTGCACAACACAACTAGCGACCGAGGGGCCTTTCTCCGGTGCCACACTCTGGGCGATGCTCAAGCCGCTCCACCTGGCCGTGCTCGGCGATCCGATTGAGCACTCCCGCTCACCCGCCATCCACACCGCCGCGATGCGCCACCTCGGGATCGAGGGGACCTATGAGGCAAGGCGCGCCGGGCCGGCCGAGCTGGCCACGGCGGTCACGGAGCTCCGGAACGGGGGCCTGGACGGGATCAACATCACTATGCCCCTCAAGAGGGAGGCTGCGGCGATGGCCGAAACCCTGACCGGGGAGGCGTCGGTGAGCTTGTCGGTGAACACGCTCCGTCATCGCGCCGGGGCCGTAGAGGGTCACAGCACGGACGTGATCGCCAGCCGAACGGCATTCGCCGACGAGCGTTTCGACCGCGCGGCCCCCGTTCTGATCCTCGGTTCGGGCGGTGCGGCCGCAGCCGCGCTGGCCGGGGCATCCGGTCGGACCGTCTATGTCGCTGCCCGTGACCAAGGGCGTGCCGCTGCCCTCCTGGCCCGCGTCGGGTCGGAAGCCGGGCTGCTGAGGTTCGATGCCGGTGTGGCCGGGGCGCTGGTGGTCAACGCCACACCGGTCGGGATGGGTGGCGAGGGTCTTCCCGATCGGGTCATCGGGCCCGCCTCTGGCATCATCGACCTGGCCTACGGGGTCGAGGAGACACGGACCGTGTCCGAGGCGCGGAGGTCGGGATTGCCGTTCATGGACGGCGTCGAGTTTCTCGTTCTCCAGGCAGCCGCCTCCTTCGAGTGGTGGACCGGGCTCTCCGCGCCTGTGGAGACCATGCTCCAAGCGGCCAGAAAGACCTAAAGGCGCTGGCGGCTGGGGCCGATTGGAGGTCAAAGAATTTGTAAGAGGCAAGGAGTGGTTGAGGTGGCTCTATCTGGAAATCTGGGCTTCGTCCCACTGGACGAAGTACTGCGGCTCTTGATGAGGTCCGACCAGCGCGGATCGGTCGAGGTTCGTGGTGAGGACATCCGTGGCCGCGTGTTCGTGGGCAAGAAAGGCATCGCCCTCGCCACCACCGTCGAGGACCGCGATCTGCACAAGCATCTCGTGAACTCCGGTTACGTCGACGACGCCTTCCTGCGTCAGGTCGTTTCCGGGCAGTCCACCTTCTCGGACCTGCTCGAGCGGGAGACCCCGGTCATCGATCTCCTCCGCGAGATCACGATCGAGAGCCTCTATCACCTGAGCGACAAGGGAGCCACGTTCGAGGTCACCGAGGGCGCACTCACCCCCTTCGCCAGCACCCGGCCCTTCGAGCTGGAGGCCGCCCTGGACGATGCTCGCCGCCGGGCCGATGAGTGGAGCACCGTCCACGAGGTGATCTCAGACCTCGATGCCATCATCAAGCTGAACCGTGACGCCAGTGACCAGGAAGAGATCAGGGTCAATCGCGAGGCGTGGCGCCTGATCTGTGAGCTGGGTGACGGAGCGTCGGTGGCCGTGATCGCCGAGCGTCTCGGCACGACCGAGTTCTGGATCGCTAAGGTCGCCGCCGAGATGGCCGAGCGTGAATTGCTGGTCCTGACCGACGATTGGGCCGATGAGCCCGCCATCGAGTCAGTCTCGCCGGTGACATCCATTGCCGAACCGGTGACCAACCCCGGTGAGTCCTGGTGGGTCGAGCCGGCGGACGAGACCGGCGCAGAGGGCGGCGACGAGGCACCTGCGGCATTCGACGAGGCGCCCGGGCCGCAGGACCAAACCGCCGAGGCGGCTGACGACACCGAGGCCGACTCAGGCAAGGAAAGTCGATTCGGCCATTTCGTGAGGTCGAGTCGGTCCGATGAGGAAATCGCATCTGTCGAGGACGCAATCGCCGTAACCAACGAGCCCGGCGGGTACGAAGACTCGTTCGCAGCAGCTCCGCAGTCCGAGGCGTCGACCGAGTCGGATGAGGTCGAGGAGGACACCGAGGCATTCTTGGAGAAGGTGTTCTCGCAGCTTGAGGTCAACGGCCAGGCGGACGTCGAAGAGGAGGGCCACGGGCTGCTCCGCCGGCGTCGCATGGGCTCCGTGCTCAAAGAGATCGACGAAGACTGAACGACCGGCTCGCCCGGGAATTTCGACTACCACTAACTTGCTCCGGCGGTGATCAACGTCCTCGCCGGAGCATTTGGCTTTCTAGCGGCCCTCATCGCTCACGACCTCTCGGCGCAGGCGCTGCGCGACCTCCCTCTCCGACCCTTTGTCGGGACCTGCCCGGCCTGTGGCACCCACCGGGGATGGCTGTCGTTCCGTTGCCCACACTGCGGGCGGCGGGTCGGGCGGGAGATGCTCTTGGTCGCGGTCGCCGTGGTCTTCGCCATCGGCTTCGCCAACACGCTCGGCGCCGTGTGGGGGCTGGTGCCGTACCTCGTCTTCCTGGCCCTGACCCTGGCCTTGGGCATCAGCGATGTCGATTCCCTGCGAATAGTCGATCGTCTCAACCTGCGGGGCACGCTGCTCGTGGTCGGCCTGCTCGGGGCGGCCGCCCTCATCGACGGCGTGGAGGGGGCGTTTGTCCGGGGCATCCTCGGGGGAGCGGCATACTTCGCCGCCACCAATCTGATCTTTCTCGTCGTCCGCGGCCGTGGATTCGGATACGGCGACGTGAAGTTGTCCGCCCAACTCGGGGTGTTCACCGCATACGTCTCATGGGGGACATTGGGCTGGAGTGTGTTTCTCACCGCATTTCTCGGCGGAGTGCTCTCATTGGCTGTCCTGGTGGCAGGTCTGGCGTCCAGGACACGGCAGAAGCGTCGCGGAGAGATTGATGCGACGATCCGGGATGCGATGCGGGCGGAACTGCCATACGGGCCGGCGATGATCCTCGGGGCCTGGCTGGCCATCGTCCTCGCCGGGCTCGGAGCTTTCCCGATCCCGACGTAGCATCAGGCCATGCTGCGCTTCATGACCGCCGGGGAGTCACACGGCCCGGGCTTGGTGACGATCGTCGAAGGCCTTCCCTACGGTCTCCAAGTGTCCCCGGACCAGATCACAGACGAACTCGCTCGGCGCCGCATGGGCTACGGCCGGGGCAAGCGGATGGCCATCGAGAAGGACGAGATCGAGATCCTGGGCGGGATCCGGCACGGTCGCACCCTGGGCTCACCGGTGGCGGTCCTCATACGGAACACCGAGTGGCCCAGATGGTCCGAGGAGATGAGCCCCGTGCCCGCAGTCGCCAAGAAGCAAGTGACTCGGCCCCGGCCCGGACATGCCGACCTGTCAGGCATGCTCAAGTACGGGACCGATGACGCCCGGGACATCCTGGAGCGAGCCTCGGCCCGTGAGACCGCGGCCCGCACCGTTGCCGGGATCCTGTCCAAGATCCTCCTCGCCACCGTCGGGGTGAGGGTGCTGAGTCACGTCGTCGCCATCGGGCCCGCTTCCAGCGAGGGCCGCGCTCCGGGGCCCGACGACCAGGATGCGATTGACGACAGCCCGGTGCGGTGTCTCGACCCGGCGGCGGAAGCGGCGATGGTGGCTGCCATCGAGGATGCCAAGGCCGAGCGTGACACCCTGGGCGGAGTGTTCGAAGTCCTCGGGTTCGAGGTGCCCCCGGGGATCGGATCCCATGTCCACTACGACCGCCGTCTCGACGCCCTCCTCGCCGCCGCGATCATGTCGATCCCGGCGATCAAGGGCGTGGAGATCGGTGACGGGTTCGAGGTGGCGGCACTCCCGGGATCCAAGTCACACGACGAGATTCTCCTCGACGATGGCGCCCTGCTCCGGCCGACCAACCGGGCCGGCGGCACAGAAGGGGGGATGAGCAACGGGCAGACCATTCGGGTGAGGGGGGCCATGAAGCCGATCTCGACCCTGATGCGTCCCCTCCGCACCGTCGACATGGCGACCGGGGAGCCTGCCGAAGCGGTGCGTGAGCGATCGGACGTGTGTGCGGTGCCCGCAGCCGGTGTGGTCGGGGAGCAAATGGTTGCCTATGTCCTGGCCGCCGAGTTCCAGAGGAAGTTCGGCGGCGACACCGTCGAAGAGTTCGTGTCCGCGGTGGATCGTTACCGATCCGGGCTCGTCGACCGGCCCCGGACATGACGCCGTGGTCGGTGGGAGCACTTTGGAGACCTTGACCGTGGCCGGCGCAACCGAGTTGATCGTCGGGCGAGGTCTGCCCGATCCGATCCTGCCTCCGAGACCCGATCGACAGCGGGTCGCCATCGTCACCCAGCCGGGGGCCACACACGTCGCGTTGGAAGTGGCGCAACATCTTCGCGGGGGAGACACCCAGGTCGAAGTGATCGGGCTCCCCGATCGCGACGAAGCCAAGACGCTCGTCGTGGCGGGGTCGGTCTACGAGGCCCTGGCCCGGTTCGGTCTCGGCCGTCACGACACCGTGGTTGGCGTGGGCGGCGGCTCGGTGTCGGATCTGGCCGGATTCGTCGCCGGCACCTGGCTGCGCGGTGTCGAGGTGGTGCATGTCCCGACCACCCTGCTGGCTGCGGTCGATGCATCCATAGGGGGGAAGACAGGGGTCAATCTGGCCGGTAAGAACCTGGTAGGTGTGTTCTGGCACCCGACGCGGGTCATCGTCGACGTTGCGCAGCTCGAGGCGTTGCCCACGTCGTTGCGCCGCGAAGGGCTTTCCGAGGCCTTGAAGACCGGGATCGTGGGCGACACCGAGCTCTTCGAGTTGCTGGAACGCGACGGGGAGTCGGCTCCCCTGGAGCAGGTCGTGACCAAGGCCGCGGCCGTCAAGGCAAGAGTGGTCAGCGAAGACGAGAGGGATTCCGGGCTGCGGGCGATCCTGAACTTCGGTCACACCATCGGTCACGCAGTCGAGTTCGCCTCCCCACTGTCCCACGGTGACGCCGTGGCCGTCGGGATGGTCGCCGCCGGGCACATCTCGGAGATGCGTCTGGGATTTCCCCGCCTGGAGCGAATGGTGGATGCCATCGAGCGCCTCAGCTTGCCGACGCGGGTCGACGGGTTGGAGCGGGCCAGGGTGGAGGACCTCCTTCGTCACGACAAGAAGCGCGATGCCTCGGGGATCCGGATGGTCCTGATCCGGGCTCTCGGGGACCCGGTGGTCGAGTCCGTCGACGCCGGGGAGATCGAGGTCGGTCTCGATGCCGTGGGTCTCTGACCCCGGTTTATCGTCACGCCTGGTTCCGGCCAGACTGCGCACAACATGATCAGCACCAATGACGTCAAGCCGGGGATGGCGCTCCAATTGAGCGATGGCCTGTTCACCATCGTCGAGTATCAGCATGTGAAACCGGGCAAGGGCAAAGCTTTCGTTCGGATGAAGCTCAAGAACCTGGACACGGGTCAGGTCCTCGACCGCACCTTTCGGGCCGACGAGAACGTCGACCAGGCGATCATCGAGCGCAGAGACCATCAGTACCTCTACCAGGACGATCTCGGGTTCCACTTCATGAACCTCGATGACTTCGGTCAGCTCGCCCTGAGCGGAGACGACGTGGGCCAGGCCGCCGGGTTCCTGGTGGAGGGGACGACCGCCAGCCTGTCTCTCTATCAGGGGACACCGATAGCGGTGGAGCTGCCGGCGGCGGTCGAGCTGGAGGTGACCTACGCCGAGCCTGCCGTCAAGGGGGACACTCGAACCGGTGCCACGAAGCCAGTGACCCTCCAGACCGGGATCCAGATCCAGGTCCCGCTCTTCGTGGAACAGGGAGACCGGGTCAAGGTCGACACCCGTTCAGGTGAGTACCTGACCCGGGTATGAGCGGCGAGGAGCCGAGAGACCTCGCCCTCGAGGCCCTCTATCAGATCGAGATCACCGGCGACAGCTCAACGGCCGCAAGCCTGGCGGGGAGGGCCGGGCTCCTCGTTCGTGGCGTCGTGGAGCACAAAGAAGCCCTGGACCATGAGATCGAGTCGGCCTCCGAGCACTGGAGCATCGCCCGGATGCCGGTGATCGACCGCTCGATACTCCGTCTCGGGCTCTTCGAGCTGCGTCACAACCGTGACACCCCCACCGCAGTCGTGATGTCGGAGGCGGTTCGCCTCGCCAAGACCTACTCCACCGAGCGCTCAGGAGCCTTCGTCAACGGGGTGCTTGCCTCCCTGGCCCGGACCAGCCGCTAGTGGCCGGAGGTTGGGATCGGTGGCCGGCATGGCTAAGGTCCGCACGCCTTTAAACACGGTCCGGTGAGGCCGGGAAGGAGCGAGATGGGACCCGTCCCATCGGTGTCGGAGGGTCTCCGATGCCCCAGGTGATGAACGGTCAGGACATTCGGAGGGCCGTTAGCCGCATCGCCCACGAGATCCTGGAGCGCCACCAGGGAGCCGAATCCGTGGTCATCGTCGGCATTCACACCCGGGGTGTGCCCCTGGCCCGCCTCCTCGGCGACCTCATCGCCCAATTCGAGGGCATCTCGGTGCCAATTGGGGAGCTGGACATCGGTGAGTATCGGGACGACCGCGATCTGCGGCCGATCCACAACTCCGGAGCGACCGTCATCGGAGACATTGCCGGACTCAGCGTGATCGTCGTCGACGATGTCTTGTACACCGGGCGGACGATCCGCGCGGCCCTGGACGCACTGTCGGACATTGGGCGGGCCCGGCGGACTGAGCTGGCTGTGCTGGTCGATCGGGGACATCGCCAGCTCCCGATTCGAGCCGACTATGTCGGCAAGAACCTGCCCACCAGTCACCACGAGATGGTTCGGGTGCGGCTCACCCCGTTCGATCCCGAAGAAGGGGTGTGGGTGGAGAGGAATGGTGCCCCATGAGCGGGCTCCTCTCACTTCGGGGGATGAGCCGGAAGACTCTGGATGGACTTCTCGACCGGGCTCAGAGCTTTGTCGGCGCCAACCATCCCGTCCTGGGGCCCCATGCGGGCGCCACCGTTGCCACGGTCTTCTTCGAGCCATCGACAAGGACCAGGCTCTCCTTCGAGAAGGCGGCCCACCATCTCGGGTGCCATGTGATGAGTCTCAGCCCCGAGCACTCGTCGACGACGAAGGGCGAGTCACTGAAGGACACCATCCTCACCCTCACCGCCATGGGCACCGATCTGCTCGTGATCCGGCACTGGCTGGCCGACGCCGCAGACCTTGCCGCGGAATGGTCGGGACGACCGGTCGTGAACGCGGGCGTCGGGCGGAGGGAGCACCCCACCCAGACTCTCATCGATGCCCTGACCCTGCGCCAGCGGTTCGGGCGTCTCGATGGGCTGCGCATGGCTGTGGTCGGGGACATCCGCAACAGCCGGGTGGCCCGGGGCATCCTCGCCGGGTTGCCGACCCTCGGAGTGGAGCTGACCTTGGTTGGTCCCACCCCGTTCCTCCCGGTCACCGACCCATGGGGGGTGAGAAGGACCACCGACCTCGATGACGAGCTCGGTGACCAGGACGTGATCTACCTCCTGCGCGTCCAGAGGGAGCGGGGGGCGGTGCTTCCCTCAGAAGCGGGCTATGCCCGACACTTCGGGATGAATCGGGATCGGCTGTCGATGCTCAAGCCAGGCGCTGTGGTCATGCACCCGGGGCCGATCAACCGCGGGCTCGAGATCGATGACTTCGTGGCCGACAGTGAACGCTCCCTGATACTGGACCAGGTCGCCAACGGCGTGCCGGTGCGAATGGCGGTGCTGTCCGCCGGCCTCGAGGGCCTGAAATGATCGTGATCCGCGGTGCGGGCGTGCTCCGTGCGACCGGGGTGGAAGAGGCGACTGTCTTGATCGAGGGAGATACCGTGCGGTCGGTAGGGGAGGAGTCCCCGGTGGTCGACGGGGCCAGGGTCATCGAAGCTGCCGGAGCCTGGCTCGGTCCCGGTTTGGTCGATCTGCATGCTCATTTTCGGGACCCCGGTCAGACCTGGAAGGAGGACCTCGACTCCGGCGCACGGGCCGCCGTTGCCGGTGGGTTCACCGCCGTCGTGACCATGCCCAACACCGACCCGCCGGTCGACGGGAAGGCCAGCGCCACCGCTGCCGTGGCTCGGGGGAGGGCGATTGCGATCATCGACTTGGTGGTCGCCGGTGCCCTGACCAAAGGCCGAGTCGGCGCCGAGATGGCGGACTTCGACGCGATGTACGACGCCGGAGTGAGAGTGTTCACCGATGACGGGGACGCAGTGCCCCAAGCCGGGCTGCTACGGAGCATCATGGCCTATGTCACCGATCTGCCTGGGGCCGTGGTCGCCGAGCACGCCGAGGACCGCTCACTGGCCGGCAACGGGCATATGCACGAGGGCAAAGTCGCGGCTCGGCTCGGGGTCGAAGGGCTTCCCGGCCTGGCCGAGGACGTGATTGTGGCCCGGGACCTGGCCATCGCCGCCGAGACCGGGGCACGGGTCCACATCCAGCATGTTTCCACGGCAAAATCGGTCGACCTGATCCGCCGTGCTCGCCATGAAGGCGTGGCGGTGACCGCGGAGGTGACTCCCCACCATCTGGCTCTGGACGAATCGGCACTGGAGCATCTGGATCCCAACCTCAAGATGTACCCGCCACTGCGCTCCGCCGACGACCGGGTCGCCCTCGTGGACGGTCTGCGCGAGGGCGTGCTCGACGCGGTGGCCACCGACCACGCCCCGCACACGCCGGCGGAGAAGGCGGTCCCCTTCGAGGAGGCCCCCCGAGGCGTCATCGGGCTGGAGACAGCCGCGGCGGTTGTCGTGACGTCGGCCCTCGGGAGCGACCAGGCAGCGTTCTTCGATCGCATGAGCATCGCCCCGGCGCGGATCGCCGGCCTGGAGCGACATGGGAATGCGGTGGAGCCGGGCTCACCTGCCAATCTGACGCTGTTCGACCCAAGACGGCGCTGGGTTCCCGGGACCTTCGCCTCGAAGTCGGAGAACAGCCCGTTTACAGGAGTCGAGTTGACTGGAAGAGTGCTGGCGACGATCTACGAAGGGTCTGTCTCCTACGAGGAGGGTCTGTGATGACCACCAGGGAACAGGCCATCTTGTGCACGGCCGACGGAGCCACCTTCCGGGGGCGTTCGGTGGGTGCCCGTGGCGTGACCACCGGGGAAGCCGTGTTCAACACCTCCATGACCGGATACCAAGAGATTCTCACCGACCCGTCATATGCCGGCCAGGTCGTGGTGATGACCACTTCGCATGTCGGGAACTACGGGGTGTTCGAAGGCGACGAGCAATCATCCCGTCCGGCGGTCTCCGGGTTCGTGGTGCGGAGCATGTCGCGCCGTGACTCCAACTGGCGATCCCAGGGCGCCGTCGGCGACTATCTGCGAAACCACGACGTCGTGGCCATGGCCGACGTCGACACCAGAAGGCTGACCCGTCACCTGCGAGATCGAGGGGCCATGCCGGTGGCGGTCGGCGTGGACATCGACGAACAGGAGCTCAAGGAGATGGCTGCTGCTGCGCCCTCGATGGTGGGGCTGGACCTTGCCTCCTCGGTGAGCACCAAAGAGCCCTACACCCTCGAGGCGACCGGCGAGAGGCGGGGACGGGTCGTGGCCATCGATCTCGGTATGAAGCGAGACATCCTGGCCAACCTGACCGACCGTGGGTTCGAGGTCACCGTCGTCCCTTCCGCAACCGACGCGGCTCGAGTGCTCGATCTGGAGCCGGATGGTGTCTTCGTCTCCAATGGCCCCGGTGACCCTGAGCCCCTGGTGGCCACGACCAGGACCTTGCGTGGGCTGCTCGGCGAGGTCCCCCTCTTCGGCATATGCCTCGGTCATCAGGTGCTGGGGCTCGCAGTCGGCGCCGATACCTACAAGCTGGCGTTCGGGCATCACGGTGGGAATCACCCGGTGCGCCGCCTGGACGACGGAGCGGTCGAGATAACTGCGCAGAATCATGGCTTTGCGGTGGACCTGTGGTCGCTGACCGGCGAGGAGGCGCCGGTGAGGTCCGGTCTGGCCGGGCCCGATCTCCTGCCCCGATCGGTCGACTCGAGCTTCGGGCCGGTGATCCCAACCCATCAGAACCTCAATGACGGGACGCTGGAGGGCATGCGTCTCGAAGGTCTCCCGGCCTTCTCGGTCCAGTACCACCCCGAATCCGCCCCAGGTCCAAGGGATGCCCGTGGTCTCTTCGACAGGTTCACCCGGATGATCGAGGAGCAGGGCTGATGCCGGGGAGACGGGACATCAGGTCGATTCTCCTGATCGGCTCCGGGCCGATCGTCATCGGACAGGGGTGTGAGTTCGACTACTCGGGCACCCAGGCGGCCAAGGTGCTCCGTGCCGAGGGATATCGGGTGATCCTGGTCAACTCCAATCCGGCCACGATCATGACCGACCCCGAGTTCGCCGATGCCACCTACATCGAGCCGATCACCCCCGAAGTGGTAGCCGAGATCATCGCCAGGGAGCAGCCCGACGCCCTACTGCCCACCCTCGGCGGCCAGACCGCCCTCAATGTGGCCGCAGAGCTGGCCAGGAGCGGGGTGCTCGAACGGCACGGAGTCGAGATGATCGGCGCCGGGCTCGACGTGATCGAGCGAGCAGAGGACCGGGGGCTGTTCAAGGAGACCATGGAGAAGGTGGGTCTCGAAGTGCCCCGGGCCGGCTACGCCAGGTCGATGTCCGAAGCAGTGAAGATCGCCCACGAGCTCGGCTTCCCGGTCATGGTGCGACCCTCGTTCATCCTTGGCGGCGGTGGGACCGGCATCGCCGCCGACGACGAAGAGCTGATCGAGGTTGCGCGGAACGGGCTGGTCGCCTCACCCGTCTCCGAGATCCTCGTCGAGGAGTCGGTAGAAGGTTGGAAGGAATACGAGCTCGAGGTCATGCGGGATCACCAGGACAACGCCGTGATCGTGTGCTCCATCGAGAACCTCGACCCGATGGGCGTTCACACGGGCGACTCGATCACAGTGGCCCCCATCCAGACCCTCTCCGATCGTGAATATCAGGAGATGCGAGATGACGGGATCGCGGTTCTGCGCGCCATCGGGGTCGAAACAGGAGGGTCGAACGTCCAATTCGCGGTAGACCCGGCGACCGGCCGTCGTCTCGTCATCGAGATGAATCCGAGGGTGAGCCGGTCCTCCGCGCTCGCCTCGAAAGCGACCGGATTTCCGATCGCCAAGATCGCCGCCCTCCTCGCGGTCGGCTTCACGCTCGATGAGATCGCCAACGACATCACCGGCGCGACACCGGCCTCTTTCGAGCCCGCCCTCGACTACGTGGTGGTCAAGATCCCGCGGTTCGACTTCGCCAAGTTCCCATCCGCCTCTCCTGTCCTCACGACGTCGATGCGCAGTGTCGGCGAGGCGATGTCGATCGGCAGGACCTTTGCCGAGGCGCTGCAGAAGGCGTTGCGGAGCATGGAAAACGGTCGGTTCGGCCTCAATGCCGACCCCGGGGAGCAGGGATTGCTCGACATGGGCGATCCCGCCCTGCGCGAGGCAATTGCCATGCCGACGCCCTCCCGCATCTTCGCCGTGGCCGAAGGGCTGCGCCGGGGGTGGGGGGTGGGTGAGGTCGCTGACCTCAGTGCAATCGACCCCTGGTTCGTCGACCAGATCGCCGAGATCGTCGAGCTCCGCTCCGAGATCGAGCTGGCCGATCCCGCCAACCGGGAGATCCTGCTCGAGGCGAAGAGATTCGGCTTCTCCGATCGTCAATTGGCGTATCTGTGGGGTCAGGACGAGACCGAAGTCCGGACGGCTCGCAAGCGGCTGGGGATTAGTCGGACCTACAAGACGGTCGACACCTGCGCCGCCGAGTTCGAGGCCTTCACCCCCTACATGTACGGGACGTTCGAGGAGGAGTCCGAAGTGCCCCCCGCCGTGCTGCCCCGTGTGGTGGTTCTGGGGTCGGGGCCGAACCGGATCGGACAGGGGATCGAGTTCGACTACTGCTGCGTGCATGCCTCTTTCGCACTGCGCGACGCCGGATACGAGACGGTGATGGTCAACTGCAACCCGGAGACGGTGTCCACCGACTATGACACTTCCAACCGGCTCTATTTCGAGCCGCTGACCACCGAAGACGTCCTCGAGGTGATCGAGGCCGAGAAACCCGAGGCTGTCATCGTCCAACTCGGAGGGCAGACCCCCCTCAACCTGGCCCAGGCGCTCCACGATGTCGGGGTTCCCATCGCCGGGACCTCCCCGGCGTCGATCGCGCTGGCCGAGGACCGCGAGCAGTTCGCCGAACTGTGTCGAAGTCTCGGACTGCGCCAGCCTCCGGCCGGCAGTGCTACTTCGGCCACGGAGGCGGAGGACGTCGTGGACCAGGTGGGCCTCCCGGTGATGGTCCGTCCTTCGTTCGTTCTCGGGGGGCGGAAGATGCGGGTCGTCTACTCCGTTGAGGAGCTGGCCGATTACGTCCGGGAGATCTACGGGGAGAACGACCCCGAGTTGACGGGGTCGCCGATCCTCATCGACCGCTTCCTCGAGGCGGCCGTCGAGATCGACGTCGATGCGGTGTACGACGGGTCGGAGCTGCTCCTGGGCGGGGTCATGGAGCATGTCGAGGAGGCAGGGGTCCACTCGGGCGACTCCGATTGCGTGACACCACCGCCGACGATCTCGGACGAGGCCCACAAGGAGATATTGCGAGCGACGCTCGAGCTCGCCGCGGCCCTCGAGGTGCGGGGCTTGATAAACCTCCAATTCGCGGTGAAGGGCGACGACGTCTACGTCCTGGAAGCGAACCCGCGGGGCAGCCGGACAGTCCCCTTCATCAGCAAGGCCACGGCAGTGCCCCTGGCCCGGATCGCGGCCCGCGTGATGATGGGCAGCTCGATCGAAGAGTTGCGACGGGAGGGGCTCGTCCCGGCGTCGGCGCAGCGCCCTGACTTCGTTGCGGTCAAGAACGCCGTCCTCCCCTGGAATCGCTTCCCTGAGGAGGACTCGGTGCTCGGGCCTGAGATGCGGGCCACCGGTGAGGTCATGGGGATCGGGCCGGACGTCGGCGTCGCCTTTGCCAAGGCTCTCCTCGCCGCCGGCCACATCCTGCCCATCCGGGGGCGGGTCTTCCTCTCTTTTGCCGACCGGGACAAGCCGATGGGCCTGGCCGTCGCCCAGGCATTCACCATGCTCGGTTTCGACCTGGTGGCCACGCACGGGACGGCTCGTTACCTCAAGCACCACGCCATCGACGCCGAGCCGGTGCACAAAGTCGGCGAAGGGCCCCGGGACATCGGGCAGCGGTTGGAGGACGGGGAGGTGCAACTCGTGATCAACACCCCCCGTGGGGGCAAGGCGCGCTCGGACGGAAGGACGATCCGGATTGCGGCCCGCTCTCATTCCATACCTTGCGTCACCACCATCCAGGGCGGCCTCGCCGTCGCCCGCAGTCTCCGGGCCGGGCCGGGCGCCATCCAACGACCGAGGAGCCTCCAGGAATGGCATCAGACCGTCTGAGGGCAGCTCTGGGGCCGATCGAGCTCCGAACCCCGCTGATCGCCGCTTCCGGCACCGTGGGCTCGGTTTGGGAATGGGCCGATGCTGCCGACGTCTCGCCTTATGGGGCCGCGGTGGCCAAGTCGGTGGCGCCCGTCGAGTGGGCGGGGAGGCCCGCACCGCGTCTCGCCCCGGCGGGGGCCGGGATGCTGAACGGGATCGGCATCCAGAACCCGGGAATCGATGCCTGGATCGAGATGATGACGTCCCGACTGCCGCTGCTCGATGTCATGGTTTGGGGATCAGCGGTAGGGGAGACCCCTGACGAGTTCGCCTTCGTGGCCAAGGGCCTCGTCTCGGCGGGCATCCCGGTGGTCGAGGTGAATCTCTCCTGCCCCAACCTCGAGGACGGCCGCATGTTCTCCATGGATGCATCCAGATCCGGTGAGGTGATCAGTGCAGTGGTGTCGGCTTGCGACGCTCCGATCGGGGCCAAGTTGTCGCCCAACGCCGAGGACATCGTTGCCGTGTCGACAGCCTGCCTCGAAGCGGGAGCCGCCTTCTTGACTCTGACCAACACCGCCCTGGGATTCGGCATCGACCTCGAGACCCGTCGACCTCTGCTCAGCGGCGGAGTGGGCGGGTACAGCGGCCCGGGACTCAAGGCCCTGTCGCTGCGGTGTGTGCACGAGGTCGCCTCGGCCCTGCCTGGAACCCCGATCGTCGGGTGTGGCGGGGTGATGACCGGCCGGGACGTGGTGGAGTACCTCCTGGCGGGGGCTTCGGCGGTGGCGATGGGCACGGTCCACCTGGCGGAGCCCCGCGCCGGCAAGCGCATCGCCAAGGAACTGGACCGGGAGCTCGACCTTCGCGATGCCACGGTCTCTGGGCTCGTGGGCGGGATGGTTCCGTGGTGAGCCGGGTTCTGGTCGCTCTCGACCTGCCCGGTGGGGACAAAGCCCTCGAGCTGGCGACGTTGCTCCAGCCCCACGTCGGAGGTTTCAAGGTCGGGCTCGAACTGCTCATGGGCGAGGGCCCGGAGATCGTCACCCGGGTGACCGATCTGGGTGCTCCTGTGTTCGTGGACGCCAAGCTGCACGACATACCGAACACCGTGGCGGGAGCGATCCGAAGGCTCGGCGCCCTCGGGCCTCGCTGGGTCACGGTTCACGCCTCCGGCGGCGAGGAGATGCTCCGCGTCGCGGTCGAGGGCCTGGCGGAGAGCTCCGGTGGCCGGGCCGGTGTGCTGGCGATCACGGTGCTCACCTCCCTCGACGCCGAAGGCCTGGCCTCGGTAGGCGTGGGCCACAGCATCGGTGACCAGGCCGAGGCCATGGCCCGGTTGGCTGCCGTCGCTGGGGCGGAAGGTGTCGTGTGCGCTGTCCCCGAGGTGTCACGGCTCAAGTCACTCGGCTTCGATCTGACGGTGGTCACGCCGGGGATTCGCCCCGCCGGGACCGACGATTCGGATCAGAAGCGGGTGGCGACACCGAAAGCGTCGATAGCCGCTGGCACCGACCTCATGGTCGTGGGTCGGCCTATCACTGCCGCGCCGGACCCGGTCGCCGCGGCGGTAGCGATCAATGATGAGATCGTGGCTGCACTTTCGGAGGCTCAGCTCGCCACATGATGGCTATGGTCGCGTGGTCGACCGAGATGAGGACATGGCGCAACCACCCCAACTGACCGATGAACAGAGAGCAGCGGCACTGGCCAAGGCAGCCGAGGCGAGGAGAGTCCGCGCCGAGGTCAAGGAGCTGCTGAAGACCGGATCGCTTCGTCTCTCCGACCTCATCGAGCAGGCAGACACCGACAACATCCTGGCCGGGCTCAAGGTGGAGCGGGTCATCGCCTCCATGCCGGGAACCGGCAAGATCAAGGCGAAGCGGATGATGGAGTCGCTCGGGATCGCCGAGAATCGTCGGCTGAGAGGTCTGGGAGACAAGCAGAGAGAGGCTCTCCTAGCCGAGTTCTCCTGAAGTGGCAGGTCGGCTCCTGGTGGTAGCGGGGCCCTCGGGTTCGGGGAAGTCGAGTGTCGTCAAAGGCCTTCGCGATCGTCTGGACGTGGACTTCTCGGTGTCGGTGACCACGCGCTTGCCCCGGCCCGGGGAGGTCCATGGCGAGCATTACGACTTCATCTCCCGCCGTGACTTCGAGGAGATGATCGAGAACAACGAACTTCTCGAGTGGGCGGAGTACAACAACCGTTTCTATGGCACACCGACCGCCCCGATCGAAGAGGCGCTCGCGGCCGGTCGGGACGTACTCCTCGAAATCGATATCCAGGGAGCCCACCAGATTCGGGACCAGCGACCCGACGCAGTCATGTTCTTCATAACGCCTCCATCCATCGGGGAGTTGGAAAAGAGACTCCGGCGCCGCGGGGACACGTCAGAAGAGGACATCGAAGACAGACTCGTTATCGCAGAGTCCGAGATGGCGGAGGCACCCGATTTGTTCGACCACATCGTTGTGAACGACAACCTGGAGCTGGCCATCGAGGATGTTCTGAAACTGGTTACCGACGAGTGATCAGGTACTCTGTACATGTTCCCCCCTTCCCGAAGAGGACTCAATGAAGATCGAGCAGGTCATCGACCAGATCGGCAATCGCTTCGCCACAGTGGTGGTGGCCGCCCGCCGTGCCCGTCAAATCAACGGCTATTTCCATCAGCTCGGAGTTGGGTTCGGTGAGTTCGTGCCCCCACAGGTCCACTCGCTGTCCCGCAAGCCGCTGACGATCGCCATGGAAGAGATCGCCGAGGGCAAGGTCTCGGTAGACACCGTCGAAGACTGATGCTCCAGGGCCGACGCGTCCTCCTTTGTGTCACCGGCGGCGTGGCCGCCTACAAGTCGGCTTACCTCGCCCGGCGGCTGGTCGAAGCCGGAGCGACGGTTCGGGTGGAGATGACCGAGTCGGCGCTCGAATTCGTAGGTGCCCAGACATTCTCGGCCATCACCGGCGAGCACCCTTTCACCTCCCTGTTCGACGCTGGCCTCGTGTCCCCGCACACCGAGTTGGCCCGATGGGCGGATCTCGTCATCGTTGCGCCCGCCACCGCTGCCACCCTCGGCCGTGTCGCCAACGGCATCTCGGACGACCTGGTCAGTGCCACGCTGATCGCCACCACCTCACCTGTCGTTCTGGCGCCGGCCATGCACACCGAGATGTGGGAGCACCCGGCGACCACTCGCAACCTCGAGACCCTCCGGGAGTTCGGATACCACATCGTTGGCCCCGAGAGCGGCCCCTTGGCCGGCGGTGACACCGGCGTGGGACGGGTGGCTGAGCCTGATGAGGTGGTAGCCGTCGCATCCGACGTGCTCGGAGGCAAGGGAAAGGGAAGACGGATGTTGGTCACGGCTGGTGGGACCCGGGAAGCGGTGGACCCGGTCCGCTTTCTGGGCAATCGCTCCTCGGGGAAGATGGGCCACGCCATCGCCGATGCCGCGGTAAGGCGCGGCTATGACGTGACCCTGGTCACCACCGCCGACCTCGCCGTCCACCCTGCGGTCAAGGTGGTCCGGGTGGAGAGCGCCGAGGAGATGCTGGCCGCAGTGTCGGATGTCGATGCCGAAATAGCTGTGATGGCCGCCGCAGTCGCCGACTTCACGCCGGTCGACGCCTCTACTTCGAAGATCGCACGAGCCGACGGGTTGTCCTCGATCGAATTGACTGAGACCCCGGACATACTTGCATCGGTCGTGGCGCGGGGGTCGCGTCCGTTCGTGGTGGGCTTCGCTGCGGAGACCGGTGGTGTGGAACGGGCCCTCGAGAAGGCCCGTCGTAAGGATGTGGATCTCCTGATCTACAACGACGTGACCGAGCCTGGCTCGGGATTCGGAACCGAAACCAATCGGGTGGTCATCATCGATCGGGATGGGGGCACTGAAGGCCTGCCCCTGCTGCCCAAAGTCGAGGTGGCGGAGCGGATCCTCGACCGCGTCGACTCCGCCGTCGGGGAACAGGGTTAATCTCGCCCCGCAATGAGGAGCTGGTACTTCACTTCGGAATCGGTGACTGAAGGTCATCCGGACAAAGTGGCCGATGCGATCTCGGATTCCGTCCTGGACGCGGCCCTTTCCAACAACCCGATGGCCAGGGTGGCCTGCGAGGTCTTCGTGACCACCAGGTTGGCAGTCGTCGGGGGTGAGATCTCCGAGGGGGCCAAGCCCGACGTGAGCTCGATTGTCAACGAGACGGTGTCCCGGATCGGCTATGACGGGTTCGACCCGGGCTTTGCCGCTGGTGACCTCGAGATCCAGGACCGGGTCCAGCCCCAGAGCCTCGACATCTCCGATGGTGTCGACCGCGAGGCCGGAGCCGGGGACCAGGGTCTCATGTTCGGCTTCGCCGTTGACGAGACCGCCGAGCTGATGCCGCTGCCGATCCAGCTCGCCCATCGAATGGCTGAGCGGTTGTCCGAGGTGCGCAAGACCGGCAAGCTCGACTATCTGCGGCCGGACGGCAAGACCCAGGTCATGGTGCGCTACGAGGGCGACCGGCCCGTGGCCGTGGAGAAGGTCCTGATCTCCGCCCATCACGCAAAGGACAAGGACCAGGACGAGATGAGACAGGAGGTCTTCGACGCGGTAGTCGGAGCCGTGATCCCTGAGGACATGCTCGATCCGGGAATCGAGTTCATCTTCAACCCGTCGGGCCGATTCGAGGTAGGTGGCCCGGTGGCCGACACGGGGCTGACCGGTCGCAAGATCATCGTCGACACCTACGGCGGCTACGCCCGCCATGGTGGAGGCGCCTTCTCCGGGAAGGACGCCACCAAGGTCGATCGATCCGCGGCCTACGCAGCCCGATGGGCGGCAAAGAACCTGGTGGCGGCGGGTCTCGCCTCGAAGCTGGAGATACAGCTTTCCTATGCCATCGGCCAGGCCGATCCGTTCTCGATCCATGTCGAGACATTCGGCACCGAGCAGCTGGCGCCCGAGAAGATCGAGTCCGTGGTCAAAGAGGTCTTCGACTTCCGGCCGGCTTCGATCATCGAGCGACTCCGGCTCAGAACACCTGTGTTCGCGGGCACTGCGGCGTACGGCCACTTCGGACGTCCCGGGTTTGCCTGGGAGGACCTGGACATGGTTGACGCGATCAAAGGGGCGGCTGCTCTCTGAGTCGAGCTACGGCTCGCGTTGTCCCTGATGTCCCGACCTTCGCCGTCGACGACGGCTTTTGGTACAGCATCCCCGAGCAGCTCCAGGGATCGGTCGATGTCGGCTCCATCGTCAGGGTCCCGCTGTCGGGGAGGAAGACGCGTGGGTTCGTGGTCCAGCTCGACGGTGAGCGTCCGGGACCCCTCAAGGACATAGCCGCCCTTTCCAGCCAGGACCGGGTGTTCGGCGCCGGACTCCTCAAGTCCATGAGCTGGGCCGCAACCCACTATGTGGCTCCCATGTCGGTGGTTCTGGACCGGTCGGCCCCGCCCAATCTGCCCACCCCGGGGGCCGCGGAGTCGCCGATCGACCTCCCGCAAAGTGGCACCACACATCCTCTCCTCGAGCTCACCCGTGAGATCGCGGTCGGCCGTCGGAGACCGACCACTGCCGTCGTAGGGAGGTGGCAGGACCTGGACTGGCTCGAAGCGCTCCTCCCGGTCCTGGAGCGAGGCGCCTCAGTCCTGGTCGTGACCGCAACCGAGACCGAGGCAACCACGATTGGGCATGATGCCCGGGCCCGCCACATCCCGACGACCATCGTCGCTGGTGACGTGGCCCGAGATCTCACCGCCGCATGGGTCGAGGCGCAGCACCCGGGCCGACTGGTGATAGGCACTCCGAGGGCTGCCATGTGGCAGATCGCCGGTCTTGCCCTTGCGGTGGTCCTCGAGGAGGGGCGGCGAGCAATGAAGGACCGGCAGACGCCCACCCTCCATGTCCGCGACGTGATGGCCACCCGCTCCCGAATCGAAGGCTTCTCGCTCGTTTTCATAGGGCCCACGCCTTCGGTCGAAGTCCTCGCCTCGGGACCCGAGGTGATCCGTGTCGGGACCCGGGCCTGGCCGCTCGTCGAGATCGTCGATCGGCGCGACGATGCGCCCGGTTCGGGGCTCCTGGCCGAGCGCACGGTGGCCGCACTGAGGGCGACCCTCTCCGCGGGGCGTTCGGCGTTCGTCTTCACGCATCGTCGTGCGTCGGACTCCTCGATGCGTTGTGTCTCCTGCCGGCGGGTGAGGACGTGTTCGGAATGTGGGTCGCGATTGGGGCGGGAGGCCGCCTGTCGGCGTTGTGGCCGTCCTACCGGGCCGTGCGCCCACTGTTCCGGGACCGGATTCGAGGAAATGGGGTCGGAGCCGGAGCGGCTCGTGGTCGAGATCAACCGCAAGCTGGGCAATACGGTGTCCGGTACCCATCCCACCGAACTTCCGATTGCGGTCGGCACCGAACGCGACCTGCCTTCGTTGATGCCGTCGCCCCTGGTTGTGGCGGTCGACGCCGACGGCCTGATGCTCGGTCACAACTACAGGACCTCCGAAGAGGCGCTCCGTATCCTGGCCCGTCTCGCCAACACGGTGGAACCCGGTCGTGGCCGGAGGATGATGGCGCAGACCTCGCTGCCGGACGCTGCGTTGGTGACGGCACTGCGACGGGGGGACTCTTTGCCCTACCTGGAGGAGTTGCTCGTGGAGCGGGCCCGTCTCGGTCTTCCCCCGGCCAGTGAGATGCTGGCCATCGAAGTCCGGGGCGATGAACCCCCCGAGCGGTTCGATCAGGGCCTCAGGGCCCTGAGCCCGGGCCCGGTGGCGATTCTGGGCCCGGCCAAAGCTCCGCAAGGGTGGCGGTGGCTGCTTCAAGGCCCCGTGGGGCCCTTGAAGCCGGCGTTGCGGCCTCTGGTCCAGCGATGGCGTGAATCCGGTGTCACGGTGCGGATAGACGCCGATCCGATCGATCTGTAGGTGATCGGCGAAAGACGGAGGAGGCGTGGACACGATTTAAGCTCCATCGCCAATATGGCCATTTTCCCGATTCGCACCTTTGGCGATCCCGTGCTCCGCCTCGAGACCAAGCCCGTTGTCGAGATCGACGACGGGGTGAAAGCGCTGGTGCGGGACATGATCGAGACCATGTACGAGGCGCCGGGCGTGGGTTTGGCCGCCAACCAGATCGGGATCCCCCGGAAGATCGCAGTGTTCGACGCACAGGACGAGCTCGGGCCCCGGGTGATGATCAACCCCGAAATCCTCGAAGTCAGCGGCGAATGGGAATACGAAGAGGGATGTCTCTCGGTCCCGAATCACTGGTGGGAGATCACGAGACCTGGTTTCGCCCGGGCTCGCGCTCTCGATATCGATGGGAACGAGGTCGAGTACGCCGGTGATGGGCTCCTCGGAAGGGTTCTCCAACACGAGATCGACCACCTCAACCAGCGTCTCCTCATCGACCACCTCGAACGGCCCGTGCGGAAGAAGGCGCTCCGCGAGCTGCGGGAAGAGGCGCTGGGGCTGGCGACTTTCGAATGACCCGCATTGCGTTCCTGGGGACCCCGGGAGCCGCGGTGCCAACCTTGCGAGCCCTGGCCCAAGGGCATGAGATCGCGATCGTGATCACCCAACCCGACCGGGCGCGGGGCCGCGGCCGCCACCTTTCGCCCCCACCGGTCAAGGCGGAGGCGAAAGAGCTCGGGATCGACGTTGCCCAGCCGGAGTCCTCGGAGGAAATCGAACATGCCCTGCGATCGGCCGGCGACCTGGACCTGGGCGTGGTGGTGGCCTATGGCCGGATTCTCAAGCCGGGGGTGTTGGGGATGCCCACTCGAGGGATGCTCAACGTTCACTTCTCCCTCCTGCCCCGGTGGCGGGGGGCGGCCCCGGTGGCCCGAGCCCTCATGGACGGCGACCCGATGAGTGGGGTCACCATCATCCGCCTGGACGAAGGGCTCGACACGGGGCCGGTGCTCACCGCCCAGGGGATCGACGTCGAGCCCGGGGAGACGGCGGGGGAATTGACCAAGAGACTGGCTGAGGTCGGGGCACGATTGCTGGCGAATGTCCTCCCGGCGTACATGAGTGGCGACCTGGAACCCGTGCCACAGAGTGACGAGGGAATGACGTACGCCGCCAAGATCGAGCCTGGGGAGCGAGCGATCGAAGTCGACGGGGAGCGGGAAGCCGAGGCCAACCGTGTGCGCGCCCTGTCCCCTGAGCCGGGCGCCGTGCTGGTCATCGACGGCGAGCCCCATCAAGTGCTGAGAGCTCGCCTGCATCGGTTCGCACCCGAGCCGGGGACGTGGCAGGCGGCAGAAGGGGCCCCGGTTGCCGGTCTCGCCGACGGAGGTTTGGAGTTGGTCGAGCTCCTGCCACCCGGAAAACGGCCGATGAGTGGTGAGGCGTGGCTCAGAGGCAGACGCCGACTGGCGGGCACGGTGGCCTGATCCAGCTGACCGTCGAACCTTAGAATCGGGCCGAATGGCCAATCTGAAGATCGCCCCATCCCTGCTTGCGGCCGATTTCACCTGTCTCGAGAGACAGATAGCCGCGGTCGAGAGTGACGTGGACTGGCTGCACATCGATGTCATGGACGGGCACTTCGTGCCCAACATCTCGTTCGGGATACCTGTCGTTGCCAGCATCAGGCCCATGACCGAGCTCTACTTCGACTGTCATCTGATGACCACCAATCCAGAGGCATTCCTGCCCGAGCTCGCCGCGGCCGGCGCCAATCTGGTGACGATGCACATCGAGGCCGTGCCCGACCCGACCACGGCTGCCAAACGGGCCCGGGAGAACGGGCTCGACTTCGGCCTGGTCTGCAACCCGGCCACGCCGTTCGCGTCCATCGTCCCTTTCATGGAATTGAGCGATGTTGTGCTTCTCATGTCCGTGGAGCCCGGTTTCGGCGGTCAGGACTTCATGCCCGAGGTGCTCTCCAAGGTCGAAGAAGCCAGAGAATGGGTTGAGGAGCGCGGTTTGCCTACCGATATCCAGATAGACGGTGGAATCACGTCCGAAACCGCTCGCCTGGCCGCTGCGGCCGGGGCGAACGTGCTCGTGGCCGGCACGACGATCTTCGGTGCCGAGGATCCGTCGACGGCAGCTGCCGAACTGAGAGAGGCAATACAAGGCAAATGAGCGAACGAGTCCTCATTGCGGACGACGACCCGGACATCCTCGCTGTGGTCCAGGTCAACTTCGAGCTGGAAGGCTTCGAGGTCGACACTGCAGTCGATGGAGAGGACGCACTCCAGAAGGCAACGGCCAACCCGCCGCATGTGATCGTTCTCGACATCATGATGCCTCGCATGGACGGGCTCACGGCCCTCCATCGCCTGAGGAGCCAGGCCTCGACCGGCAACATCCCCATCATCCTCCTGACCGCCCGCGGGCTCCCCGAAGACCGTGTGCGAGGTCTCGAGCTGGGTGCCGACGACTACATCACCAAGCCTTTCGACATCAACGAGCTGGTGGCGCGGGTCCGAGCGGTGGTCCGCCGCACTCAGGCGGCGCGTGACCTCTCTCCGCTCACCGGACTGCCCGGGAACTTCAAGATCACTGGTGAGGTCGAGGAGCGAATCTCCTCCGGCCGAGATTTCGCCTTGGTCCATGGCGATTTGGACAATTTCAAGGCGTTCAACGATCACTACGGGTTCATGCGGGGCGACGAGGTGATCCGCTTCTGCGCCAAATGCTTCAACGACGCCTCCGACAGCCTCGGGATCGCCGGCGCCTTCGTGGGCCACATTGGAGGCGACGACTTCGTCGCCATCATCCCACCCGAAGTCTCCGAGCCGTTCTGCAAAGAAGTGATCGAGCGGTTCGACGACGGGATCCTCGACCTCTACGACACCGCGGACGCCCTGCGCGGCTACATCGAGGTCATCGACCGACGCGGGGAGCGGTTTGCCTTCCCGGTGGTCTCTCTCTCGCTGGGTGTAGCGTCCACCGATGTGCGCGAGATCTCCACACAGTGGGAGGCGTCGGCGATTGCGGTGGAAATGAAGGAATTCGCCAAGAAGCAACAGGGCTCCACCTACCGCATCGATCGACGCACGACCTAGTGGTCCGCGGGGCGGGCCACTGATGGCGGAGGCTCGCCACATGCGGCGGGCCATCGAGCTCGCCGCCGGGCACAGGACCCACCCCAACCCCAGAGTCGGGGCAGTGCTCGTCGACGGAACGGGTGAGGTGGTGGGAAAAGGCGCCCACGACGGTGTTGGCCTGCCCCATGCAGAGGTGATCGCCCTCTCCTCGGCTTCGGATCGAGCCCGGGGCGCCACTCTCTACGTGACCCTCGAACCGTGCTCCCATCACGGGAAGACCCCGCCCTGTGCCGCTGCGATCATCGAAGCCGGCGTGTCGCGCGTGGTCATTGGGGCCATCGACCCGGATCCTCGAGTGTCCGGCTCCGGTGTGACCGTGCTGCGTGAAGCGGGGGTCGAGGTGGAAATCGGGGTCCTGGAGCAAGATGCCGAGGATGTCGACCCGGCCTATTTCCATCATCGCCGGAACGGGCTTCCCCTGGTCACCCTGAAGCTGGCCATGACGATGGACGGCTCGGTGGCGGCGCAGGATGGCACCTCTCAATGGATCACATCCGAGAAAGCCAGGGAGGATGCCCACCGGCTGCGTTCGACAATGGACGCGGTGATCGTCGGCGCCGGGACTCTCCGCATCGACGACCCACGGCTCAGCGCCCGAATTGGTGATGAGGCACTGGTGCAACCGGTCCCGGTGGTGGTGGCCGGGCGGCAGTCGCTCCCCGTCGGCAGCCGGATCTGGGAGAGGTCACCGCTGGTCCTGAGCTCTCATCCGGTCGGAGTCCCCTCCGGCGAGGTCATCGTCGTGGGCGGTGAGGGCGACTGGCCCGAACCGGAGCCGGCCGCTCGAGCCCTTGCCGAGCGGGGTCTGCTCGACATCCTCCTCGAAGGCGGGCCGACGCTGGCCGGGAGCTGGTGGCGATCGGGAATCGTGGGCCGAGCTGTGATCTACGTCGGGGCCCGAGTCGGCGGCGGGGCCGGGATCGCCCCCCTAGGTGGGGATTTCGCGACCATGGCACAATCAAGGCCAGTGAATATCCGGGACGTGCGGATGGTTGGACCCGATATCAGAATCGAGATGGAATAGATGTTCACCGGAATCATCGAGCACCGTGGCTCGGTCGCCCATGCCGAAGGCGCTGCCGACGGCATGAGGATCGTGCTCGACACCGGGCCTCTTCCGGTCATCGAGATCGGGGACTCCATATCCGTGAATGGGGTGTGCCTGACGGCGGTTGAATCGGGCCCGGGCCGGGTCACGGTCGACGTGGTGAAAGAGACCCTGTCGCGGTCCACCCTCGTCGGCCTCCAGACAGGCGACCCGGTCAACCTCGAGCTTCCGATGCAGGCCAACGGGCGGTTCGACGGTCACATCGTCCAGGGCCACGTCGACGGAGTCGGTGAGGTAGTGGCCATCGAGCCTGAGGGCGAGGGGATGCGGATGCGAGTGGCCGTGCCCGAGGAGCTGATGCGATACCTGGTCGAGAAAGGCTCCCTCACGGTCGACGGCGTCAGTCTCACCCTTGCCGGCGTCAACGGCCGGGAAGTCGAGATCGCTCTCATCCCTCATTCGCTGGATGTGACCACCCTGGGGTTGCGAACGCCGGGTGAGAAGGTCAACCTTGAGGTAGACGTGTTGGCCAAATACGTCGAGAGACTGCTGAAAGCAGACCAATGAGCTTCGCCGCTGTAGAAGAGATCCTCTCCGCAATCGGCCGCGGCGAGATGGTCATCATGGTCGACGACGAAGATCGCGAGAACGAGGGCGATCTGATCGTCGCCGCCGAGAAGGCCACCCCCGAGCAGATCGGCTTCATGCTCCGTCACACCAGCGGCATCATCTGCCTCCCCGTGGTCGGCGAGCGTCTCGACGAGCTGGATCTTCCGATGATGGTCGCCCGGAACACCGACGTCCGACGCACGGCGTTCACGGTCTCGGTCGACGCCCGGGAAGGGACCACCACCGGGATTTCGGCTGCGGACCGCTGGAAGACGATCCAGGCAGTCCTGGCACCCGAGACCAAACCCCACGACCTGGCCCGCCCCGGTCATATGTATCCGTTGCGCTACGAGCCGGGAGGTGTGCTCAAACGGGCGGGGCACACTGAGGCTGCGGTCGACCTGGCCCGGATCTCAGGGCTCTACCCGGCCGGGGTCCTCGGCGAGGTCATGAACGACGACGGTTCCGTCGCCCGTCTTCCCGAGCTCATCGAGTTCGCGGCCGAGCACGGTCTCCTGATCGGGACGATCGCCGACCTCATTGCCTTCCGGCGTCGTCAGGAGAAGCTGGTCGAGAGAGTGGTGGAGGCCCGGATTCCCACCGAACACGGCACATTCACTGCGGTGGGGTATCGCTCGATCGTCGACGAACGCCAGCACATCGCCCTGGTGATGGGCGATCTGGGCGACGGGGAATCGGTCTTGACCCGGGTCCACTCCGAGTGTCTCACCGGAGACGTCTTCGGCAGCCTGCGCTGTGATTGCGGCGACCAGCTCGACCAGGCCATGGCGCGTGTCGCCGAGGAGGGTCGGGGAGTCGTCCTCTACATCCGCGGCCATGAGGGCAGGGGGATAGGTCTCCTCCACAAGCTGGCGGCGTACAAGCTCCAGGACGAGGGGTTCGACACGGTGGACGCCAATGTGAACCTCGGTCTTCCGGTCGACGCCCGCGACTACGGAGTCGGCGCCCAGATCCTCTACGACCTCGGCGTTCGTTCGATGCGGATCATGACCAACAACCCGACCAAACGGGCCGGGATCGAGGGATATGGGTTGTCGATCCTGGAACAGGTCCCGCTCTTCGTCGACGCCAACGACGAGAACCGGGATTACCTGAGGGCGAAGGCCACCCGACTCGGCCATCAGATGGATCTGGGCCAAGGGGCATGACCCGATCGATCGAAGGGGAGCTCGATGGATCGGGGCTGCACGTTGGGATCGCGGTGGCGACCTGGAACCGCTCCGTCACCGACAGGCTGCTCGAGGGGGCGGTGAGCCGTCTCGAAGGGATGGGTGCCGAGACCACGGTGCTCCGGGTTCCGGGCGCTCTCGAACTGCCGATTGCGGCCAAAGCCCTGATCGACAAGGGCTGTGACGCAGTGGTGGCGATCGGGACCATCGTCCGCGGTGACACCGACCACTACGAGATCGTCGTGCGCGAGTCGACATCCGGCATCGCCCGGGTCGCTCTCGACACCGGCACCCCGGTGGCCAACGCCATCCTGGCGGTCAATGAGTTCGAACACGCCGTCGATCGGGCCGTTGAGGGCCGTTCCAACAAGGGATACGAGGCGGCTGAGGCCGCCGTTTCCACCGCCACGGCACTGAGATCGCTGCGTGCTTCCTGAGCCGCGACTATCGATTTCGGGGTGGTCACTGGTATCCTCGATCAGGACAAACGATGGCAAGAGCGGAAGTGCTGCTTCCCCACCCGGCCGCCGAGATGGCGAGCCGCGGTCCGATCACCAGACCAGGGCCCGATATGGGCTTCGGTCGGCGTCATGGCAGCAGGTCTTTCGCCTGCTGCTTTTTTCTTTCTCGGAAATTGATCACCAACAGGAGGTAACAGCATCAACGAGCTCCGTGTGAACGGCGCCATCAGGGCCAAGGAAGTTCTGGTAATCGCACCCGATGGCGCACAGATCGGGGTCAAGAAGCTGAACGAGGCTTTGTGGCTCGCCGAACAGCTCGATCTGGATCTGGTCGAGGTCGCACCCAACGCCAAACCGCCGGTCTGCCGGCTGATGGACTACGGGAAGTACAAGTACGAGCAGTCGGTGAAGGCACGGGAAGCCCGCAAGAAGCAGACCCGGACCACCATCAAGGAGCTGCGGATGAAGGTCCGCATCGGAGAGCACGACTTCGACATCACCCGGCGCAAGGCCCAAGAGTTTCTCGAGGAAGGGGACAAGGTCAAGGTGACCGTCCGCTTCCGGGGCCGTGAGCAGGAGCGTCCGGCTTTCGGCAAGGACCTTCTCGACCGGCTAGCAGAGGAATTGTCCGATGTCGCTGTGACGGAGCAGAGCGCAAAGCTCGAAGGACGGAGTATGACGATGGTCCTGGCCCCCTCCCGAAGGGCGAAGGCCTCCGTCGAGCCCACCGAGGAAGAGCAGCAAGACGTATAGGAGGTAGCTGTGCCGAAGATGAAGACTCACAGCGGTGCCAAGAAGCGGATCAAGGTGACAGGGTCCGGCAAGTACATGAGAGGGCAGTCGGGACGCGGTCATCTGCGTCTGGCCAAAGGCAAGAACACCTACCGGCGCAGGACCGGTGAGGTCCAACTCGCCCCGGGCGACGCCAAGGTCGCCAAGAAGCTGCTCGGTCGTTAGGGACCAGGAGGTTTGAAATGGCACGTGTCAAAAGAGCTGTTCACGCCAAGAAATCCCACAAGAAGGTCCTGGATCGGGCCAAGGGCTACAAGGGTGCCCGCAGTCGGCGTTACAAGACGGCCAACGAGCAGGTCATGCACGCGATGCAGGACGCCTATCGGGATCGACGCGCCCGCAAGGGTGAGTTCCGCCGTCTGTGGATCGCCCGGATCAATGCGGCCGCCCGCCAGAACGGAACCACCTATTCCCAGCTGATCGCCGGTCTCAGGGCCGCCGAGATCGAGGTCGATCGCAAGATGCTCGCCGAGATGGCGGTCAACGACCCCGGTGCCTTCGCCCAGCTCGTAGAGGCGTCCAAGAAGAGCTGAACGGGCCCGAACTGTCGATGGAGCCATTCGGTCCTCGCAACCTGCGCGTGCTGGAAGCGGCCCGGCTGCATCGGTCGCGCCATCGGAGGGAGACGGGCCGAACCATCCTCGAAGGCCCCAACCTCCTCGAGGAGGCGCTCGCCGCCGGGGTGCGGCCCGAGGTGGTGTTCGCTCTCCCCGATGACCAGCCCACGACGGCCCTTGCCCGAAGTCATGACATCGAGCTGGTCCCGGTCGACCCGGCTGCCCTGAAACGATTGGCGGGAACCACGACCCCGCGCGGTCCGGCCGCCGTGATCGCCCTTCCCGCCTCGAGATCCGTGTCCGGGGCCGGAATGATCGTGGCCTGGGGTCTGGGCGACCCCGGCAACGTGGGAACCCTGATCCGAACCGCGGCCGCCTTCGGATGGGATTTCGGGCACACAGCGGGCACCGCCGATCCCTGGTCTCCCAAGGTCCTCCGGTCGGGCGCAGGCGGGCATTTCAGGACCGGCATCATCCCTGTCGATTCCGTCGAGTCCCTGGAAGCTCTTGGGCTGACGACGGTCGCCACGGTTGTGGGCGGCGGCGTCGACCCGTCGACCATCGGCCCGGGCCATTACGCCGTGCTGGTGGGGGAGGAGGCCGCCGGCCTGCCCGCAGAGGTCGCGCACCGGGCACGGCTGGAGGTCACCATCCCGATGCCAGGTGGCATGGAGAGCCTGAACGCGGGCATGGCCGCCGGCATCATCGTCTATGAGCTCTCCAAACCCGGAGGGGAGGGATGAGGGCGGGTCTAACCTGCCGCCGACATGGACCCCAGATCGGTGCTCGATGATGTGCTGGCCGCGGCGCCAGAGTCGATAGACGCCGCCGATTCGCTCGAAGATCTGGACCAGGTGGAGAGCGGCCTCTTGGGCAAGTCGTCGACGCTGGGCGAGGTGAGACGGTCGATGGGTGGGCTGGACACCGAGCTGCGGCCGTTGGTGGGAGCCAGGCTGAACGAGGTCACCAAGCAGATTCAGACTCTCCTAGAAGCTCGCAGGGCCGCTCTGGAGGTGGAGGACGAAGCGCGGCGGCTCGGCGAGGACAGGGTCGACGTGACGCTCGAGTCGTACACGTTTCCTCGCGGCTCGCTCCATCCGATCCAGCAGACCATCGACGAGATCGTGGATATCTTCGTGGCGCTCGGATACCTGGTGGCGGATGGTCCCGAGGCCGAGCTCGGCTGGTACAACTTCGACGCCCTCAACACGCCTCCCACCCACCCCAGCCGACTCGAGTCGGACACGATGTACCTCGACTACGGGGATCCGGCTGACGAGGTCCTGCTCCGCACCCAGACCTCACCGGTCCAGGTGCGCTGGATGGAGCAGAACGATCCACCGGTCTATGTGGTGGTGCCGGGCAAGGTCTATCGCATGGAGACCACCGACGCCACCCATCTCCCCGTCTTCTATCAGATCGAGGGTCTGGCCGTCGATGAAGGGATCAGGTTCTCCGATCTCAAGGGGACTCTTGCCCACTTCTCGCGGGAATTCTTCGGCCCGAAGACCGAGGTGCGGCTGCGACCCCACTTCTTCCCCTTCACCGAGCCCAGCGCCGAGCTCGACGTGTCCTGTTTCAACTGTGACGGCCGCGGGGATCCCGGTTGCCGTGTCTGTGGCGGAGCCGGCTGGCTCGAGATGCTCGGATGCGGGATGGTCGACCCCAACGTCCTCGAGGCCGTCGGATACGACCCTGGTCGGTACTCCGGCTTTGCCTTTGGCATGGGTGTGGAGCGAATGGCGATGGTCCGGCACGGGATCAGCGACATTCGCCATCTCGTCGACAACGACCTCCGGTTCCTGAGCCAGTTCTGATGAAGGTCCCTCTCCAATGGTTGCGGGAGTTCATCGATCTGCCCACCAGCGATCCGACCGAGCTCGCCCTGATGCTCGACATGCTCGGTCACAAGGTCGAGGGCTACGAGAGTCTCGAGCCGACCTGGTCGGACGTCGTGGTGGGCCGGGTCGAGCAGATCGATGCCCATCCCGATGCCGACAAGGTCCGGGTCTGCCAGGTGGACACGGGCGACGGGCCGGAGCAGATCATCTGTGGTGCGTGGAACTTCTCCGAAGGCGCCTATGTGGCTGTGGCCACACCTGGCGCGGTCCTGCCCGGTGATTTCGAGATCGGGCGCAGGACGATCCGGGGAGTCGAGTCCAATGGGATGATCTGCTCGGAAAAGGAGCTCGGCCTCGGAGACGATCACGCCGGGATCCTGGTGCTCGACGGAGAGCCTGAGCTCGGGATCGATTTCACAGACTTGGTCGAGCTGCCCGACGTCGTGTTCGATTTGGAGATAACACCGAACCGACCGGATGTCATGTCGCTGGCCGGCCTGGCCCGGGATATCGCCGCCCACTACGGGATCGAGCATCACGTTCCTGAGCGTTCCCTGCAGACGGTGCCGGGGCAGGCGTCGATCAAGGTCGATATCGGCGATCCAATCGGGTGTCGACGGTTCACGGCACGTGAGATCCGGGGGGTCGAGCTGGGGAGGTCCCCGCTCTGGCTGCGTCATCGTCTCAACAAGGCGGGGATTCGGACGATCTCCAACGTGGTCGACGTCACCAACTACGTCATGCTCGAGTTGGGACAACCGCTTCATGCCTTCGACGCCGACACCATCGTCAACGACCGGCTGGTGGTGAAGAGGGCGGAGCCCGATGAGACCCTGGTGACACTCGACGACGAAGAGCGAGTGTTGGGCCCCGAGGACCTGATCATCTACGACGGAGAGGGGCCTACTTCGATGTCGGGAACCATGGGCGGGGCGCGCTCCGAGGTGTCCGCCTCGACGGTCAACGTCCTCATGGAGGCCGCCTCCTGGGACCCGCCGACGATTCTGTACATGTCCCGGCGTCACGGGCTCCGCTCCGAGGCATCGACACGATTCGAGCGAGGCGTCGACCCGGGTCTGACCGACATCGCCGATGCCAGGGCCGCGGCCATGGTCGTCGACTTGGCAGGTGGAGTGGTGCTCGAAGGCTTCATCGATGAGGTCGGCACCGTGATCGAGCCGCTCACTGTCCAGCTGACGCCGGCCGACGTCGAGCTGCTGCTCGGCCCGGGAATCGGCACCGAGGAGGTGAGCGGAATCCTCGGCAGGTTGGGCATGGAAGTCGAGGGTGACGCGACCCTCGCGGTGACGGTGCCCACCTTCAGGCCCGATGTCACTCGCCCTGCGGACTTGGTCGAGGAGATTGCAAGGATCCATGGGTTCGACCTCTTCGATTCCACCGTGCCCTCCGGCCCCGCCGGAGGTCTCAGCCCCAGCCAGCGGCGTCTGCGGGCCCTTCACGCCGGTTTGGCAGGAGCGGGCTTGAGCCAGGCCGTGACCATGCCCTTCGTCGACGTCGGCGGCGACGAGGGGGCAGCGGACACCGCGTTGCTCCAGGTCCTGAATCCACTTCGCAAGGAAGAGGGAACCTTGCGCCCCTCTCTCCTCCCAGGTCTGCTCGATGCGACGCGACTCAACTTCTCGTACGGCGCCCCTTCGGTGGCCCTCTTCGAGACCGCCCGGGTGTTCCGGGCCGAGCCGGGTGACGACGATCCCCGGCTTCCCCGGCAGATCGACCGCCTGGCCTGGGTCATGGCGGGGCCGGTCGACCCGTCGGTCTTGGGTGTCGAGCCGAATGCGGCCGATTCCGGAGTCTCGATTGCCTTGGTGCGGCATGTGATGGCCGTATTGGGTCACGGTGATTTCGAGCTCGTGCCCGACGATGCTCCCGGGTTCCACCCGGGTCGGTCGGCGCAGGTTCGTCTCGGTGGAGCGGCCATCGGTCATGCCGGTGAGCTCAGCCCGCGCTCGGCCCGTTCCCTCGACGTCCAAGACCGGGTGGCGATCGCCGAGCTCGATCTCGCCCCCCTGCTCGCCCCTGTGGGAACGGTGCTCGCCGTCTCACCCTCGGTGTTCCCGCAGGTCGACTTCGATCTCTCCTTCCTGGCTCCCGACGATCTGCTGGCCGGGGGCCTGGTCCGTGCAACCGTGGATGCGGGGTCCGGACTGGTGGAATCGGCCCGGGTCTTCGATGTCTTCCGCGGCCAGGGTGTCGCAGAAGGCAGCCGGGCGATCGCGATCAGGTATCGGCTTCGCTCCGGGGACCACACCCTCACCAATGAAGAGGTGGCGCCGGTCCGCCAGGCCATGATCTCGGCCGCCGAGAGCCTTGGCGCTCGTCTGCGAGGCGCCTGAAATGGATCTGGCCGAGTTGCTGTCCGGGAATCCGGAGGAAGCCGCTCCCCAGCTCCTCGGCTCCTACCTCACCTCGCTGGTGGGCGGGACCACGGTCAAGGCCCGCGTCATCGAGGTCGAGGCGTACAAGGGGTCCGATGATCCGGCTTCACACGCGTTCCGGGGCCGGACCCGGCGCAACGGGTCGATGTTCGAGCGTCCGGGCACCCTGTACGTGTATCACTCTTACGGGATCCACTGGTGTGCCAACGTCGCCTGCGGGCCCGAGGGTGTGGGCTGGGGAATCCTCTTCCGGGGCGCCGAGATCGTGGAAGGGGTGGGTCTCGCCAGGTCCCGGCGGGGCCGCGACGACCAGTTGGCCAACGGTCCGGGGAAACTGACCCAGGCGCTGGGCATCGACCACTCCCTCAATGGCGGCTATCTGTTCGACGACTCTTTCCCGATCCGACTCGAGCCCGGCCCACCTCCGGATCTGGTCATGGCCACACCCCGCGTCGGCATCAGTCAGGCACGGGACCGGCCCTGGCGTTTTGTCGCGGTGACCAGCGCCAACGGACCGGTCGGGGGAGGGAAGACACCACGTTTACCCTCGGCCCGACGATGAGCGCCGAAGAGCAGCTCCCGCTCCTGCTCCGCTACACCGACCAGGTGGTCCCACGCGACGACCTGACCGACAAGCTCGAGCTGGGTCGCCCGCTCCGGGTGAAGCTGGGACTCGACCCCACCGCTCCGTCGGTGACGTTGGGGTGGGCGGTCGTCCTCCGCAAACTGCGTCATTTCCAGGAGATGGGTCATACCGCAGTATTGATCGTCGGAGATTTCACCGCTCAGGTCGGCGATCCATCGGAGCGGGCCGAAACGCGGAAGCGACTCACCGCCGAAGAGGTCAACGGATACGCGGAGAACGTCCTCGACCAATTCCGCAAGGTGCTCTTGCCCGAGAACCTCGAGATAAGGCGCAACTCGGAGTGGTTGGCGTCACTTGACATGCCCGGTCTCCTCGAGCTCACGTCGGCGGCCACGGTGGCCCAGATGCTCGAGCGATCCGACTTCGCCAAGCGGTACGGGGAAGGCTCGCCGATCTCGGTGATGGAGTTTCTCTACCCGCTCCTTCAGGGGTACGACTCGGTGGCCGTCGAGGCCGATATCGAGCTCGGTGGGAGTGACCAGCTGTGGAACCTGATGATGGGTCGTGTCGTCCAGGAGCGATATGGGATGGACCCCCAGGTGGCGATGACGATGCCGATCCTGGTCGGGGTCGACGGTCATCGACGCATGGGCCAGTCGCTGGGGAATTACATCGGAGTCGACGACGAGCCGGATGAGATGTTCGGCAAGACGATGAGCATCCCCGACGACGCCATGGGTCAGTGGCTGAGGCTCGCCGCCGACCTGGATCCGGCGGAAGTCGAGAGCATCGAGGCGGGCCTTGCCTCAGGGGCGCTCCATCCGGGTGAGACCAAACGGCGTCTGGCCCGCGTCGTGACCTCCCTGTACTGGAGTGAGGACGAGGCTCTGGCCGCGGAGGAGGCATTCGATCAAGTGTTCCGGGAAGGGGGAATTCCCGACGACATCGATACGTTTTCCTTACCGGAGGGCGATTCGGTGACGGTCCCGGGTCTGATCCGAGATGTCTTCGGCCTATCCGGGGCGGAGGCGCGAAGGTTGTTGACCCAAGGGGCCGTGAAGGTCGATGGAACGGTGTTGGAGACCCAGGAGGTCCCAAGAGCCGACCTCAGCGGCCGGGTTCTCCAGGTGGGCAAGCGGCGATTCGTGAGACTCGTCGATTGAACTTGACTAACCACGGGGTGTCGTTACTATTCGATACCCGGCTGGAGAACACATCTCCGGCCACCCACTGGAAAACCGGGACGGCGCCTCTGTCGCGTCGCCTCGGATTCACTTTGTATCGGGGCCACGACGACATCTCGATGTCATCGCCGGCCCGACTGACATCAGGAGTGGGAGCTCTGGGCTCCTTGACAACTGAACAATGTGCCAAAAGCCAGCATGCACATCCATTTCCCGGCTTGTCCTCGTGACACCGCCGAAGGAGTGAGATGAGCATCTGTATACAGCAATCAAGCTCTAGGGCCCCTCACGGGCCCTGGACCCAATTGCAAACTCAAACTGACAGGATTGGCCAAGTCCCTCGGGACACGAGCCTTGAATGTACGTTGGAGAGTTTGATCCTGGCTCAGGACGAACGCTGGCGGCGTGCCTAATGCATGCAAGTCGAGCGACGCACACCGGAGGGGTAACCCATCGGTATGACGGAGCGGCGAACGGGTGAGTAACACGTGAGCAACCTGCCCCACAGACCGGGATAGCCCAGGGAAACCTGGATTAATACCGGATACCCTCGAGTAACCACATGATTGTTCGAGGAAATGCCTTTGTGCTGTGGGATGGGCTCGCGGCTTATCAGCTAGTTGGTGGGGTAACGGCC
>JBOGEV010000015.1:0-13056 GCA_050742015.1 Acidimicrobiia bacterium
TCAACGGCACGGGTCAGGACGGCACCATTTTCACCCTGGCCAACTGGGGCTTCAGCGGGCCCAACGCCCTCGATGGGGTGGCCACCAACGCCGCCGCGGCCAACCCCTTCCCCCTGGGCAGCTACATCGAGGAGCCGACAACGCCTCCTCCGTCCACCGTGATCATCAACGAAGTCGACGCTGACACCCCAGGGGCTGACATGGCCGAGTTCGTCGAGCTCTACGACGGCGGCGTGGGCAACACCTCGCTCGACGGGCTGGTCCTGGTCTTCTACAACGGGAGCAACGATCTCACCAACGGGTCGGTCGACCTCGACGGGTTGACCACCGATGCCGACGGGTATGCCGTCATCTGTGGCGACGTGGACGCCACCTTCCTCCCCAACTGCGACCTCGACTCGACCGTTGTCATCCAGAACGGCCCGGAAGCGGTGACTCTTTACCAAGGCGACGCAACATCCTTCCCCGGCAACCAGGGGATCACCACCGAGGGTCTGATCGACGCCGTGGTCCACGACACCGACGACGCCGACGACCCCGGGTTGCTGGTCCTGCTCAATGCCGGCCAGCCGCAGGTCAACGAGAACGGCGGCGGCAGTGGCGACACACACTCCAACCAGCGCTGCCCCGACGGGAGCGGTGGGGCCCGGAACACCACGACCTATGCCCAGTTCGACCCCACGGTCGGAGTGGCCAACACATGTGTCGAGGAGCCACTACCCGGGCCGACCCTGCGTCTGATCCACGAGATCCAGGGCAACGGACCGACCAGCCCGCTCGACGGAGCCCAGGTCACAGTCTCGGCCGTGGTCGTCGGCGACTTCCAGGGAACGGCTTCCCTGCGCGGCTTCAACCTCCAGGAGGAGGACTCCGATGCCGACACCGACCCGCTGACCTCTGAGGGAATATTCGTCTTCGACGGGAGCTTCGGAGTCGACGTCGCCATGGGCGACCTGGTCGAGGTCACCGGAACCGTCGACGAGTTCAACGGTCTCACCGAGATCACATCGGTGACTGCGGTCACCGTGACCTCGAGCGGGAACACTGTCACCCCGGCCACGCTATCCCTGCCGTTCGCCTCAATCCCCGACCTGGAGGCATTCGAGGGCATGTCGGTGCACATCCCCCAACAGCTCATCATCTCGGAGTTCTTCAACTACGACCGATTCGGTGAAATCGTCCTCACCTCGCAGCGCCAGTTCCAACCCACGGCCCTGTTCGAGCCCGGCTCTCCGGAGGCCGCTCAGGTTGCTGCGCAGAACGCTGTGGACCGGATCACCCTCGACGACGGACGGACCAACCAGAACCCGGACCCGGCGATCCATCCCAACGGCGCGGTGTTCGACCTGGGCAACCTGTTCAGGGCCGGGGACAGCGTGACCAACGTGGTCGGGGTGCTCGACTTCGCCTTCGACCTCTATCGGATCCACCCGACCCAAGGGGCCGACTTCGCGGTGCAGAACCCCCGCCCGGAGACCCACCCCGACGTCGGAGGCGGTCTGGAAGTGGCCGCATTCAACGTCCTGAACTACTTCTCGACGATCGACACCGGCGTGTTCATCTGTGGTCCGCTGGAGGACCAGGAGTGCCGCGGCGCCGATGACGCCGAAGAGTTCACCAGGCAGAGGGACAAGATCATCACCGCCCTTGCCGAGATCGATGCCGACGTGGTGGGCCTGATGGAGATCGAGAACCATCCGACCGATGCCGCGCTCGCCGACCTGGTGGCCGGGCTCAACGAGAGGATGGGTGCTGGCACCTACGACTACATCGGTTCGGGGTCGATTGGCCCCGATGCGATCCGCATCGCCATCATCTACAAGCCGACTGCGGTGACGCCGCTGGGGGCAGACGCCGTGCTCGACACGGACGCCTTCCTCGACCCCAACGGTTTGGGCGGGGCTCAGAACCGGCCGGCGCAAGCCCAAACCTTCACCGAGAACGACACCGGTGAGGTGTTCACTGTCGTGGTCAACCACCTCAAGTCGAAGGGATCCGGATGCGGGCCAGGTGACGACGACCCAGTGCAGGGGAACTGCAACCTGACCCGGACCCTGTCTGCGGCGGTGCTCGCCGACTGGCTGGCGACCGATCCGACCGGAAGCGGGGACTCGGACCATCTGATCATCGGAGACCTCAACTCATACGACAAGGAGGACCCGATCGACGTCCTCGGCGCCGGAGCCGACGACATCATGGGCACCGGTGACGACTTCACCGATCTCCTTCTCCAGTTCCAAGGCGAGAACGAATACTCGTTCCTCTTCGACGGTCAGCTCGGCTACCTCGACTACGCGATGGCCAACCAGTCGTTGCTGAGCCAGGTCACCGGGGCGACTGCCTGGCACGTCAACGCCGACGAGCCGGATCTCATCGACTACGACACGACGTTCAAGCAGCCTGCCCAGGATGCCTTGTACGCACCGGACCAGTTCCGGTCGTCCGACCATGACGCGGTGATCGTCGGCCTGGCCCTCGATCAGACCCCGCCGGTGATCGAGGCGGAGCTCGATCGGATCGTGTCCACAGGCAACACCGGGTTGTTCCGGGTCGACTTCTCCTGCCAGGACAATGTCGACCAAGACCCCGATTGCGTCGCCGATCTCAACGGTGTGCCTGTGGATGACGGCCAGTTGGCCTTCCTGATCAGGAGGCCCGGCAGGCCACTGGTCCTGCACATCGGGCCCGTCCTGTTCATCCACGACGACGAGTTCCTGCTGACGGTCACCGGGACCGACGACAGTGGGAACAGCGCGACGGCCACGGCCGAGCCGGTCTTCCGGCGCTGAGCATGAAGACCGCCGGCTGAGGGCGGATCCCTCAGTCGGCGGTTTCCAGCTCCACCGGGTGGGTGGCGATGGTCGAAACCGAACCACCCCGGATCACCGTCAACTCGACCGATCCACCGACCCGGTCGCCGGTCATCAGCCGCTGCAGATCTCTGGCGTTTCGTAGCGGTTCACCGTCCCCGGCGACAAGGATGTCACCTGGGCGAATCCCGGCTCGCTGCGCGGGGCTCCCGGCGACCACTTCGACCACTTCGATCCCCTTCTCCCTTCCCAACTCATTGGCAAGCCTCGGGGGAAGAGGTCGGCTTCCGCCGGCGACTCCGAGGTAGGCACGTCGCACCCTCCCGCTCTGTATCAACTCGGCCACGATCGCCTTGGTTGCGTCGTCGATCGGCACCGCCAGACCGAGTCCCTGTCCGATCATGGGGCCCACGATCGCCGTGTTCACACCGACGACTCGACCGGCGGAGTCCGCCAGCGGGCCACCTGAGTTGCCGGGATGCAGGGCGGCGTCGGTCTGGATGACGTTCTCCACGAGACGGGTGTGGCCTTGGCTGTTGGCGGCGATGGACCTACCCAATGCACTCACCACTCCGGCGGTGACCGACCCGGAGAACCCGAGCGGATTGCCCAAGGCCACGACTAGTTGGCCCACGACGAGCGCCGAGGCGTCGCCCAGCTCGGCGGCGGGCACATCGCCTCCTTCCAGCTTGAGCACGGCGAGGTCGGAGAGTCGATCGCGACCGACTACGTCGAAACCTGTCTCCCAACCGTCGACGAACGACGCCCCGCCTCTCGTCGAGCCATCCACTACGTGGGCCGACGTCGCCATGAAGCCGTCGCTGCTGATCACCACGCCCGAGCCGGAGCCGTCTTGCCAGTCTCCACGACGGCCCCGGCGCCGGGTTGTGAGGGCGACCACAGTCGGGAGCAAGCGCTCGGCCACCGAGATGACGACCTGTGAATAGGCATCGAGTGCCTTCTGTTCCTCGGTGAGCCCGGGAGCATGGGAGGTCATGAGAAGGATGCGGTGACGTTGAGTCGGTCGTTGACCCGCACCAGCTCGAGTTCCACCGATTCGCCCCCCGTGCCAAGGATTCGATGGAGATCGTCCACGTCGGTCGTCGGCTCTCCCCCGGCTCCGACCAGGACATCTCCCTCCTTCACGCCGGCGTTGGCCGCGGGCGACCCGTCCTCGACCAACCGCACCAGCAGGCCATCGGCATCGTCGAGCCCCAGTGAGCGACGAAGCCGTCGGGCGACCTCGACCGGGGCCAGACCCACCCCGAGACGGCGGGGCTCGGGTCGGTCTCCGCTTTGCAGCGATGTGACCAGATGCTTCATCTCGACGCCGGCGGCCTGCGCGAGATAGAAGCCCCGCCCCAGACGTCTCGTGTTCAAGCCGACGAGAAGGCCCCCAGCGTCCACCACCGGTCCACCGGATGCGCCGGGCGGAGCCAGAGCCGTGTGCTCGAATCCACCGGGGACCCGTCGCCCGCGTGGACCGCGAAACGAGCGATCCGCCGCGGCGACGAAACCCAGGGTCACCCGGAGCCCGCGGCCCCCCGGATTGGCCAGGCCGATGACAGGCGACCCGATGCTCGGGGCGACCTCACCCGGCTCCCAGGGGATGACCGATGCGTCGGAGGTGCTCACCTGGATCAGGGCCAGATCGGTGTCCAGGTCGACTCCGATGACCTCCCCCTGCTCACCCCGACCATCGAGAAAGGTGACCAGGGCCCGGTCGGTGTTGACATTGTGGGCGTTGGTCAGGACCAGATCATCAGCTATGACCAGTCCCGAGCCCATCCCCCATCTGCCGCCCAGACCCACCACCGACCTGCCTGCGGAAGCGGCCACAGTTGCGACCGTTTCCTCTGCTTCTGAGAGAAATGACACTGCTCCTCCTGTTGATCGAGAAATGGGGTCACTAGCAACTTGCAATTTGCAAGTATATCGCCCGATGCAGGGAGTGGATCCTTATCATGGAGTGGATGGACGACCGGCCCGGCCCGCTCAACCTCGCCCTGGAACGGATCGGCGACCGCTGGTCACTTCTGATAATCGACGCCCTACAGGGAGAGGCGCTGCGCTTCTCCGACCTGTCGGATCGGGTCACCGGAATCGCCCCCAACATCCTGTCGAATCGTCTGACCCGGCTCGAGGAGGAAGGGGTGATCCTCGCCAACCCCTATTCGGACCACCCGCCCCGCTACGTCTACGAGTTGACCGGAGCCGGCCAGGACCTGGCCGGTGCGCTACGGCTCCTCGCCCACTGGGGAGATCGTCAGTCAGACGAAGGAGAGGCGATCCGGCACGATCTGTGCGGGACACCGTTGGAAGCCCATTGGTATTGCGCCAGTTGCGACCGCGTCGTCGATCACGGCGCCGAAACCGAGATCCGGCGCGCCTGATCGTCTCCCGAGACTTGCCCGGAGACCGGGACCCGTTCGTGCCGGCCCGACTTGCTCAACGAAGAAATGAGCAGTGAGCCAAACGCGGCAAGCGCGACCGTGGACATGGCCAGCGTGATCAACCAGGGCCCCATCGACGCGACATCGGCTGCCGCTTCCACCGGTGGCGAGATGTCCTCGGCTACGACAGGCTCGAACGGCACCACGGCGTCATCGACAGGTGCAGGCTCGGTGGCAATGGTGGTCTCGACCGGGATCGGCGTCGGAGGCTCGGCATAGAGGGTGAGACGGCTCCGCTGGGTCGTGTTGCCATAAGCAAAGATCATGTCCGCCTCCGAGCTGTCCGACACCACGATCCTGACCCCAAGATGCCGGCGTTCCTCGAAGACATGGTCGACCGCGTCGAAGTCGACTGTGGTCTCGATCCAATTGATCCCACGGCCGCTTTCCATCGTCACCGTCTCGGAGGCCACCTCGACGCAGGCGCTGCCGGATGAGTCGCAGTCGAGGATGAACACGTCGAAGACGCCTGTCGTGTCCGGGGCAAATAGATCCGCAGATCCCCAGATCACGATCCGGGGATAGCCCGCCAAACGCCCGCCGCCGGCCTCGACCTGCCAGTGTTGATACCGGGCCCCGTCCTGCTCGGCGAGCCCCAGATCGGAGCGCTCGAGCATCAAGCCGGGCTTGATGTCCCGACCCGGGTCGAAGTTGGTCAACTCCCCTGACTCCGGGTTGAGCAGCAGGGAGCCATGGGGAAAATCATCGGATGCCAGATACCAGGTTTCCTGATCAGCAGCGACGGCCGTGAGAGCCGAAACAAGGGCGACCAGCACGCCCAGTACCACGCCGAGAGCTCGCATGTCTCAACGAACCCCGGCCTGGAGGGAGACTCGGGCCACCGGCGGGGTCTCTCCCGCCTCGCTGAACGGGAGACTGATCGAGAAATGCGTCCAGCTCGGATCTCGCTTGTATCCCATCTCCCCGTCCAGAAGCTCGCCCAATGCTCGGGCAACAGCGAGCCCGGAACCGCCCGGGGTGGTGCGCCGGGCTTGCTCGGCCAGATCGACCAGGCGTTCGAAGACATGCTCGCCGGTCTCCTGAGCAAGACCGGGACCGTCGTCGGACACGGTGACCCGCACCGATTCCCCTTCGGCCGACGCCCAGATCGCCACCCGTCGGCCACCGTGGCGAATCGCATTGCCCACGAGAACATGGAGGATCTGGCGCAGCATGTGAGGGTCGGTCTCCACCTCGAGGTCGGCAACGGCGACCTTGATCTCCGCACCCACCGTCTGGTATTCGACTGCCACGGCCAGGGCTTCGGCACGCAGGTTGCACCTCTCGGGATGCGGGGTCAGTTCGTGGGACACCCCAGCCAGGAACTTCCCGGTCGCCTTGTTGGTCACGCCTTCCAACAGCAGGGCCGACCCGAACTCGGACTCACGGCGCCGCAGCTGCTTGCGGGCGGAAAGCCAGAACAGGGTCATCACCATTGCCGGCACCACGAGCGTTGCCGCGATCTGGGCCATCCGGGCAGCATCGAAGGGCCCCGAGAGGACGCCGAACACGACGAGTCCGATCACGGAGAGGAACAGGGTCACTGCCGCCCCATGGCCGGCCACGACCCGCCTGAAACTCCCTCGCAGCGTGGTCACCCTTGGTTTATCGGCCGCCACGGCAGGTGACTAGACCGTATTTCCTCCCCCGCTACAGGTACAGCCCGGTGGTCGGCTCGGTCCTGGTCTCCTGAGAAGGGAGCGCCTCGATATCGCTCCGAACCGACGCCACGAACCTCTTGTGGTCCCGCTCCTGGCGAGCCGACGCCAGATCCGGCTCGAACCGGGCCCGAAATCCGGCCAGATTCCGCACATGCCCGTCGAACTGCTCGGGGCTGGTTCGCATCGCCAGCTCCCAGACCACGATCCGCACCAGGACTTGAAACTGATCATTGGGAATCTCGGCCGCGGCTTCGGTCCCCTCTTCCAGCTGTATGTGAATGCTCATCTCTCACCTCCACGTTGAAGAGCAACTGGCAACTTCCCAGATACGCCCGCCATGCCCGGTCCGAAACGACGACCGTTACCATCCCCACCCTGGCCGCCGAGGGGACTCTTCATGGCTCGGACCTGTAACCGACTCGGGGAACGGAGCACGACGTGATGAGCGGGTGGATGGACCGGATCTCCGGCGGGCTGCGGGACCGGTCGAGCTCAGTGATGGTGGCGACCGCACTGGCCGGTCTGATCGTCCTCGGGGTGCTCGCCGTCCTCATCGTCACGGTGCGCGGAGCCCAGACTGCCTACTCCACGGCAGCGATGACTGTCTCGGTGGCGGAAGTGACCGAGGACGCGATAAACGTCACCCAAGCCCTTCAGCAGGAGCGGGTCCTCGCCTCGACCCTGGGCTACAGCGAGCTGTCCGCCCTCCATGAGCGCTTCGACGACGATGTCGAGGCAGGCAGGGACGGCGGCGGAGATGCAACCGCTGTAACCGATGCGGCGATGCAGGACCTAAGGGTGACCTGGTCGGAACATCGGACTCAGGTTCCGGACACGGCCCTCCCGCCCATGAGCGACGTGCTCGCCGCAGGGGTAGCCCTCACCGATTTCAGGAAGGCAGCCGCGGCCACCAGCGGCGAGTCTCCGTACGCTCTCTACAGCGAGACGATCGCGTTGGCCATCGCCTCCACGAGCGAACTGGTCAAGCAACGGACCGACCCGACGACGGTGACCGACCGCTTGCTGATAGTCGCCCTCCTCGGCGCCGTCGAGAGCCTGCACGCCCACCAGAACCTGATCCAACAGACGCTGGTGCAGCGGGTGCCCCTCTCCGAGGAGGCCCTGCTCGAGCTCAATGTCCACGAAAACAACATTGGCCAGCGCTTGCTGGAGGCCAGGTCCTTCGCCGGTGATGCCGATCTACCTGCCGTAGACGAGATCCGGACCGGTTCGGCTGCCGAACTGACCGCCGAGCTCGAAGCCGCTGTCCTCTCCAGCCCGACAGTCGACCGTTCGATCACGCCGCGCCAGTGGTTCGAAGCCAGCTCAGCGCGGATCGAACAGGTCAACGCGCTGATCCCAACGATCCACGAGCGTCTGGCCGCCGAGGCTGCGGCTGATCTCGACGGTGCCGGACGAGCACTGTGGATCCGTTCCATCCTGCTCGGCGCCCTCTTCGTCCTGTCCATCCTGGTGGCGAGCAATGCGGTATTCGCCACCAGAGAGCGCGGCGAGGCCCTCGCCGAGTACGGACAACTCGCCGACGGGCTGAGGCAATGGTTCGTGGCCGCCTCGTTTCCCGACCCGGATAGCGTCGAGATAGCTGCCCGATACATCCCGGCCTCTGTTCGCACCAGATCGGGAGGCGACTGGTATGACGTGTATGAGGTTGGTGAGGCCCTGGCAGTGGTGATCGGCGATGTGGCCGGTCACGGCGCCGAGGCCACGGCACAGATGGCCCAGGTCCGGAACCTCCTCCGGGGCCAATCGACCGCCCGCACCCTCGACCCTGCGTCGCAAATCGACCTGCTCAGCAAGACGATCTCCAATGCCGGAATCATCGCCACCCTCACCTATGGCCTATTGGACATATCGTCCGGGGAATTCGTGTACACACGGGCCGGGCACATCCCGCTGCTGATCCGCTCCGCATCCGGAAGCGTCCGCGTCGAGGAGGAGGCACCAGGACCTCCGGTAGGAGGCGGCCTCGACCTGGAGCGGGAGACTCAGAACACACAACTCGAACCCGGCGACGTCCTGATCCTTATCACCGACGGGTTGGTGGAGCGTGTCGACCGGGACATCGACCTGGCGCTCGATCAGATCGCCAAGGCCCTCACGGAGACGGATCTCACGTCAGAGGCGCTGCTCGACCGGTTGTTCGACATGAACGACCACGACCCAATCGACGATGCCGCCGCCCTGCTCATCACCTGGAAGCCCCAGAGTCGGGCTCAGGTGACGTGAATGACACCATCCTCATCGACCACGCGCTCTTCCAACGCACGTCGTGAGACGAGCGTCGGAGAGGCAATGCCCGCGATGGCGGCGACCAGTCCGACGATTGCGTAAACCAGGCCGCTGGTCTCGTTGACTCCCAACGCACCGCCGAGGGCGTCGGGCTCGATGAAGATCACGAGTCCGAAGGCGAGCAGGGCCACGCCCAACGAGATGAGACCGGCCCGCCCCTCAGTGGGACGCCCGGCACCGGCCAGAAAGACGAGACCCAGCACAAGGGTGATCACGGCCATCACGATGGTGAAACCCATTCCCATGACGGTCGTTGTCTCGCCGGCTAGCGAATCCGTAGGCAGTAATCGGGCGATGGCAACCCCACCGAGCACAGTCATGAAGAGACCGGCCAATCCAGCCACGTATTGAGCAGGGCTCCACGGACGGCGGGACACCGACGTCCGTTCGACGCGTCCTATCTCTCTCTCAGTTCTCATTGATTTCCTCCTGGTGAAGGGTGCATGTATCCCAAGACTTACCCGACCTGAATTCAGGCCAAACGATCAGGTGGCGTCGGAGGAGAGTCGGGAGCGGAGGGTGTCGAGGGCGCGGGAGATGAGACGGGACACTTGCATCTGTGACACCCCGACTACCTCGGCGATGTCGGATTGAGTCATGTCCTCGAAGAAGCGGAGAAACAGGACTTCCTGCTCCTGAGGTTGCAGATCGGAGATGAGTGGTTCCAGAGAGTGCCAGATGTCGGCCAGGTCGAACTGCTCATCGTCCGCTCCCAGCACCCGGAGCAGGTTTGTCTCATCGTCCTCGGAGATAGGGGCGTCGACCGACTTGGCGTTGTAGGCGAGTTGCGCCTCCATGGCGTCCTCGACCTCCTCCACGGGGCGGCCTAGCTCCTCTGCCATCTCTTTGGCATCGGGCATCCGCCCCAGTCGCTGGGCCAGTTCGGCCACAGCCCGGTTGAGCTCGACGGTCGTGTCGCTCAACGACCGGGGAACCCGCACCGACCATGTCGTGTCTCGCAGATATCGCTTCAGGGTGCCGATGATCGTTTTCCGGGCGTACGTCGTGAACTTGACTCCGAAGTCGAGGTCGAACCGATCGATTGCGTTCACCAGGGCGATGGATGCTGCCTGACCGACATCGTCGGCGTGGGCGCCCCCGCGCCGATATCTGTTGGCCACCGAGGCCGCCCACCCCTCGTAACGGGAGAAGATCTCATCACGCGCATCCCGATCGACCGGTGCCAATTCGAACAACTCCTCGTCGGAGAGATGGGACAACGTGTGACGCCGGACCAGCTCGAGCTCGAACCAGATCTCTCCTGCGTCATCGCCCCAGCCATCCGAGAGACGGTCCAGCAGCTTGGTCGCGATCTCGTCTTCCGAATCGCCGGCCTCGGAGGTGGTGGCGGTGGTGATGCGAACCCTTCGCCCCACCTCCTCGACCCGAACCGTGAGGGACGCGTCGTCGTCATACATGAGGGTGACGACCTCGCTCACCAGGAGAGCGGCGTCAACCGAGCGGCTGGCTGGGGCGTCGGTGACGATGGCCCGCACTACCCGGCGGGCTATGAACGGCGCCCGCGGCCCGGTGGGCAGTTGGATTTCTGCAACCAGGGTTGGCTGCACACCCTCGGTCACTGGCGGCCCGTCCCGCAAACACTTGTGGCGTCTCTCACGCTCGCACCATGAACGCGACCGATCACTAGTCGATGGTATCGCTGATCGAGAAGGCGTCGGTCACCCCGGTCAGCTCGAGTAGTCGCACCACGGCGCCTTCGCCGATGACGAGCCTCAGGTCACCACCGGACTCTTCGAGTCGCAGACGCTGATTGAGCAGGACCTTGAGGCCGGCCGAATCCATGAACTCGACGCGACGCAGGTCGAGAATCACGGGTTGCCCTACGAACGTCTCGATGGCGGATTCGACCCGAGAAGCAGAAGCGAGATCGATCTCGCCCGCGGCCACGATGACGTCATGGTCGCCGATGCGGGTTGTCTCGAGGACAAGCTGCGGTCCTAGCCCCATCGCCGTTTCCCTTTCTCCACCATCGTGGGAGATTATCGCCCATCCGCGTCGGCCTGGCGAAGGCCGACCTCGAACCACGCCGTCACTTCGGTGCCGTCCGCTTCGACGCCCCAGCCATCGGCGATTTTCTCTACGATCGCAAGACCGCGGCTCGCCCCCGGATTCCGGGAGTGAGGCGTCAACTCGCCTACGTCGAAGAGTACCCCGACGTGACGCACCGTAAGCCGCAGCCCATTCCGTTCGGGGCTGACCGTGATGGTGAGGTCCTCCCCGGGCTCCAACCCGCCATGCAAAACCGCGTTGTTCACCAACTCGGTGAGAGCGAGGAGGGCATCGTCGAGACGGGGATGCCCTCCCATCCACTTCGACACTGCCCGTCTCGCAATAGCTCCCGCATCCGGGCGGGCTGGGATCGTAAGGTGACTCATTGGAAGTAACTTCCAGACGTCTTCGTCTGTCAGGCCGGTCTCCCTCGTCAGGTCCCCCCTGCGCCTGGCCTCAAACCTAGAGGGAGCAGGCACCGTTGCAATGGCTTTCGAAGCAGGACCATCAGCCGCGCAGGGCGTCGATCAACTCCTCCTTGCTCATATTGGACCGTCCTTCGATGCCCACATCCTTGGCCTTGTCGTAGAGCTCCTCTTTAGACCAGTCCTCGTAGGCACCCGACCCACCTCGAGGATCCATCTCCCGGGGAGGAGTGTTGGCGATCCTCGCCGCCTTCTCCTTGCTCACGCCTTCTTCACGCAGCGCCTCGTACCTATCATCGTCCTTGATCGACGGTCCATGGTCTTTCCCCATGACATTCACCTCGTATCGTCTGGGCTGCCCAGTCTCATACCCAAACCCGGTGCCCACTACACCGAAAACAGAACCCGAGGAGAGGAAGATGGGAAGCAACGACAACGACGTCGACGACGAGTTCAGGTCGATAATGGAAGGTTTGCGCACCACCTTGCCCGGTGTCCAGGTGCTCTTCGCCTTTCTCCTCGTCATGCCACTCCAGGCAGCGTTCGCCGAGATCAGCGACCTGCAACAGCTTGCATATTGGGTGGCTTTCTTCGGCTCGGCCGCGGCGTCGGTGCTGTTGATCGCGCCCAGCGCCCACCAGCGGCTGCGGGCGCCGATCACCGGAGTCGAGCGTCGCTCCAAACGTCACGTTCAAGTCGCGATCCGGCTCGCGATCGCCGGCACAGTGGCATTCAGCCTCGCCTTGGCCGCCGCCGTCTTCCTCATCTCGAGCTTGACCATGAGCGACAGCGTGGCTGTTGTCGCCGCCCTGGCCACGGCGGCAGTGATCGGCTGGTCATGGTTCTACATCCCGCTCGTCACCTTCGAGCGACGCTGACCACCCGAGGTCGTTTAGACCCCGCCTACCTGGGGTAACGGCTCAGCGAGCCAACCAGGTCCGAAGGAGATGAGAACAAGATGGGATGGATCGCGTTTTTGATGATCCTCGCACTCTCCCTCACCGGAGTGGGTCTCGTCGTGGAAACCCTCCGCTGGCTCCTCGTCATTGGAGTGCTCGCATTGATAACCGGCGGTCTCATCGGCTGGTCGAGACGCGAAGAGCTCAGGAGCAGCCACCACCTCCGGGTGTGACGAGGCAACAGGACGGTTTCAGCGATCTTCGATCCGGGTAATAAAGCCGTGCTGCCCGTGGAGGTGACAAATGACTGAACAGAAGCACATTCCTCGACAATCGGACTACCAGGTCGAATCGGACCGAGATCTGTCCGGCGTTCGAGAGCGATTCGGGAAGGCCGACCTCGTCGCTTCCATCCTGGGGATGCTCACCGCCCTCGGGATGCTGGTCTTCTTGAGCGCCCTGATCGCCGGCGTTGCGGCCGGCTTCGA
>JBOGEV010000016.1:0-5965 GCA_050742015.1 Acidimicrobiia bacterium
TCCAGCCACCCCACCTCGAGGCGATCTGCCCCTGGGAAGGATCATCTGACTGGTACCGCGAGCTGTCTCGCCACGGGGGCATCCTCAGCGAGTTCGCTGCCGATTGGTACCCGCGCCAGGTGCACAACGTCCAGCATGGCGCCGGAGAGAGGGGCTGGGTCAGTGCGGTGACCGGTGAACTGGTCGCCGGCCCACAGACAGACGATCCGGAAGTGCTGGCGACGAGGCGGGCGGATCTCGGGCACGACATCAAGAGCCGGCCCCTCATCGACGACTGGTACCTCGGTCGCAACCCGGACTGGTCAAAGGTCACCACCCCGATGCTCTCTGCCGCCAACTGGGGTGGTCAGGGCCTCCACCTCAGGGGCAACATCGAAGCCTTCACCCAAGCAGCATCGGACGAGAAGTGGCTGGAGGTCCATGGGGGCGCCCACTGGGTCGACTTCTATACCGACCGGGGCATCGCCTTGCAGAAGCGGTTCTTCGATCACTATCTCAAACAGGATGACAACGGCTGGGAAGACGAGCCCCGTGTCCAGCTCCGAATCCGACACATCGACGGGTCCTTCGTCGACCGGGTCGAGGGCGAGTGGCCCCTGGCCCGGACCCAATGGACGTCCTATTACCTGACCCAGGAGGGCGGGCTCGCCGCTGCGGCCGCCGAGTCGACGTCCAGCATCGACTACGACACGACCGGAAGCGGAATCACGTTCACCACTCCGCCTCTGCCGGAGGACACCGAGGTGACCGGGCCCGTGGCAGCGAAGCTGTTCATCTCCTCCTCCACCACCGACGCCGACCTGTTCCTCGTCGTCCGGGTCTTCGAGCCGGACGGGGACGAGGTCACTTTCCAGGGCGCCCTCGACCCCAACACGCCGGTCGCCCAGGGATGGTTGCGAGCCTCTCATCGGGCGCTCGACCCCGAGAAGTCACAGCCCTATCGGCCCTACCACACCCATACCCAGGCTGAGCCATTGGTACCGGGTGAGATCTATGAGCTGGATGTCGAGGTCTGGCCGACATCCGTGGTCATCCCGGCCGGGTATCGGCTGGCTCTGACCGTTCGGGGCAACGACTATCGCTACGAGGGGGAGTTGTCAGAGTTCGCCCGCGAGTTTCACTATGCAAGTCGAGGGGTAGGGCCCTTCAAACATGGCGACCCCGACGACCGGCCGGCCGATGTCTTCGGCGGAGTGGTCACGATCCATCTCGGCGAGCCCACCGGGTCCCACCTCCTGGTCCCGGTGATCCCGTGAAATGGGCGAAAGACCGTCGATCTTTTGCCTTTCGGCCGGTTGAGACGTGGAAGTGCGAGGGTAACTTCACTCTATCTGACCGCTAGGAGAGGCCGATTGCCCCAGCTCCATGACTTTTCGGCCACCGACGGGACCGATCGGGACCTGCTCGGAGGCAAGGGGGCCGGCCTCGCCCGGATGACGTCCCTAGGGCTTCCGGTGCCCCCCGGCTTCACCATCACCACCGATGTGTGCCGTGCCGCCATGGCGATCGGGGAGGTGCCCGATGATCTCTGGCCCGAGGTGGATGCCGCCGTCGCCCGTCTCGAGGACTCAACAGGGCGCACGTTCGGGACCGGCCCCACCCCCCTGTTGCTGTCGGTTCGCTCCGGGGCCAAGTTCTCCATGCCCGGGATGATGGACACCGTGCTCAATCTGGGGATCAACGACGAGGTGGTCAAGGCGTTGATCGAGTGGTCGGGTGACCCCCACTTCGCATGGGACGCCCATCGGCGGTTTGTCCAGATGTACGGGGACGTCGTGCTCGGGATCGACGACAACGAGTTCCAGGATGTGCTCACCGAGCTGCGCCAGGCGCGTGGGGTGGGCGACGACTCGGAGCTCGGCGCGGACGACCTCGAAGAGGCAACCCGCCGATTTCGGGAGATCGTCGAGAAGGAACGCCCCGGTGAGCTGCCCGACGACGCCATGCAGCAGCTCAAGGGCGCTGTCACTGCCGTCTTCAAGTCGTGGAATACGAAACGAGCGATCGAATACCGGCGCATCCACTCGATCCCCGACGACCTCGGGACCGCGGCCAATGTCCAGATGATGGTGTTCGGCGACCTGGGGGACGATTCGGGCACCGGTGTCTGCTTCACCCGTGACCCGGGCACCGGCGAGAGGGCCATATACGGCGACTATCTGCCCCGGGCTCAGGGTGAAGACGTCGTGGCCGGGATTCGAAACACGCTGACCCTCGACCAGCTTGCCGACCTCCATCCGGAGTGCCACCGCCAGCTGATCGAGATCATGGAAGGCCTCGAGTCCCATTACCGGGACATGTGCGATATCGAGTTCACCATCGAGCGGGACGTCCTGTACATCCTCCAGACGCGGGCCGGGAAGAGAACCGCGGCGGCCGCGGTGAAGATGGCCGTCGCCATGGTCGGCGAAGGCCTGATCGACAAGGAGACCGCACTGACCAGGGTGGAGCCGGCCTCCTTGGAGCAACTGCATCGTCCGCGGATTGCCGACCGGGTCAAGCGCTCCTCCGCCTTCGCCTCCGGCGTGGCCGCCTCGCCCGGTGCGGCCACCGGGAAGGTGGTCTTCTCGTCCGACGAGGCGGTGGAACTGTCCCGAGATGGTCCGGTGATCCTGGTTCGCCCCGAGACGACACCTGACGACATCCATGGCATGGCCGCCGCAGCCGGCATCCTGACCAGCCAGGGTGGGAAGACCTCCCACGCCGCGGTTGTGGCCAGGGGGATGGGCAAGCCGGCCGTGACCGGGGCAGCAGAGCTTCTGGTCGACGTCGGCGCCGGCATCGCCTCCGCCGGCACCGGCGACCTCCGTCGTGGAGACGTGATCACCATCGACGGGACTTCGGGAGTTGTCTACCAGGGTGAGGTCGATGTGGTCGCCCCTGAGGTACCGGATGAGCTCAACGACCTCCTGGCATGGGCCGACGAATTCCGACGTCTCGGGATCAGGGCCAACGCCGACACGGCAGAAGACGCCGCCCTGGCCCGAAGCCGAGGGGCGGAGGGGATCGGGTTGGCCCGCACCGAGCACATGTTCATGGGCCCCCGGCTAGCCATCGTGCAGCGAGTGATCCTCGCCACCGACCCGGCTGAGAGCGAGACGGCCCTCGTCGATCTGGAACGACAGCAGGTCGGGGACTTCGAGACCCTGCTCGAGGCCATGGACGGGCTGCCCGTGGTGATCAGGCTCCTCGACCCGCCCCTTCACGAGTTCCTTCCCTCCCGTCTCGAGCTGGAGCACGAGATGCTGCGCCGGGTCCGCGCCGGACGCCCGATCGACGACCTGCAAGCGATGTCGGACCAGGTGGCTCGCTGGGAGGAGGACAACCCGATGCTCGGCCTGCGCGGGGTGCGTCTCGGCTTGATGCTCAAGGACCTCTATCGCATGCAGGCCCGCGCCGCCACCACCGCCCTCACCCGTCGCCTCCAAGCGGGGGGCAATCCGCACCTCGAGATCATGATCCCGCTGGTAGCCGCGGCCGAGGAGCTGATCCGGATGCGGGAGATGATCGAGGAGGAGATCGCCACGGCAACGGCCGGTTCCGGTGTCGAGCTCGATATCCCGATCGGGACCATGATCGAACTCCCCCGCGCCGCCCTCACCGCCGGAGAGATCGCCGCGGTCGCCGACTTCTTCTCCTTCGGTACCAATGACCTGACGCAGATGACCTACGGGCTGAGCCGCGATGACGCCGAGGGGCTCTTCCTGAGGGACTACCTCGAGCAGGGGATCCTCAGCTCGGACCCCTTCCAGACACTTGACCGTGCCGGGGTCGGGCGTCTGGTCCGGGTCGCGACGCGGGAGGGCCGTGAGGCCAACGACGACCTGGTCGTGGGCCTGTGCGGGGAGCACGGGGGGGACCCGGCGTCGATCTTCTTCGTCCACGACCTGGGGCTGGACTATGTCTCATGCAGCCCGCCGCGAGTCGAGGGGGCGCGCCTCGCCGCAGCGCAGGCGGCACTGGAGACGACCCGGGAAGACGTCTGATCAGCGAATCACGTCGACCAATGCGGGGACTCCCTCTCCACTGATCGCCGTCGTCACCAAAATGGGCGCGTCCGAGTCACCGAGCCGGTCGACGAGGGCGCGATGAACCGTGTCGACACCCGGCCGGTCCGCCTTGTTGACCACGAAGACATCGGTGATCTCGACGATCCCTGCCTTGTCGGCCTGGATCTGGTCACCCCAACCGGGCCCGACGACGAGCACGACCACATCGACGTGGTCCATCACCTCCACCTCCGACTGGCCGACGCCCACCGTCTCGACCAGCACGATGTCGAACCCGGACCGGGCCAGGATTGCAATGGTCGGGGCGGCGGCCTCCGACAAGCCACCGAGGTGGCCGCGGGAGGCCATCGAACGCACATAGACATCCGGATCGTCGACGTGATCCTGCATCCGGACCCGGTCTCCGAGGAGGGCGCCCCCGGTGATGGGGCTAGACGGGTCGACGGCGAGCACCGCGACCGAGTCTCCCCTGGCCCGCAGGTCGGTGACCATGGCATTGACCAATGTCGACTTCCCCGCTCCCGGCGGGCCGGTGATGCCGACTCTACGAACCGGGGAAACGGTCTCGATGAGGTTGGTGACCACTCCGTCGACGACCGGATCTCCGGCCTCGATCGAAGTTATCAAGCGGGCAAGCGCCCTTCGATCACCACCCCGAACCCGCTCGACCACATCAGAGTCAGCCACGGGGACAGATTAAAGGGGGCCGACCTTCCGTTTTGGCGCGCCAAAACAGATATCAGAGCGCCGGGAGCTGTATGCCGTTGTGGACGTGGTCGTCGACGAATGGGGCATCGGCGCTGGCGTTGACCTCTTCGACACCGGGGACACGGTCGACCAGGATCCGCTCGATCCCGGACTTCAGGGTCATCATGGACAGGGGGCAGCCGCCACAGGCGCCCACCATCTGCAGGTTCACGGTCCCGCCGTCAGTCCCAAGCAACACCAGGTCGCCACCGTCGGCTTGGACCGCAGGACGGATGTAGTCGAGTGTCTCCCTCAGCTTGTCCACATCGATGGGACCCTCTGGCTTGAGACTGCTCGAAATGGTCACGGGTGTTGGTTCTGACATCGCCTTTGACAACCCTCACCTGGCTGGTGTTGTTCCAATCCTACCGGCGTGGGGCGGTTCCTCAGAAAGGCTGGTTGGGAAGACCGCGCGGGACGTAGCGGTCGAGGACCGGGGGCACGACGACGAGGCTGCCCTCCTCCCACCTGAACTTCCAGGGCCCCGGAGCCGTCACCGGAACTTCGACGCCGTCGAGAGTGACACTCAAGTGCGAGTCGGTGGAGATAGTGACGGTCTCGGCGCCGATCACCAGCCCGATGGCCACCTGATCGGGCAGAAACGCCCCGCCTGGCTCCGGGGTGAGCCCGCCGTAGTAATGGGCCAGGATCTCGGAGTAGGTCGCCCCCTGTTCGGCCATGGCCTGGGCCCCGAACTGGGACATTCCGATCAGATGGCCCCAGCCGGCCCCTTCGACCACGTAGTACGGGTCGATGTGGTCGTTCATCCCCAGCCGGCGAAGCCGGACCTCGCGCCGGATCGAGTACTCGGGGCTCAGGATCGTGGTGGGATACTCCCGCCCCTCGGGGTTGGTGGCCGGTAGACGCCCCGGCATTATCGACGCCGCCTCATTGATCCTCGCCCGGAGCGCCCAGGTGTCCATGGAGACCGTGCCGGTGTCGGACACGATGTCGATCATCCACGGACCATCGCCGTTCTCGGTGGTCCGGGTCGTGACCGAATGGACCCGGCCGCCCGCCACCTCCGCCTGGCGCAGGAGACGCTCCATGAGAACCTCCGGAAGCTCCCACGACCAGCCGACGAACGGGCTGTCTTCTCCCGGGGAGGGAACGCCGACCAGGTACGGGGCCGGTTCCGAGCCCGGCCAGATGTCTTCGATATTCCGGGTTCGCCCTCCGGTCGTCGACGAGTAGAAGGCGCGAATCGG
>JBOGEV010000017.1:0-28529 GCA_050742015.1 Acidimicrobiia bacterium
ACTTCGGTGGCATCCTCGTCGGGGGGGAACACCGGATAGAAGACACGGTCGATCACCCCGTTCTCGACAACGAGTGTCACCCGCTTGTAGAGCACGACACCTTCGGCGGCGAAGGTGGGCAGGCGCAAGGGAGGGCCGGCCAGCGCCAACTCTGCGTCGTTTAGCAACGGGAATGGGATGTGCATCCTCGCTGCGAAGTCCAGTTGTTCCTGGGACGGTTGGGCGCTCAGCCCCCACGCGGTGGCATCGAGGTCCCGGAGCTCCGGCAGATGGTCGGAGGCGCCGTTATCGATCGGTACGGGGAGGTCGGCGGGAAGCACCATCGAATCGACCATTCGCCTCACCATAAACTCGGCGGTCTCCCATAACCTCGGTGACGATGCAGCCCCCAACGCTCGAAGATGTCAGAGAGCTGGCCTCGACCCTTCCCCGCAGCGAGGAGGCGCTGGTCCGGGATCGGGTCAAGTTCAGAGTGGGCCGAATCGTCTATCTGGCTGCTTCGCGCGACGAGACACTCCTCGGCTTTGCCTTCCCCAAGGAAGAACGCGAGATGCTGGTCGCCGCGGAGCCCGAGAAGTTCATGCTGCCTCGACAGGGAGACATGAGGTACAACTGGGCCGTGGTCAGGCTCGATGCCATCGATCACGACGAGATGCGCGAGATCGTCCTCGAGGCATGGGCGATGGTGGCCCCGAAGTTCCTCGTCACCACCATCCTGGGAGACGACCCTTCCTAGGCTCAGCCCGAATGAGCACGGTCGAAAACGGTGGCGCTGAGCCCACCGACAGTCTCCGGCTACTACGAGTTCTGGGGCTCCCGAGCACCACTACGAGGTCCAGTATCCGCCGCCGGGAGCACCTGCCCATGATGAGAACACCCCCTGATCGCGCAGCGGGCAGAGTCGACGACCGTTGTCGACGGGTTCCGGTTCGGCCTCTCCAAGCGCTCCGTCCGGTTCGACTGAGATCCGGGCGCAGTCCGGTCTTGACATGAGGAAGCCATCTGGACGATACTGAACCATATGGTTCAGTATGAGGTCCTCGATCGGACCTTCTCGGCGCTGTCGGACCCGACCCGACGGGAGATCCTCGACCGGCTGGGTCGCGGGCCCGCCTCGATCACCGAGCTGGCAGAGCCGTTTGGCATGTCGCTGACCGGGCTCAAGAAGCACGTCCGGATCCTCGAGGAGGCAAACCTGGTCATCAGCGAGAAAGTAGGGCGAACCCGTCAGTGTCGACTCGGCCCCGAGCGATTGGAGGAAGTGGTGAGCTGGATCGAGATGTACCGGCAGCAATGGGAACGTCGCCTCGACGGACTCGAGGCATATCTGAAGAGGAGAGAGGCTCGGAAATGAGCTACGAACTGAAGGTGGAGCGGCTGATCGATGCCACACCAGAGGAGGTCTTCGACGCCTACACCGATCCGGTCGCCCAGCAGGGTTGGTTCACGATCCTGAACGAGGGGATGATCGTCGAGAACGAGGTGGATCTGAGGGTTGGCGGCAATTGGGTCAGCCGGTGGGGCTCCTCACCCGAGGAGATGTACGGGGAGACGCAGACCTTCGTCGAGATCGACCGGCCCCACCGATTGGTGACCAAGTCGACGGGGACATCGCCAGACGGGGCTTCTATCGACACCCATGTCGAGATCACCTTCAGGGAGGATGGGGGAAAGACGTTGATGACGATCGTCCAGACCGGTTTCACCGACGAATCGGTGCGTGACTTCTTCGCCGAACGAGGTTGGAACGGCCTCTTCGACCGGCTGAACGCCTACTTCGCCGCCAAGCACCCGTCCTGAAACTCTCGAGATTGACAGGCAACGTCTGCAACACTTAGATTGTTAATCAATCAATTGATTGATAAAGAAAGGAGTTGATCAATGGTCGGCAGCCTGTCGACCGAAGACGATCTCGACCGGGCTTTCGCCGCCCTGGCCGATCCCGTTCGGCGACGGATCATCGTCCGTCTCAGCCGGGGTCAGGCCACGGTCAACGAGCTCGCCGAGCCTTTCGAGATCACCAAGCAGGCGGTCTCGAAGCACATCCAGGTGCTGGAGCAGGCGGGTCTGGTCACCCGCAGCCGGGATGCCCAACGCAGACCTGTTCACCTGAAGGCTGACCGCCTGGAGGCGCTCACGGCCTGGATCGACGAGTACCGGCTCATCCACGAGCAGCAATTCCGGCGGCTCGATGAGCTACTCGACACCATGACCGGCGCCGACGGCGCCCCCCTGAGAGAAGAGGAAGAGAAATGAGCAATCCCCTGACCGTGACGGCTCCCGACGGCCTCCCGTTCGTCGAGTTCGAGCGCGATCTCGATGCCCCCGTGGCGATCGTGTTCCGCGCCTACAAGGAGCCCGACCTCATCCAACAGTGGCTCGGTCCCCACGGCTATGAGGTCGATATCGAAACCTACGACTTCAGGACCGGAGGGCAATGGCGCTACCTGCACCGGAGCCCCGACGGCGAGGAGTACGGCTTCCACGGCGTGTTCCACGCGGTGCGTGAGAACGAGATGGCAATCCAGACCTTCGAGTTCGAGGGTTTCCCAGACGTGGTGAGTCTGGACAGCATCACCTTCGAGGACCTGGGCGACGGCCGCACCCGAATTCGTGGCCATAGCGTCTTCCCCACGCTCGAGGCCCGGGACGGCATGGTCGCCAGCGGTATGGAGATCGGCATGGCCGAGGGCTACGACCGACTCGACAAAGTCCTGGCGGCGCTCTGATGGATTGGACACTCGAGGTCGTCATCCTGCCCGTCAGCGACATAGACCGGTCCGTTGCCTTCTATCGCGACCAGGTCGGGTTCCATCTCGACCACGACACGACCAACGAGCACATGCACGTCGTCCAGCTGACCCCGACCGGCTCCGGCTGTTCGATCGTGTTCGGCGACCTGCCCCCCCAGCAGGAGATGGCGCCCGGCTCGTTGAAAGGGCTGCAACTGGTCGTCTCCGATGGTGCCGGCGCTCGTCAGGAGCTCCTCGACCGCGGTGTCGAGGTGAGCGAGATAATGGTCTTCGACGAGAACGACGGCGGCACCTTCTTCGGGTTCAGCGATCCTGACGGCAACACCTGGTCGGTGCAGGAGATCAAGGCCCGTGGCGAGGAGCCGCTGATCCCGATCGATGCCAGGGGCCGGTTCGGCGAGAGCTGAGGTATGTCCCCGGAGGTCAGCGCGGCGGCACCATTGGATGGGCTTCGACGATCGGGTCCCATTCCGGCGCCCCTACCCCCGTTATGTGATCCCGGTCGGCGGCGGTGACCCAGAAGCCGATGAGGGCGGCCGGGATATCCGGGTGAGGGTTGAGGGCGCGATGCACCACCCCGATCGGCTCGGTGTAGACCTCTCCAGCCGAGTAGTGCTCGGTCCGTTCTTCGTACTGGAGCGATACCGCTCCCCGCAAGATGGCGAAGTAGACGACACCGTTGTGGACGTGCCAGGAGGCGGTGCGGCCCGGGTTCAGCTCGGAGAGCTGGATGTTGATCCGAGCATTCGGATCACGAGGGAGACGGGATTCGATCTCGTCGAACAGGACCTGGCGGACGTGGGATCCGTCCTCGGGGAGCAGCCCCATCACTCGCAGTGTCAGGGTGTCAGGATCGACGGCAGGTGTGGCCATGCCCAACTGTCGCATTTCCCCGGGGTCGGGGCAACCAGGAGCCGCCGGTCTCGAGACTGGTCAGAGACGGACTGTCCAGTGCTCGACGTCGACCTCCGGTAGGGCTCACGTTCTCTCAAAGCTGACGTAGTCCCGGTTCAGCTCCTTTACGGTTCGGGATCCGATGAGAGCCATCGTGCGTCGCATGTCAGAGGCGAAGAGGTCGAGGACATGGTCGACTCCGGCCTCCCCGGCCGCTCCCAGCCCATACAGGTAGGCGCGCCCGGCCATACATGCCGTGGCACCCAGAGCCACGGCCTTGACGATGTCGCTCCCGCGCCGGACCCCGCCGTCGCAGATGACCTCGATTTTGTCGCCGACCGTATCGACGACCTGTGGAAGCAGATCTAGGGTGGCCGGGGCCGAGTCGAGCTGTCTGCCTCCATGGTTTGAGACGGCGATGGCCTCCACCCCTTCCTCGGCGGCGATGACCGCATCCTCGACGGTCTGGATTCCCTTGATCACGATCGGACCGTTCCATTGCCCCCGGAGCCACTCGATGTCCTTCCAGGAGAGCCCGGGATCGAACTGGTCGGCCACGTACTCGGCAAGGGACACGGTCTCGCCACCCTCGCCGACGCTGTGTCCGGCGACATTGGCGAAGACGATCGGGTCCGACCTGAGGAACTGCCAGGTCCAGGAGGGATGAGCCACACCGTCGAGGATGGTGGTGAGCCCGAGCTTGGGGGGAAGGGTGAACCCCCGACGCACGTCGCGTTCCCGCTTGCCGAAAACTGCGGTGTCCACGGTCAGGCACAGTGCTTCATAGCCCGAGTTCGCCGCACGCCGCACCATCTCCGCGACCAGGCCGCGGTCCTTCCACACGTAGACCTGGAACCAGAGCCTCCCCGAGCTGACGGCTGCCACTTCTTCGATCGACCGGGTGCCGAGGGTGGACAGCGAGTAGGGGAGGCCGGCCCGTTCGGCAGCCCGGGCCACGGCCAGCTCGCCGGCCGGGTCGGCGATGCGGGTGAATCCGGTCGGGGCGAGGACCAAAGGCAGAGGCATCGGCTTCCCGAGCAGAGTCGACGAGGTGTCGACCTCGGTCACGTCCCGCAGGATGCGGGGGCGGAAGGTGACCCGGCGGTAAGCCTCCGCGTTGGCTGACAACGTGATCTCGTCCTCAGCACCGCCATCTATGTAGTCGAAGACGCCACCGGGGAGACGACGGCGGGCAATGGCGCGGAGGTCGGCGACCGAGACTCCCTTGCGCAGCCGACGTCGGGTAGGGCTCAGCTCGAGACGACGGAACCTGAGCAATCGGAGTGATCCGAACCAGGTCTTCTTCCGGGGCTGGGACTGCATCGACAACAAACTACCCAGCGACCCGTCGTGGGCCATTCCCGGTCGTGATGCAAGCGGGATTGCCGGCCTACCGTTCGTGGTTACCGCGTTGCATGACCCACGAACATCATCACCATGAGCCGGAGTCCGGCCCCCCGGTGGCGACCGAGATGGAGCACGACCACCAGGGCCACGAGGCCCACGGAGGCGGGCATGACAAACATGCCGGTCACGACCAACACGCCGGGCATTCGGTCGCCATGTTTCGGGACCGGTTCTGGCTATCGCTGGTCCTGACCATTCCCATCGTCTTCTACAGCTCGATGGTCCAGGAGTGGTTCGGGTACACCGCCCCTGAATTCCCCGGGTCGGATTGGATCGCCCCGGTCCTGGGGACGATCGTCTTCGTCTACGGGGGATCTCCATTCCTGAAAGGGGCGGTCCAGGAGATCAGGGATCGCCAGCCGGGGATGATGCTCCTAATCGGGATGGCGATCACGGTCGCCTTCGCCGCCTCGGCGGCCACGACTCTCGGCTGGTTCGATCTCGACTTCTGGTGGGAGCTGGCTGCCCTCATCACGATCATGCTGTTGGGCCACTGGATGGAGATGCGGGCCATCGGCCAGGCCCGGGGCGCCCTGGCCGCCCTGGCCGAGTTGCTCCCCGACGAGGCGGAGCGGATCATGGACGGAGCCACTGAGACCGTCCCTCTCTCCGAACTGGCCGTGGGCGATCTGGTGCTGGTCCGGCCCGGGGCGAGGGTTCCGGCCGACGGGGCCATCACCGAGGGCACAGCCGAGATGGACGAGTCGATGGTGACCGGCGAGTCGAGGCCGGTGGCCAAGGGGGCCGGGGACGAGGTCGTGGCGGGCACCGTTGCCACCGACTCAGCGATCCGGGTCGAGGTGAAGGCAGTGGGGGAGGACACCGCCCTGGCTGGGATCCAGCGTCTGGTAGCCCAAGCCCAGCAGTCGCAGTCCCGGGCCCAGGTGCTTGCCGACCGGGCCGCGGCCATTCTCTTCTACGTCGCGGTTGGCGCGGCGCTCATCACCGTGATCGTTTGGCTGGCGCTGGGCCAGCCCGACAGCGCCGTGTCCCGGTCGGTGTCCGTGCTGGTGATCGCCTGTCCCCACGCCCTGGGCTTGGCCATCCCACTTGTGATCTCGATCTCGACCGGCCTCGCTGCCCGTAACGGGATCCTGGTCAAGGATCGTCTGGCGTTGGAGAGAATGCGCACCGTGGACATCGTTCTCTTCGACAAGACCGGGACCTTGACCAAGGGAAGCCATGTGGTGCGCGACATCGCTGCGATCGATGGCGACACGGACCGTGTCCTGGCATTGGCCGGGGCCGTGGAGGCGGACTCCGAGCACCCTCTGGCCAGGGCAATCGTGACCGCGGCCGCCGATCGGGGAAATGTTCCCACTGCGACTGGATTCCGGGCGATGAGGGGGCGTGGGGTCGAGGCCACGGTGGATGGGGCCGTGGTGGCCGTTGGCGGTCCCGCACTGCTACGACAAGACGGGCTCGAGGTGCCGCCTGAAATCGAGGAGCCGGTACGGGCCTGGGAGCAGCGAGGTGCCTCGGTCCTCTACGTCGTCCGGGCAGGGGATGTCGCCGGTGCGATCTCGGTCGAGGATGAGATTCGTCCCGAGTCACGTCAGGCGGTCGACCAGCTGCACGACCTGGGCATGCAGGTGGCGATGATCACCGGTGATGCCCATCAGGTGGCCCATGCGGTGGCTGCCGATCTCGGCATCGACGAGACCCTGGCCGAGGTGCTTCCCGAGGACAAGCATTCGAAGGTGGCAGAGCTCCAACAGCGCGGGCTCAGGGTGGCCATGGTCGGAGACGGGGTCAACGACGCCCCCGCGCTGGCCCGGGCCGATGTCGGCATCGCCATCGGCGCCGGCACCGACGTGGCCATCGAGTCCGCCGGGATCGTCCTCGCCTCGGATGACCCAAGGGGCGTGGTCGCCACCCGTCGTCTCTCTCAGGCCGGATATCGGAAGATGCTGCAAAACCTGGGATGGGCCACGGGCTACAACGTCCTGGCCATCCCCCTCGCCGCCGGGGCCCTGGCCTGGGCCGGGATCGTTCTCCCCCCGGCGGCGGCGGCGCTGCTGATGAGCATCTCCACGATCGTGGTAGCCATCAACGCCCAATTCCTGCGCGGGCTGGACCTGCGGCCAGGGGCGTAACGTTCGGGTCCCCAAGGGAGGTTGCCCATGACACGCATCGCCATCAACGGGTTCGGTCGCATCGGCCGGTGCACCTTCAAGCAGTTCCTGGCCGATGACCGCTTCGAGATCGCCGGGGTCAACGACCTGGCCGAACATGAGGAGCTCGCCTATCTGCTGAAGTACGACTCAGTCCACGGCTGGTATCCCCGCAAGGTCTCGACCAGCGGCGATCGGCTGGTTGTCGACGACATCGAGATCCCGTTCACCCAGGAACGGGACCCCTCGAAACTTCCCTGGGGAGACCTCGGTGTGGACGTGGTGATCGAATCCACCGGCGCGATGCGGACCCGCTCCGATGCGGCCGGTCATTTGGAGGCGGGTGCCGCCCGAGTCGTGATATCGGCCCCTTCCGACGACGCCGATGCCACATTCGTCTACGGAGTCAATGACGAGAGCTTCGACCCCGAGAACCACTTCGTGGTCAGCAACGCTTCCTGCACCACCAATTGCCTGGCCCCGGTGGCGAAGGTGCTCTCCGATTCCTTCGGGATCGAGCACTTGATGATGTCGACGATCCACGCCTACACGTCCAGCCAGTCGTTGATGGATCTTCCCACCCGGAAGCGGCGCCGGGGGAGAGCAGCAGCCCTTTCCATCATCCCGACGACGACCGGCGCCACCAAGGCCACGGCGCGGGTCATCCCCGAGCTCGACGGGCGCATGGACGGGATGGCCTATCGGGTCCCGGTCGAAGACGGCTCGGTCACGGACATCACGGCCCTGCTCAAACGGGAGGTGACCGTCGATGAGGTCCACGCGGCCATGTCCGAGGCGGCAGAAGGGCGGATGAAAGGAGTCCTGCGGATCACCGACGAGGCCCTCGTGTCCCGGGACATCATCGGCGATCCTCACTCCTCGATCGTCGACTCCGAGTCGACCCTCCTCCTCCAGGGGAACGTGGTCAAGATCGTGTCCTGGTACGACAACGAGTGGGGCTATTCGGCCCGAATGCTCGACATCGCCGCCGTCGTCGCCGGCTGAACACTCAGCCGACGTCCCTCGAATCGAGAAGCTGTTTCAGCCGGTCGTAGTCCGCGTCGACAGATCGTTGCGCGAAGCGTCGCAACAGCGGTCCGGCGATGCGAAAGAACAATCCCGGCTCACCGCTGATCTCGGCCCTCACCCTGCTTCGCCGGGGATCGAGAGGCTCCACGGTGCGACGGACCGTGATCGGGAAGCTTCCGGTGACCGAGCGAATGGTTATGGCGTGACCGGGTCGGTATTCGATCACCTCGAACCGGTTGACCAATCGCTTTCCGAGGAAGCGAGCCTCCTGATCGTAGGTCGAACCCACTCTGATCGGCGGCGCCGAGGTCCACAAACACGACAGTTGCCCCTTCTGCCATCGTGGGTTGTTCGTCGAGTCCGAGACGAATGCGAATACCTCCGTCGCTGGGCATTCGATCTCCCGGCTTGCACTCAGCTTCACGATGTCTCAGTTGACCACGGCGGGGTGGGGCCGGCCCGACTCGGCGACCTTGACCAGATTGTCGAGAAAGCGTACCCATGCCGGGTTGACGACTTCGATGATGGGATCATCCGGTTCGAATCCGCTGTGGGTGAACAGCAGGTCCGTCTTCCCGTCATCCTTCGCCGTGAGCTGGAACCGAATCGTGGTCCCCTTCCACCAGGGAGGGCTCTCCGGGACGTGCCATTCGACGTCGGTCTCGGACGCGGTTCTTACCTCCAGGTCGAAGCTCACCGGGGTGGTGGGGAAGGAGACGTGGAACTCGTCACCAGCTGACCCTGCTTCTCCTTCGACCCGGTCCGACCACCAGCCGGCGATCCCCTCCGTGTTGTCGAGCCACTTCATCACCTCTCCGGTCGAGCGGTCCGCCTCGAACCGAGCCTTGATCGCATAATCACCCACTGGGACCTCCTCATCGAAGTCGATCTATTTCAGTCAGGACTATATGTCTGGAACGTGGATATTTCAAGCCCGACTAAAGTAGATCGGGTGGATCTGCTCCAGGTGATCGCCGAGCCCCGTCGTCGGGAGATCCTGTCGATGGTCTGGGAGTCGGAGCTGGCGGCCGGTGAGATCGCCGCCCGATCAGACGTGTCCTTCGGCGCGGTCTCACAGCATCTCTCCGTGTTGCGTGAGGCCGGTCTCGTCGCAGTCCGCAAGGACGGCAATCGCCGGTATTACCAGGCAAGAAAGGACCGGCTCGGCCCGCTTCGGCCCGTACTCGAAGCGATGTGGGCCGACACGCTGGATCAACTCACCGAGACGATCGAGAGGGACATGTCGGCCGGGGGAACCGATTGAGTCGGCCCATCGTGGTCGAGCGCGTGATTTCGGCGCCACCGAACGTCGTATATGCCTACCTGACCGACTCCGAGAAGTGGTCTCGCTGGCAGGGAGAGCAAGCGACGATCCGCCCGGAGCGAGGTGGCCTGTTCGCCCTGTCCATGGCGAACGGCACCAGGGCTCGAGGGGAGTTCGTTGAGATCGAGTCGGACAGGAGGGTCGTCTTCACCTGGGGTTGGGTCGATCATCCCGGAGTCCCGCCCGGCTCGACGACTGTCGAGATCGAGTTGTTCGAGGAGGGCGATGGCACCAGGCTCCGCCTCACCCATAGCGGCCTCCCGGCTGACGAGGTCCCCATCCACACCATCGGATGGGAGCACTACAGCCGGCGACTGGTTACCGCAGCCGAAGGGGGAGACCCCGGGCCAGACGTCCTACCCGACTGAGCCTGCAGTGCCGTCGAGCGCTTCTCGGAGCGTCTCGGGCCAGGGCGACGGCATTCCATTCTCGTCGATGTGAACTGCGACCACCCGACCGGTAGCCACCGGCTCCCGGTCAGAGGTCATCGTCACGTCATAGGTCACCGAAGTGGTCCCGACATCGGAAACGGCCAGGGTGACGTCGAGCATGTCGTCGAAGCGCACGGTGCGATGGAAGTCGAACTCGACATGCACCCGCGGTGTGAGACCGAAGGTGAGGTCGACGATCCCGAGCTGACGATGCAGTTCGGTCTCCGCAGCCTCGGCGAACCTGGTCGCGGTCGAGTAATGCCAAATCCCGGCGGCGTCGGTGTCCATCCACTCGATGCGCCGTTGGATCGTCGTGGAAGGCATCATCCACCTTCTCCGATTTCCGAGACGAACCGGGCCGTGGCCAGAAGGACCTGATCCGGCTGGGCGAGATGAGGGGAGTGCCCGCAGTCTTCCAGGACCAGACGCTGGGATGGGCCGGCCAAACCTCGCTCGATGGCATCGAGCTGGGCCAGAGTCCCGTACTCGTCGTCGAGTCCCTGGATGAGAAGGGTGGGGCACTTGACCCCGGGGAGCGAGTCTTCGATGTTCCAGTCCCGGAACGCCGAATCGAGCCAAATGTCGTTCCAGCCCCGGAAGGTAGAACGTGGATCGAGATGGTGGCGGGCCATTCGCTCCGCCAGATCGGTGGTTTCGAACCGCTCCCGGGCCGCTTCGATGCCGGCGACCGATTCCGGCTCGACGAAGACATGTGGCGCCAGCAGGACCAGCCCCGAGACCGGGTGGCCTGCCCCGGCATGGATCAGGGCAATCGAGGCTCCGTCGGAATGTCCGATCAGGATGGGGAACGAGATCTCCAATTCCTCGAGCAGCCGGGGTAGCACCACCAGAGCCTCGCGGTGCATGAAGTCCGGTGTCCTCCGCTCGTGGACCGGATCGGACCGGCCGTGCCCGGCCCGGCTGTAAACCAGGCCGCGAGACCCCGTGGCCTCGACCAGGAGGTCGGGAAACTTTCGCCACAAGCCCATGCTGCCCAGCCCTTCGTGGAGGAACACGAGCGCGGGCCCGTTCCCCTCCCCGATCAGCCGGTACTCCAGGCGCAGTCCATCGATTTCGAGCACCGGGGCAGGTTATTCATGGCCCCTACGGGCGAGGATCGGGATGGATAACCTCGTTGACGATGCAATTGGGGACTAACGCCAGCACTCTCATCGATGGGTGGGTGGAGAGGCGCGGCGATGACGACATCATCCTGGTCACCGCGGACGACGTGCCCTGGTCCGCCGGCCGGCTCCGAGGCGCGGTCAATTCAATGGCGGCCCGCCTCCGTGACCTGGGCCTCGGCCGGGAAGATCGCATCTTGATGGTCCTCGACGACACCCCGGTGTTCCCCGCGGTTTTCCTCGGGGCGATGCGGATCGGAGCAGTCCCGGTCCCTGTCAATTTCCTGGCCCGCCCCGACGACTTCGGCTACTTCCTCGACGACTCCCAGGCACGTTTCGCGGTCGTCGACCATGTCTTCCTCGAGGTGGTAGGGCCTCAGGTGTCGGCGAGACCGGATGTCACCTTGCTGGTCGCAAACGGTCCTGCCCCCGATGGCGCCCGCGCCGTCGACCAGTGGATCGCGGAGCCGGGGGACGACCTGGCCCCGGTCGACACCCGTCCCGACGACATGGCCTTCTGGCTCTATAGCTCGGGGTCCACCGGCAAGCCCAAGGGTGTGGTCCACAGCCACGCCGACATCGGGGCAACCTGTGAGCTCTATGCCGTTCCGGTGCTGGGCATCGGGCCCGAGGACGTTGTCTTCTCAAGCACCAAGATGTTCCATGCCTACGGTCTGGGCAACAACCTCACCTTCCCAATCTGGTCAGGGGCCACCTCGGTCTATCTGACGGGGCGGCCCACCCCCGATCACCTTCTCGAACGCGTTGGCTCCCACCACCCCTCCCTCTACTTCTCGGTGCCGGCCCTGTACAACGCGGTGCTGGCCCATCCCGGGTTCGACGAGACCGATTGGTCGTCTGTGCGTCTTGGGATCTCGGCTGCCGAGCCGTTGCCGCCCGAGATCTGGCGCCGGTTCCACGATCGAACCGGGATCGAGATCCTGGATGGCGTCGGCTCCACCGAGATGCTCCATATCTATTGCTCCAACCGGGCCGGCGAGGTCCGCCCGGGCACGTCCGGGACACCGGTCGACGGTTACGAGGTGGAGATCAGAGACCCCGAGGGCGAGCTGTGCCCGCCGGGCGAGGCAGGCGAGATGTACGTGAAGGGCCCGAGTGCGCTGACCGAGTACTGGCAGCAACCCGACCGGAACGCAGACAAGATCCGCGGCGACTGGTTCCTCTCCGGGGACCGGTACCGCCAGGACAAGGATGGCTATTACTGGTATGAGGGCCGGGTCGACGACATGATGAAGGTGGGCGGGCTCTGGGTGAGCCCGATTGAGATCGAGAACCGGCTCATGGAACATCCGGCGATACGTGAGGCCGCGGTGGTCGCCGTCGACATCGACCACATGTCACGGATCAAGGCGGTGGTGATCCTCACCGAAGGGGCCTCGGACGACGGTGGGTTGGTCCCCGAGCTCCAGGAGTGGTGCAAGTCGGCGCTACAGCGCTACCAGTTCCCCCACGTCGTGGAGTACGTGGATGATTTCCCCCGTACCGCCACCGGCAAGATCCAGCGCTTCAAGTTGCGGGAGACGACTGTCTGAGCAGCAGAAACTGGCCAGATCGGCCCATCAGTCGCCGATGTCGTCGATCCATCGCACTCCCATGCCCTCGAGGCGCTCCCTGAAACCGTAGAAGTCGAGTCCGAGCTCACCCTCAGCCAGACGAGCCCTGACTTCTTCTTCCCGTTCGAGACGCCGACGCGACGCCTCCAGAACCTCGGCGGCACGATCATGTTCGACGATCGCCACCCCGTCGTCGTCGGCCACCATCACGTCTCCCGGGCCAACCGTGGCCCCACCACATTGGACCGGGACGTTCACAGATCCCGGGGTGTCCTTCACCGTGCCCAGGGCGTGGATGGCGCGTGACCAGACGGGAAGGCCCATGCGTCGCAGATCGGAAATGTCCCGCACTCCGGCATCGATCACCACACCGACACATCCCCGGGTCAGCACCGAGGTGGCGAGCAGCTCGCCGAACATCCCGTGATTCGAAGGCGAGGTCGTGGCCACCACGAGGAAGTCTCCCGGCTCGATGACCTCGACGGCGGCGTGGATCATGATGTTGTCCCCTGGCGCGCAGGAGACGGTTACGGCCGACCCCGCGAGACGCACCCCTTCCTGGATCGGTCTGATTTCCGGGTCGAGGAGGGTGGTCCCGCCGGCCTCGTGAACGGTGGCCACGCCAGCTTCGCCCAGCCCGGTGACGATGTCGGAGGGCACCCGGTGCACGTTTCGGACCACGAAACCGTCTGTCATGTCAGACGAGCTCCCTGGCCACCTGGGGATACATCCGCTGGTAGGCCTCGGCCTTGGCTTCGGTGACCAAGCCGAGGTTCGGGCCGGAGTTGCGCTTGGCCTGCACCCCTCTCCTGGTGGCGACGTCGCTGTAGTAGTCCCAGAGATGCTCCTGGCCCTCCATGCAGCGCATCGCCTCCAGCTTCTGCTCCCACACCTCGGTGATGTCGAGCAGGACATCAGGCATGAAACCCGAATATTCGGTCTGATGGGGCTCGAAGAGGAACACCGGGGGTGCCCCGATCACCTCGGTGCCCGGGTCGTGGCCGGCCGCCTGGGCGATGATCCGCGCCTGGGTGGCGATCGTATGGGCCGTCTCGTGATCGCGGTTCCACGGGTCCCGCTCGGTGTGGGTGAGGACCACGGTCGGGCGCACCTCCCGGTATGTCTTCACCAGGCGGTCGCGGAGCTCAGGGGTCTCGACCAGCGGGTAGTCGTCGGCGTCGAAGGCACGAAGCTCGGCGCCGAGGACCTTGGCCGCCGCCTCCGCTTCGGCATGCCGCGCTTCCTTGACCTGGCCGAGGTCCATGCCCTGCCGCCAGTATCGGGCCGACTCCCCCCTCTCGCCGTAGGCAAGACAGACCACGGTGACCTGGTGACCCCGGGAGGTGTGGAGCGCGATCGCCCCGCCGGCTCGCCACACGAAGTCTCCGACGTGGGCGCTGACCACCAAGAGCGACTCCTGACTCATCGGGGCAACCCTATCTGCGCAGCGTGCAGCTAACTTCGCCGGGAGGCACCAATCGATCCGATGACCACCAACACCTCGGGCATACGCTGCATGCTGATGCGGGGCGGCACCTCGAAAGGGGCGTTCTTCCTCGCCGACGACCTCCCCGCGTCCGAAAGCGAGCGCGATTCACTGTTGCTCCGGGTCATGGGCTCGCCCGACCCGAGGCAGATCGACGGTGTCGGCGGAGCCCACCCACTGACCACCAAGGTGGCCGTGGTGACTCCTTCGTCGCGTGACGACATCGATCTCGAGTACCTCTTCCTCCAGGTGTCGGTGGACCGCCCCGAGGTGACCGACAAGCAGAACTGCGGAAACATGCTGGCCGCGGTGGGACCGTTCGCTGTCGAGCGAGGGTTGATAAGCCCCGGCGACGGCCGAGCGTCAGTCCGGATCCTGATGAAGAACACAGGGGGAGTGGCCGTTGCCGGCTTTCCCGTCGAGTCAGGAATGCCGGTGTACTCGGGCGACACCGAGATATCCGGCGTCCCCGGTGCCGCCGCGGAGATCCGGATCGAGTTCGAGGACATCGCCGGCTCGAGCGGAGGGGCGCTCCTCCCCACCGGGCAGGTCGTCGACTCGATCGATGGGGTCGAGGCCACCTTGATCGACAACGGCATGCCGGTGGTCGTGCTGGCGGCCACCGATCTCGGAGTCAGCGGGTATGAGGATTGTGAGGAACTCGAGGCCAACCAGGGTCTCAGACAGAAGCTCGAAGAGATCCGGCTGGTCGCCGGCAAGTTGATGAACCTGGGTGATGTGAGCAGTGCCACCGTGCCCAAGCTGACGCTCGTATCCCCGCCGCAGGCGGGGGGAGCCATATCCACGCGGACCTTCATCCCCCACCGCTGTCATCAGGCGATCGGGGTGCTCGGCGCGGTCAGCGTTGCGACCGCCTGTTTGATGCCGGGTTCAACCGCCGCCCGATTGGCCCGCCCTCAGCCGGCCTCAGACGTCATCAGTATCGAGCACCCGACGGGCGCCTTCGACGCCACTGTCCGGCTGGGGCCCGGGCCCGACCTGGAGATACTCGGCGCCGGGATCATTCGGACTGCCCGCAAGCTGATGGACGGGATGGTCTTTCCCAGGTCCTATTGACGAAACCCTCCAGGTACGAGGCGTTCAGTGACACTGGACGATTAGGGTGCCTGCGCGGCCCGGCCGTGACTCATTGCCATCCCGACTCATCGGGCGGGCGTGTCACCAAGGTCACTTATGCAGAGCACAGGAGGAGAAATGAGGAACCATCGCCCGAGTGTGAGACTGCTCGCGCTCGTCGCCGTCGTTGCCCTGATCGGGGCGGCGTGCGACGGGGATGGAGCGGCCGACACCACAGCGGCGCCCGGAACCACAGCAGGAACGACAGAAGCACCGGCCACGACCGAAGCTCCGGCGACCACAGAGGCCCCTGCCACCACCGAAGGATCCGGTGAGCCGATCATGATCGGGATACTCACCGACCTGACCGGATTCACACCATGGGCGGTCAACGCTCGCGATGGGATGATGCTGGCAGCGGAGGAGATCAATGCCGAAGGCGGGGTCGACGGAAGGATGATCGAGCTCGTCTTAGAGGATTCAGCCAACGATGCCGACGCCGGCACGTCAGGTTACGAGCGACTGGCCGAGGCAGGGGTGGTCGCCATCGGCGGCATCATCTCCAGCACCGTTGGCGGCACGATATCTCCGCTGGCCGAGGAGCTGCAGATACCAACCTTCTTGGTCAAGTCGGGCACCGAAGCCGCGCTCACCCCGGACAGTCAGTTCATGTTCCGCACCTGTCTACCGGCGGCCCCGATGACGGCTCCGCCCGTCATTCAGTACGTTCAGGAGCTGGCTCTGACCAACGTCGGAGTCATCGTCGCCGACTACCCCTGGGGCCAGTCGTTTGCCGCGGCTGTCGGGCCCGCGTTGGATACCGCCGGCATCTCGTACGGCGAGATCCAGGTCGCTCCGGTACCCCCGGACACGGATTTCACCCCGTTTGTTCGGAACATTGCGGACGCCGGCGCTGAAGCGGTCATCGCCACCGGTCATCCGCCAGGGAGCTCCGCCATCGTCACGTTGTCGGCGGACCTCATCGGTGAGGTGCCGGTTACGGGCTCCTGGATCCCGCCCGACCTGGCGGTCGGAGGGCTGGCCGACCTGGCCATTGGCCGCTACGTCGACTTCGCCTGCGCCGACTACACCGGGGAGAGTTATGCCGCCCTGGCCCCGCGTTATCTCGAGTTCTCCGAGAACGTCTTCATGTCGGACGACGCAGTGGCCGGGCATGGGATCGTGACCATGGTGGCTGACGCGGTCGCCAATGCCGGTGATGATCCGGTGGCCATCTCGGAGTACCTCCATGGCCAGACCTATGAGCTGGAGGGCTATGCCCATCCGGTTAGCTGGACCCCGTGGGGCGAGCTGGCGTCGTCGGCGCCCGTCGTCAACACGATCAGCGAAGGGCCTGCTCCAGAAGGGTTGAACGAGGCTGGGGAGTGGTGGGTCGAGCGGCTGACCCAGTCCGAGACGCTGGAGCCATACCAGCCAGGGTCCTGATCCTCAGGTGCCTCTTCTCGAGCTCGAGGGAGTCGGGAAGCACTTTGGCGGCCTCCCGGCCGTCGACGGAGTGAACGTCGGGGTCGACGATGGCGAGATCCTCGCCATCGTTGGCCCCAATGGCGCGGGCAAGAGCACCCTGCTCAAGTTGATCGTCGGCTTGGAACGCCCGACCAGCGGGAGCATCACGTTCGATGGCCGGCACATAACCGCTCTGCCGACTCACACCGTTTCCAGGCTGGGCATCGCGATGGTCCAGCAGACCCCACGGGTCTTTCCAAGTATGAGCGTCCTGGAGAACGCCACTTTGGGTGCGATTTTCGGCTCTGACGTCGGCAATCCTTCGCAGGGCGAAGCGCAGGCCACCGGCGACGAGATGCTCACCATCGTGGGACTGGGCGATCGCCACGACGACCAGGTGGGCAACCTGAATCTGCACGAACGGCGCTTCCTCGAGCTGGCCCGAGCACTGGCCGGCCAACCGAAGCTGATTCTTCTCGACGAGGTGATGGCCGGGCTCAACGACTCCGAGCTGAGCGCTTCGATCGAAATGGTCCGGACCATCCGCGACCGTTTCGGCATAACGGTCGTCTGGGTGGAGCATGTGATGAAGGCAGTCATGCAACTGGCCGAGCGGGTGGTAGTCCTCAACTTCGGGCGTGTGCTCGCCGAGGGGCCGGCCGAGACGGTCATGCGTGACGAGGCGGTGGTCGAAGCTTATCTCGGCTCGGGGAGCATCGATGATGCTTGAGGTGCGGGGCCTGACGGCCGGATACCAGGGCGGAAACGTGGTCAGGGACATCGACTTCCACGTCGACGAGGGTGAGGCGGTGATGATCATCGGCTCCAACGGCGCCGGGAAGACCACTCTGTTCCGCGCCGTGCTCGGCCTGCTCCGGCCCTCCTCCGGCGACGTGATCTTTCATGGGAAGCGGCTAGCCGGAATGGCTGCCCAGCGCATCGCCCGACTCGGGATCAGCTTCGTGCCCGCCGAGCGGCACCTCTTCCCCCGGATGACCGTCCAGGACAATCTCGCGCTGGGCGCCTACCCGAACCGTCCCGACCCCGCGACCGTCAAGGTGGTGCTCGACTTGTTCCCCCGTCTTGCTGAGCGGCGTCGCCAGCACGCCGGCACGATGAGCGGAGGCGAGCAACAGATGCTCGCGGTGGGGCGGGCGCTGATGTCCGAGCCTCGTCTCTTGATTCTGGACGAGCCCACGACAGGATTGGCTCCGAAGCTGGCCGCCGAGGCCTATCAGGCGCTCGGGATCCTCAAGCGAAGTGGTCTCACGGTGCTGGTCGCCGAACAGCAGGTCCCGCTGGCGATGGAGCTCAGCGATCGGGGATATGTGCTCGAGAACGGGGTGATGAGCAAGGAAGGGACATCGACGGAGCTTTCCCACGACCCCGACGTGCGTCGGTCATATCTGGGGATCGTGTGATAGCCAACGTCTTCGACGGCATCGTTCTCGGGCTCCAGTTCGGGTTGCTCGCTGCCGGGCTCACCCTGGTCTACGGGCTGGGCGGGGTGCTCAACCTGGCCTACGGTCAGATGGCGGTGCTCGCGGCGATGGCCGTCGTGCTTTCCATGGAGGCGGGCCTGGCCCCAATCCCCGCCGTTGCCGCCGGTCTGGTGGCCGGGGGTCTCCTTGGGCTCTTGCTGGATCTGACCATCCTGCGACCTGTCTATCGGCTCCACGGCGAGGCCAGGGTCTTGTTGAGCCTCCTCCTGACTCTGGGCATGGCCTTCGTGGTCGACGGGTTCCTGACCTGGCGATATCCCACCAAAGCGCTCACTCTCCGTGTCGAGGGTGGCCCGGTGGTGATCCTCGGGGTGCGGATGGTGAGAGGCGCGGTGGTCGCTTCGGCGATAACCCTCGTGGTGCTGGCTGGGCTGATCCTCTTCTTCCGCAAGACCACGCTCGGCCGTGCAGTCAGATCGGTGATCGAGGACGAGGAAGGCTCGCGTCTGGTGGGGATCGATCCGCAGAGGGTGCTCCGTCTCATCCTCGTCCTCACCGGGGTCCTCGCGGCATTGGTCGCCGTGACGCGGTCGCTGGTGACACCAGTTTCGGTCACGGCAGGCTTCGAGCTGACGGTCTCGGCCCTGATCGTCACCGTGGTGGGCGGGTTGGGGAGTGTCGGAGGTGCCATCCTGGCCGGAATCATCCTGGGGATCATCAGCACGATCGCCGCCTCCACCATCGGCACCGTGCTCTCTCTGATAATCCTGCTGGTGGCGGCGGCCGTCACGATCCTCATCCGGCCTTCGGGCCTTCTCGGAGTCAAGGAATGATCGAGGACTACACCGAGGGAACCGGGACCGCGGTCGTCGGTGGCACCGAGCAACGGGCATCGCGGTCCCTCGTTGCGCTGCTCTGGCCTATCGCCCTGGTCGGAGCGCTGCTGTCCCTGATCCCGCTCTGGCTGGGCAACTCCCGAGTGATGATGGGTGTGGCAATCGTCGGGCTGACCTTCGCCTGTTACGCAATCGGGTTCAACTTGATCTTTGGCAGCACGGGGCAGCTTTTCCTATGCGTAGGGGCCTTGGCCGGGATCGGGGGCTATGGATCGGCCATTCTCGCCGACAGGGTGGGGTTGCCTCTTCTGCCCAGTATCCTGCTGGCGACCCTGGCATCGAGCCTGTTCGGCGGGCTGCTCAGCTGGATCGCAGTGCGCCGCTCTCTGGGCGTGATCTTCACCGGGATCATCACACTTATCTTCTCGCTGGTGTTCGGCAATCTCGTGCTCGGAGCCGCGGGAGTGACCGGGGGCGACGGCGGTTTCCATATCCAGACCGGAGCGGACACCTTCCTCCGACAGACGATCCCGCCCTATTACCTGATGCTGGCTCTGGTGCTGACCTACCTGTTCATCCATGGCCTGTTGCGCCGATCTCACATCGGTTGGGCCTTTCGCGCCCTGCGCGACGACGAGGTCGCCGCCGAGCTCGCCGGGGTGAACGTGGCCCGATACCGCGTCTACGCTGCCCTCGTCGGAGCTGCCATGTTGGGCTTGAGCGGGTCGCTCTTTGCGATGACCGAGGGCACTATCAGCCCCACCACCTACGGGTTCTCCCAGGTCGACGTGGAGACGTTGGTGATGCTCGCCTTCGGGGGCATCGGCACTCTCTTCGGCCCCGTGCTGGGAGCGGCCGTCATCACCGTCATCAACGAGTTGATCCTCGATCTGGGCCAGCTTCGCTTGCTGGTGTACGGGGCGCTCATCATCGCCCTTTTCCTTTGGGTGCCCCGGGGGATCATCCCGACCCTGGGGGACTCCATGCGACGACGCGGGGAATTGGGCAAGAGATGAACGGGAAGGAGTCAAATGCGATCGAACCGTGACATCGCCCAGCTCGGATACGTGGAGCTGTTCACACCTACCTTCGAGGAGAGCACGCGTTTTTTCACCGATGTGCTGTCCTTGACTCCCGTCGAGACGGCCGGTGACAGCGTGTGTCTTCGCACCTGGGACGACTACGAGCGCTTCAGCCTCAGGCTGACCGCCAGGGCAGAGGCAGGCATCGGGCGTGTCGGTGTCCGGGCCGTCGACGAGGAAGCTCTGCACAGAAGAGTGGATGAGATCGACGCCTCCGGTCTGGGGATGGGTTGGGTCGAAGGCCAACCGGGGAGGGGGGCGACATACGCCTTCGCCGATCCCGACGGGCACCACTGGGAGATCTATTTCGAATCCGAGCGCTACATCCGGCCGGAGAGCGTCCAACCCGCCCTCAAGAACCAGGCGCAACGCCGCCCCAATCACGGGGTCGGAGTGCGAAGGCTCGATCATGTGAACTTCCTGGCGGCCGACGTCGAGGCCAGTCGCGACTTCGTGACCTCGATCCTCGGCGCCCAACCCACCGAGCAGATCCAACTGGACAACGGCGCCATCGCCGGAATCTGGATGACCTTCACCAACAAGGGCTATGACGTGGTCTACACCAACGACTGGACCAACACCCGCGGCCGGCTCCATCATGTCGCCTTCGCGGTGGATCAGCGCGAGGATGTCCTGCGCGGGGCGGACACGTTTCTAGAGCACGGTGTGTTCATCGAGACCGGCCCCCACAAGCACGCCATCCAGCAAACGTTCTTCCTCTATGTCTACGAGCCGGGTGGAAATAGGATCGAGACGGTCAACGCGGGTGCCCGGCTGGTCCTGGCTCCCGACTGGGAACTCATCACCTGGACCGAGGCCGACCGGGCGAAAGGGCAAGCCTGGGGCCTGAAGACGATCGAGTCGTTCCACACCCACGGGACCCCGCCGGTCGCCCAAGCGGTACAGTCGGCAGCGGAGCCACCTCAAGGAGACGACGATGACTGATCGCCCCCCATTCCGCGCCGACCACGTTGGGAGCTTCTTACGGCCGAAGACGGTTGTCGACGCACGTGCGGAGAGGGCCGAGGGCTCCCTGACGCCGGAAGGTCTCAGGGAGGTGGAGGACGAGGCTATCGCCGAGGTGGTGAGACAACAGGAGGACGTCGGTCTCCAAGGGATCACCGATGGCGAGTTCCGCCGCTTCATGTTCCACGTCGACTTCCTCGAGCAACTCGACGGGGTGACGGTCACCGAGGGCAATTTCCTGGCCAGGTTCCATCGTCTCGACGGGACCGAGATCGAGTTCTCGCCACCGACCATGGGGGTGGACGGCCCGATCCGTCATGCCCGGCCCATCCAGGGAGCGGACTTCGACTACCTCGCCTCGCAGGTGACCAAGACCCCGAAGGTCTCCATCCCCGCGCCCTCGATGCTCCACTTCCGGGGCGGGAGGCAGGGGATCAGCGAGGAGGTCTATCCCGACCTCGAGCAGTTCTTCGACGACCTCACCGCCGCCTATCGAGACGAGATCGCCGACCTGGCCTCGCGTGGCGCCCGCTATATCCAGATGGACGACACCAACCTCGCCTATCTCTGCGACCCCGAGGTGCGGGAGCGGACCGCCGCCCGCGGCGACGACCCGGACGATCTGACCCGGCTCTACAGCCGTCTGGTCACGGACGCCTTCGCCGGCCGTCCCGATGACATGGTGGCCGCGATCCATCTCTGCCGGGGCAACTTCCAGAGCGCCTGGGTGACCAAGGGCGGGTATGAGCCGGTGGCAGAGATCCTGTTCAACGAGATGGACGTGGACGCCTTCTTCCTCGAGTACGACGACGAGCGCTCCGGCGACTTCGCCCCTCTCCGCTTCGTTCCGGCCCACAAATCGGTGGTGCTCGGGTTGATGAGCTCGAAGGTGCCCGAGGTCGAAGGTGCCGACGAAGTCAAGAAGCGGATCGACGAGGCGGCTCAATACGTCCCCCTGGACCAACTCGCCCTCAGTCATCAGTGCGGTTTCTCGTCGACGGCGCACGGCAACAAGCTCGGCCACGACGACCAGTGGAGAAAGCTGGCCCGCACCGTCGAGGTGGCGCACGACGTCTGGGGCTACTGAGCCCCGGCTCCCTGACCACTGACTGACCGGTCGGTTAAGATCGGGGCCGTGATCGATTTCCAGACCGATCCGGGGCGATACCGGCACTGGCGTCTCCGCATCGACGGGCCGGTCGCCCATCTCGACATGGACGTCGACCCCTCCGGAGGTCTCCACGAGGGCTACGAGATGAAGCTCAACTCGTACGACCTGGGAGTAGACATCGAGTTGGCCGACGCGGTGCAGCGCCTTCGCTTCGAGCACCCCGAGGTGGGGGCGGTGGTCATCGGCTCCCTCAACGACCGGGTCTTCTGCGCCGGGGCCAACATCGGGATGCTCGCCGTCTCACCCCATCCGCTCAAGGTCAACTTCTGCAAGTTCACCAACGAGACCCGCAATGCGATCGAGGACGCCACTGCCAACTCCGGCCAGCGTTACCTGGCTGCCTTGAGGGGAAATGCAGCCGGGGGTGGGTACGAGCTCGCACTGGCCACCGATCACATCATGCTCATCGATGACGGCACCTCCTCGGTGGCCCTTCCCGAAGTGCCCCTGCTCGGGGTGCTCCCCGGGACCGGTGGCCTGACCCGTCTCGTCGACAAGCGGCATGTGCGGCGGGACCGTGCCGACGTGTTCTGCACCGTCGAAGAGGGGATCAAAGGGAAACGCGCCCTCGACTGGCGCCTGGTCGACGAGTTGGTCCCTTCCTCCTCCTTCGACGAGACCGTGCAGACCCGGGCCCTCGAGCTGGCCTCTGATAACGATGCCACCGAGGAGGGAGTGGAGCTCACTCCTCTGCAGCGGGAGTTCGGCGACGACACCGTCACCTACAGCTCAGTGCGGGTCGAGATCGACCGCGTCGGCGGCACTGCCACCGTGACGGTGATCGGTCCCGATGACGCAGGGTTCTCTCGGGGCGCCGACTGGTGGCCGCTGCGTCTCGCCCGCGAGCTCGATGACGCCATCCTCCACCTCCGGGTCAACGAGCTCGAGATCGGGACCTTGATCCTGCGCAGCGAGGGCGACCCCGACCTGGTCGAGGCCCAGGACCGGCTTCTCGCAGAGTCGGGGGGTGACTGGCTCATCAAAGAGGTGGCCCTCTATTGGAAGCGGGTCCTGAAACGAATCGACATGACCTCCCGCACCGTGATCTGCCTGGTCGAGCCGGGTAGCTGCTTCGTCGGCTTCCTCGCCGAACTGGTCCTCGCCGCCGACCGCAGCTACATGCTGGAGGGTCCCTGGGAGGGCGGGGAGGGGGAGGCGGAGATGATGCTCACCCGTTCTTCGACCGGGCTGCTCCCCATGGCCAACGATCTGAGCCGGCTCGAGGCCAGGTTCTGGGGCGACGACGCCGGATTGAAAGGTGCAATGAGCGTGATCGGGCACCGGATCACGGCCGCCGAGGCCTACGAGGCCGGTCTGGTCACCGACATCATGGACGAAATCGACTGGGAGGACGAGCTCCGGGTGATGATCGAGGAGAGGGCCGGTTTCTCCCCGGACAGCCTGACCGGGATGGAAGCCAACCTGCGCTTCCCCGGACCGGAGACCATGGAGACCAAGATCTTCGGGAGGCTCACCGCCTGGCAGAACTGGGTGTTCCAGAGGCCGAACGCCTCCGGCGAGAGCGGTGCGCTGCGCCGCTACGGCACCGGTCTCCGACCCGACTTCGACAAGAGGAGAGTGTGATGACGGCGGAGACGGTCGACTACGACCTGCTGATCCCCAACAACGTCGGTCTGGCAGCCGACCCCAAGCTGCGCCGGGCCATGGAGCAATGGCACCCCGGCTACATCGACTGGTGGATGTCGATGGGGCCCGAGGGGTTCCAGATGGCCGACGTGTGGCTCCGCACCGCGATCAGTGTCGAGAAGGAGGGTTGGGCCAAGTTCGACTACGTCAAGATGCCCGATTATCGCTGGGGGATCCTGCTCGCCCCCCAGGTCGAGGATCGCACCATCCCCTGCGGGGAGCACGTCGGCGAACCGGTGTGGACTGAGGTGCCCGGCGCCTATCGGGCGATGCTGCGGCGGCTGATCGTGATCCAGGGCGACACCGAGCCGGCCTCGGTCGAGCAGCAGCGTCATCTCGGCTCGACTGCCCCATCCATCTACGACATGCGCAACCTGTTCCAGGTCAACGTCGAAGAGGGGCGACACCTGTGGGCGATGGTCTATCTCCTCCAGAAGTACTTCGGCAGGGATGGCAGGGAGGAGGCCCAGGAGCTGCTGCAGCGACAGTCGGGGAGCGAGGAGAAGCCGCGGATGCTGGGGGCGTTCAACGAGTCCACGCCGGACTGGCTCTCGTTCTTCATGTTCACCTACTTCACCGACCGCGACGGGAAGATGCAGCTGGAGGCCCTCGCCCAGTCCGGCTTCGACCCGCTCTCCCGGACCTGCCGCTTCATGCTGGCCGAAGAGGCCCACCACATGTTCGTCGGTTACACCGGGGTGAAGCGGATCGTGGAGCGGACTGCCCGCGCCATGGCCGACGGCGGAGTAGAAGATCCCTACGACACCGAGGCGGTGCGACGGCTGGGGGTGATCGATCTCCCCGCCATCCAGCGCAAGACCAACCTCCACTTCTCGCTGACCCTCGACCTGTTCGGATCGGAGGAGTCGACCAACGCCGCCAACTTCTTCAACGCCGGGGTCAAGGGCCGCTTCCACGAGGATCGGATCGAGGACGACCACCGACTGGTCGGCGACACCTACCCGGTGATGAAAGTGGTCGACGGCGAGTTGAGCCAGGTGGACGTCCCCGCGTTGAACGCTCTCAACGCCCGGCTACGCGACGACTTCATCGACGACTGCCAGGCCGGGATCAACCGCTGGAACAACGAGTTCGCCGAACATGGCATCGACTTCGAGATCAAGCTCCCCCATGTCGCCTTCAACCGGGCGATCGGGGAGTTCTCCGATATATCGGTCACCCCCGATGGGAATCTGATCAGCCGCGACCAGTTCGAGGCAAAACGGGGCGAATGGCTCCCGACGACCGAAGATCAGGCATACATCGAGAGTCTGATGCAGCCCGAATTGGAACCCGGCAAGTTCGCCGGTTGGATCGCCGAGCCTTCGCGGGGGATCCAGGGCAAGCCCACCGACTTCGAATACGTGAAGCTCCCGTGACCCAACCGGCGCCTTCCAGAGCCCGGGCAGAGGACCGGAGGGGAGCGATGATCCGGGCCGCCTACGAGGTGATGGCACGGGACGGGGTGCATCGGGTCCCCTTGCACCAGATCGCCACCGAGGCCGGGGTCTCCAAGGGACTCCTCATCTACCACTTCTCGACCAAGGACGGATTGGTCCTTGCCTCAATGGAGTGGGTGCTGGAAGCGACCGAGGCCCGGATCCGGCGCCGGCTCGACGAGTCCGATGACCCAACCCGGGCCATCTCAAATGTGATCGACGAGGTGTGGAGGAGTCCCGACGCCAACCGGGACTTCTTCAGGTTCTACCTCGATGGGGTGGAGCACCAGGCAAGATCCCCCGAGTTCGAACAGTTCGCCGACAAGGCCCGGGCCATCATGAACAGTTTCTACCGGGAGGTGATCGTGGCCGGGATCGAGGCCGGCGTGCTCCATGTGGAGGACCCGGATGTGGCCGCCATCCAGATGCGGGCGGTGATCGAGGGCATGTTCCTCCAGTGGCTGCAGACCACCGACTGGCGCACCAACCATGCCGAGTACCGGGAGAGCTGCCGCGCCGCGTTGCTCAGGGTCCTCGGCGCGAAAGACCCCGGCGTCTAGCGCCGGGGTCTCTCACTCCTCACTGGCTCAGCCCTCGGCGGGCACGAGCACGTTGTCGATGATGTGGACGGTGGCGTTGGCGGTCTGCACGTTGCCACAGACGACCGTGGAGGTGCCGTTGACCTCGATCATGTCGCCGGAAGCGGCGAGGGTGAGGGCGGCGCCGTTGACCGTGGTCACCGTTCCGGCGTCGATCAGGTCCTGGGCGTCCAGACTCTCACCGGCTACCACGTGGTAGGTGAGGATCGAGGTGAGCAGCTCCTGGTCGGCGAGGATGGCGTTGAGGTCCTCCTCGGGGATGGCGGCGAATGCGTCGTTGGTCGGGGCGAAGATGGTGAACGGGCCCTCACCGTTGAGGGTGTCGACCAGCCCGGCTTCACCGACCGCGGTGACCAGTGTCGACAACACCGGGTTGTTCGATGCGGCGGTGGCGGCTGGGTCGTCGGCCATGCCGTCGAACGAGCCTTCACCATCGGCAGGCACCGCCGAGCATGCAGGGCCGATGTTCATCGCCGTCAGATCGGCCATCGCCTCGGTTGTCGTCGGGGCCTCGGTGGTCTCCGGCGCGGCCTGGCTGGTCGTGGTCGTGTCAGCGGCGTCGTCCCCGCCGCAAGCGGCGAGCACGAGGGCGAGGACAGCGGCAAGCGCCGCCAGTCTCGTGAGCGTTTTCCTTTTGCTCATTGTGATTCCTTTCTGGCTGGTGAGCCGTCGTGTGTGATTCGTTGCGCGGCTGGAAACGGATGGCCGGGTTCGTCACTCGTCAACGAGGACCACGATCGAGTGCCAGCCTGAAGCCCCGTCGGGGATGGGCCGGGCACGTTCCTGGGTCTGCACCTCACCCGTAGCGTCGGTGGCCCGACAGGCGAGGTCATGACGGCCCGGTGTCGCCTCCCAGGCGATTCTCCATTGGCGCCAGGTGGTGTCGTTCAGCTCGGGAGCGAGCTCGGTCTCCTGCCAGTCACCGTCGTCGATCCGGACTTCCACCTTCTCGATGCCACGGGTCTGTGCCCAGGCGACACCGGCCACGGCCCTGGGCCCCGAAGCGATCCGGGCGAGCGGGCCAGGGGTATCGATCCTGGATTGGGTCTTGATCGGGGCCTCGGCGGCCCAGCCCCGATCGACCCAATAGTGATCGAAGTCGGCGAACGTCGTCAGCTCGATCTCCTTGAGCCATTTCGTCGCCGACACGTATCCATAGAGCCCGGGCACGATCAGACGAGCCGGAAAACCGTGCTCCAGGGGAAGGGGCTCGCCGTTCATCCCGATGGCGACCATCGCGTCACGGCCGTCCAGGGCCGCAACCGGGAACCCGCAGGTGTACCGGTCGACGGAGCGCCCCACGATCTGGTCGGCTCCGGCCTGGATCCCGGCCTCCGCGAGGAGGTCGTCGAGCCGGGCCCCGAGCCATCGGGCGTTGCCGACCAGCTTGCCGCCGACCTCGTTGGACACACAGGTCATCGTGATGTCCGATTCGATGAGCTCTCGAGCGAGGAGGTCCCGGTAGCTGAGCTCCATCGGACGGTCGACTGAGCCGGTGACGCTCAGGGTGTAGCCGTCGATCCCGACCCTGGGAACGGTCAACGCGGTGTCGATCCGGTAGAAGTCGGGGTTGGGTGTGGTGAATGGGGTGAGCCCCTGGATCTCCCCGAACGAGGTATCGGCCGGGATGGGCGGAAGCTGGCGGTTGGCCGTCGGCAGCTCGAGACTGGACCGGGAGTCGGCAATGTCGAAGCGCCGATCGAGAAGGCGACCGGCGCCCCCGGCTGTCACGGTGGTGGCCAAGACCGCCCCCGACGCGATGAGAAACGAGCGTCGCGAGGCGCCGAAATGTGGGCTGGCGATCAGGTCCCCCGATGCCCGTCCCGAGAGCCAGAACAGGGCGGCCGCTCCCCCCAACGCCCCGACCAGGCTGGGGATGGCGCCGACCGGGCCGGCCGATCCCGCCGCACCCGCAGCCGCGCCGATCACCCCGAACAGGCCGATTCCGACGGTTCCGAAGCCAGGGCCCTTGTGCACGGCAACGATCCCGACCACGGCGGCATAGCCGAGCAGGATCAGCATGATCCCCCCGAGCAGCACCGCCTTGTCGGCGGTGCCGAACAGATCGATGGCGAGGTCCTTCACCGGTGAGGGGACGAAGTCGATGACCCGGTCGCCGACGTCGAGAATCGGTGATCTCATCGCCGGAGACAATCCTGCAACCAATTCGGCGACGCCCAAGGAGAAGAGAGCGGCGAGGACTCCGACGCTGGCAGCGCGGCGCCGACCTGCTGAATCCTCCGGAGCGGGGTGGTCGTGGTTCATGCCCGCCATTCGTACCGGTCGGGCCTGGTGGATGGGCGATGTGCCAGCTAGGACCCATCCGGCGACTGATCCGCACCGAATGACGGGTAGATCGAAAGGATCCCCCAGTGCCCGCCATGTTGCGGACAGACGACCCAACCTATGATCACCGGTCCTGTGATCAGGTGGAGAATCGTTTGGGCGAAGTGAACCTTGGCGATGCAGACCTGGTGGTCCGCGTGTCCAATGGAGACCAGGATGCCTTTGCCGAGGTATTTCGGGACTTCGCCGGGGCGGTGAAGTCGGTGGCGTTTCGGGTGATCAGGGACGAGACATTGGCGGAGGATGTCGTGCAGGACACTTTTGTCGGATTGTGGAGATCACCGGAGCGGTACGACCCGGCTCGCGGGTCGCTGCGCACAT
>JBOGEV010000018.1:0-2455 GCA_050742015.1 Acidimicrobiia bacterium
GTCCCATCCTCCAGCTGCGGGTAGCCGTCGACGACACCCGTTGTCCGACCTACTCGCTGCACTCCGACGGCGACCAGGTCCTTCGGCTTCACTCGAAGCAGGGGCATCGCTTTGTGACGCATCTTGGAGTGGAACCTCCTGCCCATCGGCGTGCTGCTGGTGAGCACGCGGTTTAGGATCACCGGCCCGACGAATGGCATGAGGATCCTCCCGGAGAGACGTTCCGGTCGGAAGGGCTGGACCGCGCTGGGCTTACCCGAGAGCCAAACCCGTCGCTCCTTGGCCAACTCCTTGGCGATTTCGGCGCCTGAGTTGCCTAGACCAACGACGAGAACGTCACCTTCCTCGAGCTGGCCCGGGTTCTTGTAGTCCTCGACATGGAGTTGGACGATCCGCGAGTCCAGTTCATTGGCGAAGCCCGGTCTCTTCGGTACCTGATATGACGCCATAGCCACGATCACGTTGTCGGCTTCGAAACGCGTGTCACCGGAGGTGGCCAAGAAACGATTGCCGTCGTGGGTGAGATGGTCCACCCTCACCCCATGACGGATGGGCAGCTCGAAGTGCTCGGCGTACGACTCGAGGTAGTCGGCGAGCTCATCTTTGGTGGGGAAGCCCCAATCCTCACCGGGGATGGTCATGCCCGGCAGCGAGTTGAATCGGTTGGGGGTGAATAACCGCAGGGAGTTCCATCGGTTTCTCCAGGCGTCACCAGTCCTCTGGTTGGCGTCGACGATGAGGAATGGCACTCCCGCCTGGGTTAGGAGATACCCCACGGCCAAACCGGCCTGACCTCCCCCGATGACCAAAGTGTTCAGTCGCTCTGGTGCTCCGTTCATGTCACTACCTCCATGCCTTCTCGCATATCTCGAAGGTAAGGACAGAGCCCCGGATTGTGAATACGGAATACTCCCCATATGGGAGTGGCTTATCTGGAGACCAAGCCGTTCTCGGAGGCAAACAGGGTGGCGGCCGCCCGCGATGACACCCCCATCTTTCGATAGCTGTTCTGGATGTGACGGTCGACTGTCTTCGGCGAGATTTCGAGATGACGGGCGATCTGCTTGGTCTGGTGGCCCCGGGCCAATAGACCAAGCACCTCCAGTTCTCGCTCGGTCAAACCGCCGGGACGCTCGATCGTGGGCGGCTTCTGCCCGGAGGCCTCGGCGATATCTATGACAAGTCCCAAGGTTTCGACCTCGCCGACATCCTCACCGACATCGAAGCGCGCCTCTGACCGCTTCGTAGGCTTGCGGCCATGACCATCCTCAGATCCGTCGTCCTGTTCATCGTCGCCGCCCTGGCCGAAATCGGAGGCGCCTGGCTGGTATGGCAGGGAGTCCGCGAGAAGAAAGGGCTCACCTGGGTAGGCGTCGGAGTGATCGCACTCGGCCTGTACGGGTTCGTCGCCACCTTCCAACCCAGCTCTCATTTCGGCCGCATCCTCGCCGCATATGGCGGAGTGTTCGTCGTCGGCAGCCTCATCTGGGGAGTCGTCGTCGACGGCTTTCGGCCCGATCGCTACGACATTATCGGAGCAGCCATCTGCCTCATCGGTGTCGCCGTGATCATGTACGCCCCACGGGCAACAAGCTAATCCAGCCGGCGCAAGGCCATTGGAAGGGTCACGCGATCCCGAGCATCAAGTGCCGATATCGAGCGGTGTCAGATATGGGCGGTTCCGAGCGGGATCTGCTGATCTGGTCCAAGATGTGTCGGCCGCATCAGACATCTGTTTCTCGCCTCGTCGTTTGGCTGGTTCGTGATGTTGACAGGGGCGTAACACGGGCCTGCTGGTAGGGCGACACCGCCGCCTTCACACAGGGAATGCTCGGCCACGTTCGGCAGGGGGCATCACGACCAGAAGTCCGGATCCGGGATGTCGTTCAGGAACCACGCCTCGGTGGCGCGCCCGTCCCTGATGTGGAAGACCTCCGCACTTCGGTACTCGATGCTTCTCCCGTTGCGCTCCCCCCGAGCGATGACCAGTGCAATGGCGTGTTCATCCGACGCGACCACATCGTGGATCTCCTGCTGGTAGGTGCCGCCCGAGAGCTGCGAAACCTGGCCGATGTACCCGAAGAAGGCATCCCGGCCGCGGTACTCGAGTTCGAACGGTCTGGTGCCGGATGTGTGCAGCACTAGATCGTCGGCGAGCAGCTCTTGGACCGTCTCGATGTCGCCGCGGAGAAACGCCTCCTTGCCTTTCCGTAGCAATACTGCGTTTGGATGTGTCCTCGCAAACGCACCGGCGTCGGTCTGATCTGATGATTCAGACATGTGGGTCTCCTGTGTGGCTTGCTATCGATCGTGCTGGTTGCTCAAGCGATCTCGTCGGCCTCGTCTTCGAGGATCTGCTTGAGTCGGGCGAGGTCTGCCCTGTAGTTGCGTCGGACCGTGCGTGCAACCAACGGCGCCGCCAGCTTCCCGAAGACCCCGCCGGGGAGACGCTCGG
>JBOGEV010000019.1:0-1026 GCA_050742015.1 Acidimicrobiia bacterium
GGATGGCGATGATGTCCTGGAGCTCCTTGTAGCGCTGCAGGATCTCCTGCACCCGCCGGGCCACGGCGTAGTGGCGCTCCCCCACCACGTCGGGTTGGAGGATGGTCGACGTCGACGCCAGCGGGTCGACCGCGGGGTAGATCCCCAACGCGGTGATGTCGCGGGACAGCTCGGTGGTGGCGTCGAGGTGGGTGAAGGTCGTGAACGGGGCCGGGTCGGTGTAGTCGTCGGCCGGCACGTACACGGCCTGCATCGAGGTGATCGAGCGGCCCCGGGTCGACGTGATGCGCTCCTGCAGCTCCCCCATCTCGTCGGCCAGCGTGGGCTGATAGCCCACGGCCGACGGCATGCGGCCGAGCAGGGTCGACACCTCCGAGCCCGCCTGCACGAAGCGGAAGATGTTGTCGATGAACAGCAGGACGTCCTGACCCTTGACGTCGCGGAAGTACTCGGCGATGGTCAGCGCCGACAGCCCGACGCGCAGGCGCACGCCGGGAGGCTCGTCCATCTGGCCGAAGACCAGCGCCGCCTTCTCCAGGACACCGGTCTCCTTCATCTCCAGGTAGAGGTCGGTGCCTTCGCGGGTGCGCTCGCCCACGCCGCCGAACACCGACACACCGCCGAACTGCTCTGCGACCCGGCGGATCATCTCCTGGATGAGCACGGTCTTGCCCACGCCGGCCCCGCCGAACAGCCCGATCTTGCCGCCCCGCAAGTAGGGGGTGAGCAGGTCGATGACCTTGATGCCGGTCTCGAACACCTCCTTGCGGGGCTCGAGGGCGTCGAACTCCGGGGCCTCGCGGTGGATGTCCCACCAGGCGTCGATCTTGGAGGCGTCCAGCTCGGGCACGTCGAGGGGCTCGCCGATCACGTTGGTCACGTGTCCGAGCACGCCGTCACCCACCGGCATGGCCAGTCCGGAACCCAGGTTGCGCACGGGTGCGCCCCTGGTCAGGCCGTCGGTGGGGCGCAGGCAGATGGCCCGCACCCGCGACTCCCCGATCTGCTGGGCCACCTCGGCACGCA
>JBOGEV010000020.1:0-3048 GCA_050742015.1 Acidimicrobiia bacterium
GTGTTCCGATTCTGATGACTCGACCCAACCTGCGTATCGTCTGAGCAAGGAGGTACGACAGGCAGATGGATTGGAATCCGAAAGCGATCATCGTTGGTGTGGACGGCTCGGAGACGAGCATGCGGGCGGCGGGGATCGCGACGGACGTCGCCCGCTCACTTCAGGCGAAGCTCCTGCTGGCGACGGTGGTCAGGCCACCCGAGGGATGGTGGGGCATCGGCGGCGCCCCGCCTTCGCCGGAGGCCCTCTCCGCCGCCCTGGTCGAGGGGCAGCAGCAGGTACTGAGAGAGACCGAGGAGGGCCTCGATCTCGATGGCATCGAATACGAGACCGTCGAGGAATTGGGTGATCCCTCGTCGAGGCTGATCGCGGTGGCTGAGGAGCGTGAAGCCGGCCTCATCGTCATCGGCAAGCGTGGTGCGGGTTTGGCGGAGCGGGTCATGCTGGGCAGCGTCGCCGATCGTCTGTGCCACCACTCACCGGTTCCGGTGATGGTCGTCCCCTAAGCCCGACCTCCCATGCCCACGGTCGCGATCCTCCCGGTCAAGTCATTTCGACTGGGCAAGGGCCGGATGGCCGAGGATCTCTCTACAGACGAGAGGTCGACGCTTGGGCAGGCGATGGCCGAGCGGACGGCGAGTCTCGCCGTGGAGGCAGGGCTGATCCCGGTCCTGGTCGCCGGGGACGCCGACGTCGCCGACTGGGCCGCCCACCAGGGTCTGCCATTCATCCCCGACCCCGGTGACGGGCTCGACGCGGCCGCGGAAGCGGGGGCCGTATGGGCCGAGACGTCATCGAGCAGTTGGATCGTGCTTCATGCCGATTTGCCCCTTCTCACCCGGGAGGAGTTGGCGGAGGTGGCCCAAACACAGGAGCGCCAGGATTGGGTGATTGCCCCATCCGCCGACGGCGGGACCTCGGCCCTGGGTGGCAAGGGGGCGGTGCGCTTCGCCTATGGCCCGGGGAGTTTTCACCGACACTTGGCCCGATTCCCCCAGGCCTCGGTTCTGGCCCGCCTTGGTCTGCTCCATGACGTCGACTCATACTCCGACCTCGAGTCGGCCCGGCGCCATCCCCGGGGCGCCTGGCTGGTTGGGCTGACGTGAGTTCCCGTTTCGACCCAAACGTCCTGTCCCCCGACCCCGAGACGAGAGGAGAAATCCTCAATTGGCTCGAGGCAGGGTTGGCCGCCGTCGAACCAGAGCGACTCACCGCCGTGTCGCTCGCCGGGCGGGCCCCGGCGAAGACCGTGGTCATCGCCATCGGGAAGGCCGCTCCCGCCATGGCCCGCGGGGCGGCGTCGGTCCTCGACGTGGTGGGAGGCGTGTGTGTCTCCGATCACGAGGAGCCGGTACCCGATCAAATGACTCTTCTCCTAGGCGACCATCCGGTGCCCGGTCCCGCCAGCCTCGAGGCGGGGATTGCGGTGCTGGCCGCAGTCCGGGCAACCCCTCCAGAGACCGGGCTGATCGCCCTCATCTCAGGTGGCGGCTCCGCGCTTTGTGAGGCGCCGCGACCTGGGGTTCCGCCCGAATACCTATCCGAGGTGACCAGAAGCTTGATCGGCCATGGGGCCGACATAGGAGAGATCAATCTCGTTCGAGCGCACCTCTCGGCCATCAAGTGCGGCGGGGTGAGCCGGGCCGCCAATCGGACCATCGACACCTACATCATCTCCGATGTCGCCGAAGCCGGTCTCGGGGTGGTCGCCTCGGGCCCGACCATCCCCAGGGAACATCAGCCGGAGGCCGCGGCAGATATCTTGCGGAGGTTCTCGATAGAGATCCCGGACCCGGTCTTGTCCGCCATGACGGTCGAGCCCCTGTCCCTGGCACCACCCTCGGTCACCAGGCTGGCGGACGGGCACGACGCTGCCCGCGCTGTGGCCGGGGCCGCCCCAGCGCCGACTGAGACACGGACCGACTGGTTGCAGGGCGAAGCCGGATTGTGTCTCGACAGTTTCCTGAGCGAAGCCGGCCCCGGGGTGACGGTTGCCGCCGGTGAAGTGGTGTTGGACGTCGATTTTGCCGGGGTCGGCGGCCGGAACACCCATGCCGCCCTCCTCGCAGCCGAGTATCTTGCCGGCTCCGGGAACGTGTTCTGTGCCTTCGCCACCGACGGCGTCGACGGGTCGTCAGGCTCGGCAGGCGCCATCGTCGACGGGTCGACGATCGAACGAGGAGGCGATCCGACCGCAGCCAGGGAGGCTTTCGACTCCGCCACCTATCTCGCTCGCACGTCCGACCTACTGCGCTGCCCTCCGACCGGGACCAACGTCTCAGACGTCTGGATTCTCTGGCGCAGGGACCCGGCCCGGACTTAGAGTGAGCGGGAGGAGAACGGGAGCATGGAAAAGACACTCGTGATCACCGGCGGTACCGGCGGGCTCGGCACTGCGCTGGTGCGGCGCCTGATCTACGAGGATTACCGGCTGGCGATCACCTACTTGATGCCGGAGGAAGCCGAGCAGTTCGAGAAGGAGTTCGAGATCGACGAGGACCGGGTCCTCCTGGTCAGAGTCGATGCCACCAATCCCGAAGCCGTCAACACCTTCATCAAGGGCGTGGCCGATCGGTGGGGGTCGATCCATGGCCTGTGCGCCCTGGTCGGTGGCTGGGCCGGTGGCCGCGACGTGGAGGAGACCGACGACCTTCGGATGGAGCGAATGCTCGACCTCAACCTTCGCTCCACTTTCTATTCGGTGCGGGCGGTGGTTCCCTTCCTGGTCGAAACCGGCTGGGGGCGGATCGTGACGGTGGGAAGCCGGGCCGCAGTCGACTTTCCAACCGGTCAGGCAGCATTCAACGTCGCCAAGGCGGGAGTGGTGGCTCTGACTCATTCCGTGGCCCAGGAGCTCGAGGGAAGCGGGGTCACCGCCAACGTCTTGCTTCCATCGGTGATCGACACCCCGGCCACCCGGCACTCGCTCCCCTACGCGGACTATGTCACCTGGCCCACTCCTGACGAGATCGCCGCCGTAGTCCACTTCCTGCTCACCGACGAGTCAGGCGTCATCAACGGGGCCGAGATCCCGGTCTACGGCCGGGC
>JBOGEV010000021.1:0-2059 GCA_050742015.1 Acidimicrobiia bacterium
GCATGATGGTGGCCTCCGGGGCCATCCCGGCGCCGCCGAAGCCGTTGTCCGAGCATTGGGCCACGGACCCGGCGACGTGGGAGCCGTGCCCGTCGGTGTCGGTTGCCGTGCCCGGCCCGGCGAGATCGGTGACCGCGTTGTATTCGGCGACGAAGGGCCGACAGAAGCCATCGGTGCCGTCGTTGACGCCGGTGTCGAGTACGGCAATGGTCACCCCGGCGCCCACGGTGCTCTGCCAGGCTCCACCAACATTGGCATCGTGGAGATGCCATTGCCACGCCGCCGCCCCGGTGTCGCTGTAGAAGGGGTCGGGCGAGATGAAGGGAGGCGTAGCTTGTTTGCTCAAGGTCAGGTCGAGCTCGGCCACCTCGACCCCGGGCCGGGTCGCCATCTCACGGGCCCAGTCGATCGGCTCCCAGCCGGCTGGGACCGGGACCTCGAACCAGTCGTGCCCCACGGCCTCGAAGCCGGTCCCGAGCGTACGGAGTCCCTGCGCAGGCGCCGACACTCGCACCAGCACATGGGTCTGGGAGTGGGGGATGGACTCGTCCCGGGCCAGCCCCAGCTTGTCGAGGCCTTCAGGCTCCTCGACGGCAACGGCCGGCAGGGCGGGAAGGAACAGGGCAAGGCTCAGCACCGCGACGAGAACCCGGCGGGGAGAGCGCATGGACGTCGAGGTCAACCGGGCCATCGTACGCGGCGCCCCGGTTTAGGCAGTAACGCGTTGCCCACCCCGGCCCTCGGCGGAAATCCAACCTGCAGAGGGAATGGTCGCCTACGGGAGAAGGGCGATCACACCGGTGTAGTCGCCGGTGAGGAAGCTGATGTCCGCGACGCCTTGAGTGTTGGTGTACTTGAGGTAGAAGGTGTCCTCGGAAGGCCGGTAGACACCCACCGTGTCGGTGCCGTCCCCGTCCCAGTCTCCGGCGACCAGCTTGTCCCCCGGGTCGCCGTAGATGAACTCGAACTCGGCCACACCGGTCGAGTTCGAGTCCCGGAAGTACACCAGTCCGGTCGACTCTCGATGGAGCCCGACGGTGTCGACCCCATCGCCGTTGAAGTCGCCGACGAACGGCTTGTCACCGGCGTCACCGAACTCGAACGAGAACTCGGCCTCGCCCAGTCCCCCGTCGTCCGAACCGAGTTCGTTGATCACGTAGAACTCCTGCTCGGCGGGCCGATAGATGGAGAGCGTGTCGCACCCGTCGTTGTCGAAGTCGCCCGCCAGCGGGTAGTCGCCGGGATCGCCGAAGAAGAACGTGATGTCGGCCACCCCTTCGGAGTTGGAGTTGCGCAGATAGGCATAACCATCCGAGCGTCGGTAGAGCCCGGGGCTCTCCACCCCGTCACAGTCCCAATCACCGGAGAACGGGACGTCGCCAGGGTTGCCGAAGTAGAACGAGGTCAGCTCCGGGTTGAACACCAGGGCTTCCCACAGATCGAATCGCCCGCCCTGCTCCTGGAAGGCCACCGTGTCACAGACCTCCCCCTCGGGGCAGGGCAACGAGGCGAGGAAGGTTCCCGCCTCCGCGGCCAGTAGCGACGGGTAAGGATCGATGGGCACACCGTCGGGCTGGCGGATCTCGAAATGGAGATGGGGCGCGGTCCACTCGGCATTGCCCGAGTCGCCGACGTAGCCGATGACCTGCCCGGCCTCGACCTGAGCGCCTGGCTCGATCCCCTCGGCGAACCCCCAACCCTGCCCGTCGTCGGTGTATGAGCCATCGGGGTTCTGGCTGTCGTTGTTGAGATGTATGTATCGGGTTGCCCACCCGTCAGCGTGCTCGAGCTCCATGGCGCAACAGTCGCCGCCCTGCTGGTTGTGCATCCAGCCCACGGTGCCATCGGCCGCCGCCAGCACCGGGAGACCCTTGACCCCGTAGGTCATGATGTCCACTCCCTCGTGGCTGTGCCCGGATCGAGGGTCACCGAACGAGTCGGTCAGGCGGTACTCCCCGTCGATCGGGAACACGATGGGGTACACCTCGCCTGCGGTCTGCGCCGTCGCCGTTGGGGCAGGGAGCATGGGGACGGCCAGGGCGAGCACGACCACGAGCAG
>JBOGEV010000022.1:0-1154 GCA_050742015.1 Acidimicrobiia bacterium
GTAGCGAGTCTTCCGAGGTTAGATTCGTCCCGCCTGATGCTATCCAGCAGTTGAGAATTCACCCGTCGATACGGCTGCGTATCCAGCACTATCTAGAACCACGCACCGAACCATATATCGGCTGAACAACGCCATCCTCAAGACGCGCAAGCGTGCGGTGATGACACGATGCAAGACACGCACGGGACGATTTCAAGGCACGGCTTACTTCATGGTCCGGCCCGTACCTTTCGAGGATCTCGCTTGTCCGCTCCTCAAAACTAACGGTCTTCCCGGTCGGTCCAGTAGTGATGTCACAGAACACCAGCGCATCGTAGGTAGCCGATTCCTCCGGCTCAAATTCTGCGAGAAGCACGTCATGGAATCCCCGAACTCGCGCTTCGTAGATAGCGCACGAATGATGAGCGATAAGGCGTGCCAAGCGTCCACCTGGCCCATGGTCCCGTACCCATCGCGCGCCATCCAGGGGATGAAACCCAGTTACCGCTAGGTCAGGCGCGTATCCCACATCATGTAGATAAGCTGCTGCCACCAGGAGGTCACGGTCAGCCGACGGAACAACCTTCGCAACCCGGCGTGCTTGCCGCGCGACTTGTCGGACGTGCTGCCATCGATTCCCCAGAGGCGACAGAAGACGTTCCGCGTTGAGAGCGGCCCAGGACGTCAAGGGCATGGAAGACATCCTACTCCCCAGGATCCGCGCTATAGGACTCAGCTCCGAATTTTCCCAGTATGTCACTTATCAAGGGGCGTTTGAGACCTGAGACGTTTCTACAGGCCAGACACCCTACGATGAGTGCAGTAGGAGAACCTTGGTTGTTGGTCGTAGCGGTAGCCGAGGTCGGGCCGTCCCGAGCGTGAAGCCCTCGGCGTCCTGGCCATCGGCATCGAGCTGGTCGACCTACCACCTGTATGACAGCACCGAAGGTGAACGGGAGCGCTACGCCACCAACCATCCCACACCCGGCCCATCCTGCGGTTATGCCTCTGAATATGGTTGGGCGCCTGAAGGCGGGAGTCTTCGCCGATTGGAGTCCAGATGAGTGCCCCCCAGGACAAGCGGCCGGAGTACCGGCTGGTGCATGAGCCGGACGGGCGATCCTGGACGGCGCGGGAGAACCTGGTCGACATCCTCGAACGCGAGCTGCTCGGCC
>JBOGEV010000023.1:0-20494 GCA_050742015.1 Acidimicrobiia bacterium
AGACCGATCCCGACCCCTGGTCGCTGCGTCTTCGGGTTCCGGAGTGGGCGACCTCGGCCCGACTCTCGGATCGAGGAGAGGGGCGACGCGTCGGACCGGGAATGGCAGTCGTCGAGCGCACCTTCACCGTCGGCGACACCATCGAGCTGGAGCTCCCGATGGACCCGCGCTGGGTCGCTCCCGATCCCCGCATCGATGCGATCCGGGGCACAATCGCAGTCGAGCTTGGGCCCCTCGTGCTCTGCGTGGAATCGGTCGATCTCCCGGGCGACGCCGATGTCGACACCGTCCGCATCGATCCCGACTGCGACCTCACGGAAAGCGACGGCAAGGTCACCGCCGGCGGGCGACTCATGACGTTCGACGACCCCCCCTGGCCCTACCCGGAGACGACCGGCGCCGCCGCCGATGGGGACGAGGTTTCGCTTCCACTGGTCCCCTATCACGACTGGGCCAAGCGGGGCCCGTCGACGATGCGGGTCTGGGTCCCCACGGTCTAGGTCCCGAAATTGGGCTGGAAAACCGCGCTGGGCGCGGTTTTTCGCGACAATTTCAGATGGAGTCCCGGTAATAGCCGGTCACCTCTCCCCAGGCGTGACTGGTACGTCTCCTCCGTTCCGGTCCGACCTCCTCGGCGAGCCGCTCGAATCCGGTCTGGACCAGCCTGACCCTTGACCCGGTGTCGGTCTCGGCGAAGGTGACGCTGATCTCGGTTGCCTCGCTGCGGTCGAAGAACAGGTGCCACAGATAGTCGACCCGCAACGGCGGCTCCCACACGACGATCTCCCCCCACTCGTGCTCGGCCCCGTCACTGGCCCGTTCGTAGACCCGGCCACCCGGGAACGGCTCGAACACAACGCTCAGGTCCGGGTCCTGGGACACCGTGTGCGAGCGCGGCCACCACAACGATGGCTTCGAGGTCCAGACGTCGAACGCATGCTCCGGCGAAGCCTCGACCTCGAATTCGACGACGATCGGCTCCATCAGTCCTGGGGCCCGGTGTTCTCGGCGACGATGCGGAATCGAGCGACGGCCTCACCCCACACCTCGCGCATGTACCCGGCAACGGTCTCCGCGCCTGCATCGTCGAGCCGGTAGAGGCGCTTGGTTCCTTCGGCGTCGTCAACCACCAGCCCGGCGTCCTTGAGCAGCTTTAGATGGCGGGACACGGCAGGTCGGCTGATCGGGAGCCCGGCAGCGATCTCGTTCACGGAGAGCTCGCCCTCGGCCAAACGCTCGACGATCGCCCTCCGAATCGGATCACCCAGGGCGGCGAAAGGGTCGCGAGCTGGATTCGCCTTCACGGGCGCTCCGCCGCGTTCTTCAATCCGTCGGCGAACTGCTCGAACGACTCCGTCATGTCGGGGATCGACTTGGAGATCATGGGCTCGAGTGCCCCCGAGAAGACCTCCTCCATGGAGAATTCAGTGACTCCGTCCGGGTGTGGTGTGAGGCGATAGGTGCGCACCCCTTTGAAGAGCCCGAACGGCATTCCGTCGGACCACACCATCATCGTCGGGCGATCGAGCTCGCTCACTCTCAGCTTGAAGACTCGCTCGGGGTCGACGACCGAAGTCAGCTTGATCTTCTCGCCGAGAGCGATCGACCCCTCGATCCCGAGCACTGCCGGGTTCCAGCTCGGATAGCGCTCCGCGTCGGTCAGCAGGTCCCATATCGTCTCCGGTTTGGCCCGGATCTGACGTTTGACCGCATAAGTGGTCATCGTGACTCCTCAGTCTGCTCGGCTCCGGGCGGAGCCCTGGGTGTTAATGTAACAAAACCGTTACCAAGGGAGACGCATGGCCGCTGCCCCATTCACTGGATCCGGCACCGCCGAGGATCCGTGGGTCCTGAAGACACCGAGCCTCGGCTCGGAGATCCTGATGCGTCGTGACGAAGCCCACGATCCCCCGGTGCTGGTGTGCAATGTGGGTAGCACCGTCCTCCAGTACGACCTCCGCATCATCGAGGACCTCCACCAGATGCTCCGAGAGCGCGGTGATTGGGTGCCTCTGGGCAACGCCGACGAACAGAAGCCGGCGGCCGACGGCACGGTCGAGGCCTGGGCCCGGTCACCCGACAATCCGATCGGTGGCTGGTACGGGCTCAAGAAAGGTCTACGCGGCCGCGTCGGCAACTACGTACCCCCGGTCCTCGAAGCCCTCGGTCTCGCCGAAGTCGAGCACAACGCCCGCAACAATCGTATGCGCGCCCTCTAGGAATCAGCCCGTCGCGGTGCCCGCAAGGCGGGAAAGTCGGTCTCCAGCCCGGGGACCTCTACCTGGAGGAGTTGCTCGGGGTGGGGCAGGCCCTGGAGTTGGAATTCGCCGAGACTCCGGAACTCGGTGTCGGCCGCATGGGCGCCGAGCTCCTCGATGGTGGCGCCGGTCGTCAGGATCTGACCGCCATGACCTGCCGAGCTGACCCGGGCCGCGACATGGACCGGGATGCCGACATAACCGGTATCGGTCACCGCCGGGCTCCCGCTGTGGAGGCCGATCCTCACCCTCACCTGCGCTCCATTCGGCCACATCTTCGACGCCATCGCCCTCTGGATCTCGATCGCCGCGGCCAGCGCCGCGGCTGCCCGACCGAAGGCGGCAAAGAACTCATCCGCTCGGGAGTCGACCTCGTAGCCCTCGTGCGCCGCCACTGCTCCCCGTATCAGGTTGCGAACCTCGTCGAGCAATGACGAGTAGTCGTCCCCGAGGTCATGCACCAGCCGGGTCGAGCCCTCGATATCGCTGAGCATCAGAGTCACCTTCCCGGATGGAAGGTCAGAGGAATCATCGCCGACCGCGGCCCGGAGCTGCTTGGTCACGAAACCCACCGGGGCGATGCCGTATTCGCTGGCCGCCTTGAGCAACCTCCGCATTGCCTTCTCCCGCGCCTCCTTGCTCTCGTACTTCACCTGGTTGAAACGGGACAACGCGTTGCGGACATGTGCCTCGTCGTTGATGGGGAGCCGCCGGTTGCCCTTCGAGTCGACGTAGGCAAAGGCGCTATTCGGCAGATCAGCCCGCTTCTTGGCGCTCAACTCGGCCATCAGGGCTCCGACGCTAGACCGATCCCGAGAATTCGCGACCGGGTTGGACTCGAATTGAGTTGACCAGCGCGATGTGGTGTCCTGTGCTCCCCTGCTGTTGTGCTGATTTGAGATCACCCCGTCTGGTCGCGGTCGTCGTCGTTGTCGTCGGCGTGTTCGTTGGTGTGCTCGCCTGGAGGCTGATCGGGGCCGACGTGCGAACGGCTACCGCCGGTGACCCGAGCACGGGCACGGTCGTCGTCCCGGAGGAAACGGGCCCGGTGAGATACGTGATAACCAGGGCGGGCGCCAACTTGTCGGACGACCCGGATGGGGGAGGCACCGCCATCGGCGGGGGGATGATCTTCCCGGTCACCGCAGAAACCGACAACCAATTCCAGATCATGGACAATTGCAATCGCCCCGGCTGGATCGGGGCCGACGATGTCGATGTCGGCCGGGTGCCGACCGAGCGCAACGGGACCATGGACCGATCTGTGTTCGTCATCGACCCGGGGCATGGGTTTCCCGATCTCGGCGCCGTCGGCCCGAGCGGGCTCACCGAGGCGGAGGTCAACATCGACGTGTCGGCCCGCATCGCCGCCCTCCTGGGCGACTCACATGACATCGACTGGGCGACCGGGACGGTCGGCTCCGGCGACACCATTCCGGCGGCTGCTGCGGCGCTCCTCACCCGCTACCCGGACGGCCCCGAGGAAGGGGACTATGAGCTGGGCCTGACCTTCAGGGCAGCCCTGGCCAACGCCGTCGATGCCACCGCGCTGGTGTCGATTCATCACAACACCGAGCCGACCCGGGACCTCGACCAACCGGGCAGCTCGGCGTTCGTCTCTGTGACCAATCCAGAATCACCACGTCTCGGCGGCCTGGTCGTCGAGGAGCTGAAGTCGTCGCTGTCCCGTTTCGAGGCGGACTGGGTAGGCGGCCGTGGCAACGGGCTGGTCAGCCGGGTTGGCACCGACGGCGAGGACTACTACACGGTCTTGGAACAAGCGGAGGTGCCGGCTGCCATCGTGGAAGGCGCCTACATCTCGAACGAGTCCGAAGAGGCCCTCATCATGACCGACGCGTTCCGCCAGGCGTACGCCGAGGCGGTGTACCGGGCCCTGGTCCGATTCGTCACCACCGACGATTACCCGATCCCGGCCCCCGAGCCCGAGTTGTACGACGTCGACGCCCCGCCCCGGTCGATGGACGACTGTGTGGTCCCTCTCCGCTGACGAGGATTGTGTGGCGGCCAAACCTTCGACTACGGTGCCGCCCTCGTGACGAGCTTCTACTCCTGCATGGATATGTGTCGACACTCTCGGGTGATCCGCCCGGGTGTTGACGCTCGTCGTTCGCACTCCTAGACGCCACCACCCGAGAGTCGTCCTCCGGCGTCGTTCCACGACATTCATCCTCTGTCAGGAGTGCCCCATGACACCTCTCGTCGTCGGCCGAGGCGCCGACTCCAACCGACCAACACACAAACGATCTTGGCTCCGATCCGGATCGGCGCTGCTCGCTCTCCTCCTCGTGGCCATCGCCTGCGGCGGGGATGGAGCGACCGATACCGTCGACGAGATAACGGTCGACTGGGCCTACTACAACCCGGTCAGCCTAGTTCTCAGGGACAAAGGGTGGCTCGAGGAGGAGCTGGAAGGGATCGAAGTCAACTGGGTCCAATCGGCCGGGAGCAACAAGGCGCTCGAGTTCCTTGCCGCCCGCAGCATCCAGTTCGGCTCCTCCGCGGGGGCTGCCGCCCTCCTCGCGAAGATCAACGGAACGTCGATCAATTCGGTGTACGCCTACTCCCAGCCGGAGTGGACCGCTCTCGTCACCAACGGGGACAGCGGGATCAGCAAGGTCGAAGACCTGGCCGGGAAGACCGTGGCCGTGACCAGGGGCACCGACCCCTACATATTCCTGGTTCGCGCCCTGGCCGACCACGGACTGAGCGAGGACGACATCGACGAGGTTCTTCTCCAGCACGCCGACGGTCGCAATGCCCTGATCAACGGTGACGTAGACGCCTGGGCCGGTCTCGACCCGATGATGGCCGAGGCCGAGCTGGAGCAGGGGGCAGTCCTGTTCTACCGAGCGCCCGAGCTCAACACCTGGGGAGTGCTCAATGTCGACCAGACGTTCGCAGCCAACCACCCCGAGATCGTCGAAGCGGTGATCGCCGCCTATGAGCGGGGTAGGGCCTGGTCGCTCGAGAACCCCGACGAGCTGGCGACGATCCTGGCCGAGGCCGCCGGCCTCACCGACGACGTCGCCCAGCGCCAGCTGGAACGGACCGACCTGACCACCCCGGCCATCGGCTCGGTGCAACGGGACTCGATCCTCGGCGCCGGCAATGTCCTTCAGGAGGCCGGGGTCATCGAGACCGGGGTCGACGTGGAGGCGACGGTCGACGACCTGCTCGACGAGAGCTGGACCGCCGATCTGGAGGGCGAGGGATGACACGACTGCTGGCGAAAGCGCCCCGGGATCAGATCGATCCCGGGGCTGTGCCAACTCAGCGACGGAGACGGTTTCCCCGCTGGGGGATGGCTCTGATCGTGCCCGTCGTAATCGTCACCCTGTGGGAGTTGGGGGCAGTGGCCGGGGCGATCTCGACCCGGTTGATCCCGGCGCCTTCGACCATCGCCGCCACCATCGGAGACCTGGCGACGGATGGAGAACTGCTCGGCCACGTCGTGTCGACAACTTCACGGGTCCTCGCCGGGTTCGTCCTTGGCGCTCTCGTAGCCACCGTGCTCGGGGCGGCGACCGGGGTGTCCGAGCGATTCGGCACCTTGTTCGACCCCACGCTCCAGGCCTTGCGGAACATCCCCTCGATCGCCTGGACCCCGCTGTTCATCCTCTGGTTCGGCATCTTCGAGACCTCCAAGGTCCTGATGATCGGCCTCGGCGTCTTCTTCCCCGTCTATCTGACCTTCAGTGGCGCAATTGCCTCGGTGGATCGAAGACTGGTCGAAGTGGGCCGGGTCTACGGGTTCGGCACGACGTCGATGATCCGGCGCATCTTGCTCCCCGCATCGCTGCCCACCTACGTGATCGGACTGCGGAATGGTTTGGGGCTGGGCTGGATGTTCGTGGTCGCAGCCGAGTTCCTCGGAGCGAGCCAGGGTCTCGGCTACCTGCTGGTCGACGGGCAACAGACAGGACGCCCAGCCGTGATCATCGCTTCGATCGTCATGTTCGCCCTGCTCGGCAAGGTCACGGACCGGCTGTTGTCCTCTGCCGGCGCCCGGTTCACGGGTTGGCAGGACGGTTTCACCCGAGAGGCGATCGCATGATCGAGGTCGCCGGGGTGTCGAAGCGATTCGACAGTGGTCTGCTCGCAGTCTCCGAGGTCGACCTGGCCGTGGCGGCGAGCGAGATCGTGGCCGTGATCGGGCCGAGCGGATGCGGAAAGAGCACGGTCCTGCGCTTGATCGCGGGGCTCGAATCTCCCACCCATGGATCGGTTCGGGTGGCCGGCCACCGGGTCGATGGCCCTGACCGATCGGTCGGGGTGGTCTTCCAGGAGCCCCGGCTCATGCCGTGGCTCACCGTGGAGCGCAATGTCTCCTTCGGCCTCGATCAGCCCGATCCCGCGGTGACAGCCGAGGCAATCGAGAGGGTCGGGTTGTCTGCCTTCGCCCGATCACTTCCCAAGGAGCTGTCCGGGGGAATGGCCCAGCGAACCGCCATCGCCCGGGCCCTGGTCACCAAGCCGCCGGTGTTACTGCTCGACGAACCGTTCAGTGCCCTCGACGCATTCACCCGGATCGATCTCCAGGAGCATCTCCTCGAGGTGTGGAGCTGGTACCGGCCGACGATGTTCCTGGTCACTCACGACATCGACGAGGCGTTGGTGCTGGCGGACCGGGTTCTGGTCTTCAGTGGCCAGCCAGGATCGATCCAGGCTGAGCTGACCCTCGATTTGCCCCGCCCCCGCGACCGCACGGACGGCGCCTTTCACGCGTTCCAGGATCTGGCCATGACCGAGCTGGGGAGATCCCGGGCCACCACCAGATGAGACCGTGCCGGAGCTCAGACGCCGGGGTCGCCCTGCCTCGCGCCCAGCTCGTGGTCGAGTATGAAGAGGGCACCCGACTGACCGTCGGCGAGGGCGAGCCGATCGACGATGGCGCCCACCATCGCCTCCTCTTCGGTCTGTTCGGAGATGAAGTCCTGGAGGAAGGGAAGACAGGCCAGATCGCCCAGCTCGTCGGCCATCCGATAGAGGTCATGAATCGCCGCCGTGACTTCCTCCTCCTGGGCGAGCGCGACCGCGAACACCTCCTCGGCGCCGTCGAAATCGGAGCGGGGCGCGGCGACATCGCCGATCACGGCCTTCCCTCCACGGTCGAGGACGAAGTCGAGGAATCGGTCGGCATGACTTCTCTCCTCCTCGGCCTGTGCTCGCATCCAGCGGCTCATGCCATCGAGGTTCTGATGCGAGAAATAGGCCGCCATCTGCAGGTAGGCAGAGGCCGACGCCAGCTCCATGGTCACCTGTGCGTTGAGCGCAGTCTCCATCTCCACGGGAAGCTTCATGGTGATCCTCTCTCGATGCGACGGCCGACGATCCTATCGCATGCGACCGGGGCCTATTTGCACTACGCCCGTAGTGGTATTTATCGTTCGCTACCTAACGACCCGGAAAGCCGGAGGAGCGAAGGCTATGAGGTGGAGTGTCAGGGGTGTGGCCCCAATGTTGGTTGCAGCGGTGGTGGCCGCATGTAGCGGAGGCGGGGCGGCCGAGGACCTGGAAGCACAGGTCGTGGAGAACTATGCCGATCTCGTCCATGAGTCGTACCGGCTGAGCCTCGATAGCGCCACGACGATGGATGAGGCCATCGACGCCTTCGTCGCAGATCCGACCGAGGAGACGCTGGCCGCGGCCAAGGAAGCCTGGCTCACGGCACGTGATGACTACGGGCCGACGGAAGCGTTCCGCTTCTACGGAGGCCCGATCGATGACGAGGAGAACGGGGTCGAAGGGCTGCTCAACGCCTGGCCCCTGGACGAGGCCTACATCGACTATGTCGACGGCGCACCCGAGTCGGGCGTGATCAACATGCCGGATGAGTACCCCACGATCGACGCGGAATTGCTGACCTCACTGAACGAGCAGGGTGGTGAGGCCAACATCTCCACCGGCTGGCACGCCATCGAGTTCCTCCTCTGGGGCCAGGACCTGGCCGCGGACGGCGCGGGCAACCGCCCGGTGGAGGACTACACGACTGCGGCCAACGCCGACCGCCGGACGACCTATCTCGCTGTCGCCTCCGACCTCTTGCTGACCCACCTCGGCCAGATGGTCGACGCCTGGGCGCCGGACGAACAGAACTACCGCGCCGAGTTCGTCGCCCTCCCCTCAGACGAGGCGCTGGGCATGATCATGACCGGGATCGGCGAGCTGAGTCGGGGTGAGCTGGCCGGCGAGCGCATGACTGTCGCCTTCGAAGCCCGCTCCCAGGAGGATGAGCACTCGTGCTTCTCGGACAACACCACCAACGACATCATTGGCAATGCATCCGGGATCGAGCGGGTGTACCTGGGAGAGGTCGGCGCCGTCGACGGTCCCGGCATCTACGACCTGATCGCCGCAGAGGACACCGAGCTCGCCGATCGCCTCAGGGATGAGATTGCGGTCAGTTTCTCCCTGGCCTCCGAGATACCCGCCCCCTTCGACCAGCACCTCGCCGAAGGTGTCAGCGACGAAGACCCGGGACGCGTAGCCATCTTCGACACCATCGTCAGTCTCGAAGGTCAGACCGATTCCATCGTCGAGGCCGCGAGCGCCCTCGAGTTGGACCTCAACCTGAGCTGAGAAATTGAGGCCACGGCCCAAGGCAGCGACTGGAGCCCGGCCACTGGCCGGGCTCCTCCTCGTCCTGGTCGTGTCGTGTGCCGGCAACACGGACCTCCTGATGCCCGACAGCGGGGGTGAGGGGACCACCGACGCATCGAATCGAAACGCTTTCGGCAACTCGGCGCGAAACCTCGACGACGAGGAGCGTCGCAGGTTCGAAGTCGGCGACAGCTTCTTCACCCAGAACTGGGTGACTGCTCCGGCTTCGACCGAAGCCCGCGACGGTCTCGGGCCCCTCCACAACGCCCAGTCATGTTCGTCATGTCATCTCCTCGATGGCCGGGGAACGGCCGACGGCGAGGAGCCCGGGCTCTTGTTCCGAATCAGCGTCCCGGACGGAGAGGGCACCTCCGCCGACCCGGTCTACGGCGGCCAGCTCCAGGACCGTTCAATCCTCGGAGTCGAAGCCGAGGGCAAGGTGAGAACCATCTACGTCGAAGAGACAGGTGCCTACCCCGATGGAGCCGGCTTCAGCCTGCGACGGCCCGTCCACGAGCTGGAGGACCTGGCCTACGGAGAGCTCTCGATCGATGCCGTGCTCGGTCCTCGCCTTGCTCCGCCTGTCTACGGAGCCGGCCTGCTCGAAGCGATCCCCGAGAGCACGATTCTCGCCCTGGCCGACCCCGGTGACTCCGACAGCGACGGGATCTCGGGTCGCCCCAATCGGATGCTCGATCTCGAGAGCGGTGACTCCGTCCTGGGCCGGTTCGGGTGGAAAGCAAATGTGCCGTCGGTGGAGCAGCAGGTGGCGTCGGCGTTCAACGGCGACATCGGCATCACCTCACCGATGTTTCCGGACGAGAACTGCACTGAGGCCCAGGCCGAGTGCGATGCCGCAATCAACGGAGGAACCCCCGAGATCTCACAGGACCTCTTCGACGACGTGGTGTTCTACAACCGGACCCTGGCGGTGCCTGCTCGACGCAACCTCGAAGATCCGGGTGTCGTCTCCGGAGCCGAGCTCTTCGGGCAGGCTGGATGTGTCTCCTGCCACCACTCCCGGCATGAGACGGGGGACGCTGAGATCGACGCCCTAGCCGACCAGGTGATCTTCCCGTTCACCGATCTGCTCCTCCACGACATGGGCCCCGACCTCGCCGACGACCGACCCGATGGCGACGCCACCGGCTCCGAGTGGCGGACTCCCCCGCTGTGGGGCATCGGCCTGACCGAGACGGTCAACGGCCACCTCAACTTCCTCCACGACGGCCGGGCCCGCTCCCTCGAGGAGGCCATCCTGTGGCACGGCGGCGAGGCCGCAGCGGCCAGAGATGCCTTCATCGGGCTCAGCGCGGAGCAGAGGGCCGACCTGATCGAATTCCTGGAGTCCTTGTGATGCGGCTGTCGGCCGGTGTTGCCCTCACTCTGATCCTCGCTGCCTGCTCGTCCGGCCCCGGCGAGGCGGACGTCGTCTCGGCGATGGCCGATGACGCATTGATCCCGGCCGTCCAGTCGGCCGCGACCGCGACTGAGGAGCTCGCGACCGCGGCCGCGGAGTTCTGCGGGGCGCCGTCTGCCGCCGGCCTCGAAGCGGTTCAAGAGAGTTGGCGCCGAGCCAAATCCGCATGGGAACGCTCCGAGCTGACCACGTTCTTTGGACCGGCCGAGATGTTGCGCACCCTGTCCAAGGTGGACTACTCACCGATCAGCGAGCCCGGGATCGACGAACTTCTCTCCTCAGAGGTCGCCATCGACGTCGACTACATCGACAATCGCGCCGCATCCACCCAACGTGGTCTCGGCGCGGTCGAATATGCCTTGTTCCGGGAGCTCGATGCCGCCTCCGACCCCGGGGTTTGCTCTCTGGCGACGTCCGCCTCCGACGTGGCGGCGGCCGAGACCAGGGCCTTGGAGGAGGCGTGGACAGTCTCATCCGACGGCGGGGACCCGTTCCTGGAGGAGTTCACCGGGACCATGACCTCTAACCAGGCGTTAGGCGATGTGATCGGAGCCGTAGTCGAGACGCTGAAGCGGCAGAGCCTCTTCGAACTGGGGAAGGCACTCGGCATCTCCGCCCCGGATCCCGAGATCGAGTCGGTCCCTGAAGGGGCGGCCGGCGAGGCAACGGCGGCATATATCGCACAATTGGAGGGCGTCCGGGATGTTCTCGCCGCCGGCGACACCAACTCGCTTGGCAGTCTGATTCGAGCCCGCTCGGGAGAGGTCGCCGATCGGATCGAGGACCTACTCGACGACTCGCTGGATCGTCTCACGACTCTTCAAGGCCCGATGCGGGCGCTCATCGTCGAGTCTTCGGACCAGGTCGAGCCCATCTACGACAACCTGGCAGAGCTGCGCGTCCTCTTCGAGTCCGATGTGGTCTCCCTCCTCGACATCACGCTCGGCTTCTCCGATACCGATGGGGACACCGGGTGACAATCTCGGAACGGGCCCTCCGCCCGGTGAGCGCGGCGACGGGTGCGGTGTTCCGGATCGGGTTCGGGGCGGTGGGTCTGCTTCTCGTGATCCGATTCTTCGTCAACGGGTGGATCCGCTCCCTGTACATCGATCCGCCCCACCACTTCCCCTACCCCGGCTTCGAGTGGGTCACGCCTTGGCCCGGAGGGTGGATGTACGCCCACTTCGCCCTCGTAGGGTTGGCCGCGATCGGGATCATGATCGGGTATCGATACCGGCTCTCGGCCGCGGTGTTCGCCCTATCGATGGCCTACATCGAATTGATCGACCGCTCCCTCTATCTCAATCACTACTACTGGTTGGTGTTGACCGGGGCGGTCATGGTCTTCCTCCCCCTCGAGAACAGCTTCTCGACCGACGCACGGGCGGGACGGGCGAGGTCGCCGGGGACGTTGGCGAGCTACGTGGTCTGGATCCTGCGGTTCCAGGTGGGGATGGTCTACTTCTTCGCCGGGCTGGCCAAGGTCAACGGTGATTGGCTGCTCCGGGCCGAGCCCCTCGCCACCTGGCTCCCTGCCCGCTCCGAGATGTGGCTGATCGGGCCCCTGCTCACAGTTCCCGCCACTGCCTACGTGCTTTCCTGGGCGGGAGCCTTCTTCGACTTGACCGTGATCGGCTGGCTCTCCTGGCACCGATCCCGCCCTTATGCCTATGTGGTGCTGGTCTTGTTTCACGTCGCCACGTGGGTGCTATTTCCCTCCATCGGGCTCTTCCCGCTCGTGATGAGCGCCGCCGCCCTCGTCTTCTTCGAACCCGACTGGCCGGAACGGTGGATGGGGAGGGCCCGCCCCATGCTCCCGGTTGGATCATCGCCGCGTTTGACCCCCATCGGCGCCGCCCTCGCTGCTGCCTACCTACTGGTCATGATCGCGTTGCCCCTCCGTCACTATGCGCTGCCCGGCGACGTCAAGTGGACCGGGGAGGGCTACCTCGGCTCGTGGCAAGTGATGCTCTCCGAGAAAGCCGGGTCGGCCGACTTCCTCGTGACCGATCCCGCAACCGGTGACAGCTGGCGAGTCGCCCCTCCCGAGTATCTGACCGAGAGACAGCGGGCGGTTATGGCGACCGATCCGGTAATGATCCGCCAGACGGCCGAGTTGATCGCCTCCGACCTGAACGGGGTCGAGGTCGCCGCCGATGTCAGCGTCTCGTTCAACGGCCGCCCCAGCAGCCAGTTCACCGATCCGTCGGTCGTTCTGGCCCGAGGGTAGGGGTCCGTCGCGTAGCTTCCGGCCGTGGCCGACCAGCCGCCGAGCCAACCCACGCAACCGGACCATGCGCATTTCGAACCGGGCCGAATCGAGCGTTGGCGAGAGCGCACCAAGCAAGCCAAGTCACGAGGGCTGACCCGGCTCGAGGCCGAGCGAGCCAAGCGGGTCAGCGTCCGATTGGCTTTCGACTTGTACGAGAGGGATCGAGCGTTTGCCGGCGGCCTCCTCGCCGGGGGCATTGCATTCCGGCTGTTCCTCTGGTTCTTGCCGTTCGCCCTGCTGATGATCGTCCTGATCGGCTCTCTGGCCGACGGTCTCGACCGACCCGCGTCCGAGCTGGCTCAGGACTCAGGGCTTTCGGTTGCCCTGGCCGGCCTCGTGGATCAGGCAGTGGGCGAGTCTGCCCGAGGCCGTGTCTATCTGGGCTTCCTCGGCGCCGTTTTGCTGATCTGGAGCGGCATCGCGGTGGCCAGGTCGCTCCGTCTGGTGAGCCGTCTCGCATGGGGCCTGGCCTCGGTCCGCCCTATGAAAGCGGTCAAGGCGTCTTTGGCCGTAGCCGGGATCATGTTGGGGGTGCTCGGGGTGCAATGGGTGAACAATCGCCTCCAGGGCGGGCCGTTGGCGGCGGACGCAGTCGCCTTCATCGTGGCCATCTTGGCCTTGGTCGCCCTGATGACCTGGCTGCTCAGCGCACTCCCGCGTCCCCCGGATGTGCCGTGGACAGCGATGATCCCGGGAGCGATTCTGATGACCGCGGGCCTGGTGATCCTGCGACTGGTGACCATCGTCTACTTCGCAGGTCGTCTGGAGTCGGCGGACGATCTCTATGGCGGACTGGGGCTGGCCGCGGTGTTCCTGGCCTGGTTGTACATCATCGGAAGGACGCTGGTCGCTTCGATCTCTTTGAACCCCACGTTGTGGAGAGCCCACAGGACATCGATGAAGGCCCCTTGACAGAATAATTCAACGCGTGTAGAACTCAACGCGTGTTGAACAAGGAGGCACCCTGATGTGGGCGATGGTGGTCAAGGAGGTCCGTCAGGTGAGAAGGGACCGGCGGACCCTGGCGATGATGATCGTGATGCCGATCATGCTCCTGGTCGTCTTCGGGTACGCGGCGAGCTTCGACGTCTCCACCATCGAGGTGGCCTTCCCCGATGGGCTGCCACCGGGCGCCGCCCTCCCCGACGTGTTCGAAGTGGTGGAAACGACCCGCGCCGACCCGGTGGACATCCTCCGCTTCGGCGAGGCCGACACCGTGGTCACCTCAGATGAATCGGGCCTAGTGGCGATGATCGACGGCTCCGAGCTGTTCACCGCCCGGGCCTCGGTCCAGGCGTTCACTACCGCCGCCGCCCAGGGGGCCCCCGTCACCACCGAGGTGCTGTTCAATCCAGAGCTCGACACTTCCGCCGTGCTCGTACCCGGTCTGGCCGGTCTGGTGCTTCTGTTCGTCGGCTCGCTCGTCACCAGCCTCGGTGTCGTCCGCGAGCGTCAGGCGGGCACGCTCGAGCAGCTGGCGGTCATGCCGCTCCGCCCACGCGACGTGTTCGTGGGGAAGATCACTCCCTACTTCGTCGTGGCGGCGATCGACATGGTGATAGTCCTCACGGTGGGGTGGCTGCTCTTCGACGTCCCCTTCGTCGGCTCGCCCTGGTTGCTCGCCCTGGGAGCGATTCTGTTCCTGTTCGTCACCCTCGGCACCGGCGTTCTCATCTCGACGGTCTCGGAGAACCAGGGACAGGCTATCCAGCTCGCTTTGATGACCCTTCTCCCCCAGGTCCTGCTCTCCGGCCTCATCTTCCCCCTGGAGTCGATGGCGGCAGGGGTCCGCTGGATCGGGTACCTGCTCCCGCTCACCTACTTCAACCAGATCGCCCGTGGGGTCATGCTCAAGGGAGCGCCCTTCGAGGCGATGCTCTTGCCGTTGTCGCTTCTCGCCGTGCTCGGACTGGTCGTGTTCGGTTTGGCGGTGCTCAGGTTCCGTTCCGATCTGGCACCGGCCAAGACCTCCCCGGCCAAGGTCGCGGCGTGAGCTTCGGTCTGAGCCGAGTCACCGTCGAACTGGGGGGCAACACCGCGATCGAGGCGGTGGACCTCGATGTGGAGCGCGGATCGATCACCGCATTGATCGGCTCCGACGGGGCCGGGAAGACCACGACTGCTCGAACACTGGTCGGGCTCGTCTCCCCGTCCGCCGGCACCGTGCGTCGCCCCGACCGCGATGCGATTGGCTATCAACCGGAGGCAGCGGGCACCTGGCGTGATCTCACCGTGGCCGAGAACCTCTCATTCGCCGCTCGGGCCCACCGCCTATCCGCCGACTCCGATCGTTATCGGGAGTTGCTCGAAGTGACCGGGCTCGGGCCGGCCGAGGACCGGCTCGCCGGTGACCTCTCCGGGGGGATGCGGCAAAAGTTGGCAGTGGCGATGGCGATGCTCCCCCGGCCCGAGCTGACCGTGCTCGATGAGCCAACCACGGGTCTCGACCCGATCAGCCGGGCCGAAGTGTGGCGATTGCTGGCCCGGGCCGCAGGTGAGGGGACGGCGGTGCTGGCCACGACGACATATCTCAACGAGGCGGAGCGTGCCTCGCACGTTGTTGTCCTCGATGCCGGGCGGGTCCTGGCCTCGGGCACCGCCGAGTCGATCCGGGGCTCGTTCCCGGGGTCGCTCGGCGTCAGCGAGAGCCGGCCGGATCATCTTCCCTCGTGGCGTCGGGGCAAGCAGTGGCGGGTATGGGCGGCCGATGGCCGGATCCCCGCTGCGGCCCGGGCTGTCACGCCCGACCTGGAGGACGTGGTCACCGCGGCCGCCCTCACCAGACGGGCGACCGGATGACGACTCCTCTGGCAGAGACCCGTGCCATCGGCAAGCGCTTCGATGACCTCGCCGCCGTCGACGGGGTGACCCTTGCCGTCTCGACCGGCGAGATCGTCGGCCTTGTCGGGGCCAATGGGGCGGGCAAGACCACCCTCATCAGGATGTTGTTGGGTCTTCTCCTCCCCGACGAGGGGGAGACGGCGCTCTTCGGCCAGGCCCCGACCAGGGCGACGAGACGGCGCATCGGCTACATGCCACAGAGCCTCGGGCTCTATGAAGACCTCACCGTCCGGGAGAATCTCCGGTTCACCGCCCAGGTGTTCGGCATCGATCCCCCGACCCTCGGCACCGACCTCGAAGCCCACGCCGACACCCTCGTCGCAGACCTCCCCCTCGGGCTGAAACGGAGAACCGCATTCATCGCCGCCCTCTCCCATGGGCCCGAGCTCCTGGTCCTCGACGAGCCGACCTCGGGAGTCGGCCCGCTGGGCAGGGCGGATCTCTGGGACACGATTCACGAGGCCGTGGACGACGGCGCTGGGGCCCTGGTGACGACCCATCACATGGACGAAGCGGAGCAGTGCGACCGACTGGTGTTCATGGCCGCAGGCCGTGCTGTCGCGTCGGGGACCGTCGACGCGATCCTGGCCGGGCAGTTCACGGTCGAGGCAACACCGGCCGATCCCGCGCTGTCGTTGGCCGTTCTCGAGGAAGCCGGCCTGCCGGTCCTGCCGGCCGGGGCCCACCTCCGGGTGCCGGGCACGGAGATGTCCTCGGTGCGTTCGGTCATCGGCGCGGAGGCAGCGTTGGTCGAGACCCGGTCTTCGCTCGAGGAGGCGTTCATGACCCTGGCCGGCTCCTCCTGATGGCGCGCACCGGTCGCCGACCCGGAAGCGAGGACACCAGAGGGCGGATCCTGGCGGCCGCTCGCACCGAGTTCGGGGCCAAAGGCTTCCACCAGGCCACCATCCGCGGCATCGCCGCGGAGGCCGGGGTCGACCCGGCGCTGGTTCACCACTACTTCGGGAACAAAGAGGACCTCTTCGGGCTTTCGATCGATCTCCCCCTCCGACCCTCGGACGTCATCGACGCCATGCTCGGAGACGGAATCGAATCGGCGGGGCGGAACATCACCACGTTGTTCTTCACGATCTGGGAGAACCCCCAGACCAGAGACCCGCTTCTGGCCCTGCTCCGGGGTGCGATCACCACCGAGCAGGGAGCCGAGGTGCTGCGCGAGTTCTTCGGCACGGCGGTGTTGAGCAAGGTTGCCCCACTCATCGGTGGCACCGACGCCGAGCTCCGTGTCTCCCTGGCCATCTCACAGCTGATCGGTGTGGCCGTGCTCCGCTATGTCGCCGGGTTTCCCACCCTCCGATCGGTTCAAGTCGAGAAGTTGGTGGAGACACTTGCCCCGCGCATTCAGGCATACCTCACGGAATGAACAGACGCAACGAAGGGCCCGGCTCCCCACCGGGCCCTCGTTGAACTCAGGTCTCGGTCAGGCTGAGATCGCCTGGTTGAGCACCGCTTGTCCGAAGTAGATGAGGAAGGCGACGGCCACCACCCACATCAACGGGTGAACGTCCTGCATCTTGCCCTTCACCACCTTGATCAGGACATACATGACGAAACCGGCGCCGATGCCGACCGTGATGCTGAAGGTGAGGGGCATCAGGACGATGGTGAGCAGGGCAGGAAAGCCCTCTTCGATGTCCTCGAAGTCGATCCCCTTGATCAGGCCACTCATCAGGAAGCCGATGAGGATCAGCACCGGGGCCGTGGCCTGAACCGGCACCAGAGCCGCCAGCGGTGAGAGGAAGATCGCCACCAGGAACAGCACGCCGACCACGATCGAGGTGAGACCGGTGCGTCCGCCTTCGGCGACGCCCGCTGCGCTCTCGATGTAGCTGGTGTTGGAGCTGACCCCGGCCGCACCGCCTGCCGCCGCTCCCAGGGAGTCGACGAACAGGAGCTTGCCCACTCCGGGGATTGACCCGTCCTCCTCGGTGAGATCGGCCTGCTCCGCGATCGCGGTGGCGGTGCCGATGGTGTCGAAGAAGTCGGTGAGCATGAAGCTGAAGATGGTTAGCGCCGCGGCGACGAAACCCAAGGTGGTGAACACGTTCCCCAGATCGAAGTCACCCAATGTGGCGAAGCTCGGAGTCACTGCAAACGTGTCCGGGAACTCGGTGAAGCCGAGGATCAGGGCAATGGCAGCGGTCACCAGGATGCTGATCACCAGCGCACCTGGCACCTTCCTCACGTAGAGGATGACCGTTATGAGCAGCCCGATCAGGGCCACCCAGGCACCCAAGCTGTTCGGGAACACGAACTCCACCGGGACGGGGCCGTCGCCGGCGGGCTGGCGGATCAACCCCGCGTCGACGAAGCCGATGAACAGGATGAACAGCCCGATTCCAACCCCGATGGCCCGTTTCAAGGCCAACGGCACGGCATTCATGATCGCCTCGCGCAGCCCGACCAGGACCAGGGCGAGGACGATCAGGCCCTCGAGCACGATCACCCCCATCGCTCCGGCCGGAGTCAGCCCGTTGGTGAGCACCAGGCCGAACGCCACTGCTCCATTGATGCCGAGACCGGCTGCCAGCGCAATGGGAACGTTGGCCACCACCCCCATCAGGACGCAGAGCAGGCCGGCGACCAGGGCGGTGCCTGCCGCCACAGCCGGGGCGTCGAAGCCGGCCGCAGACAGGATCCCGGGGTTGACGAAGATGATGTAGGCCATCACAAGGAATGTCGTGACCCCGGCCCTTATCTCGGTGCCGACTGAGGTGCCTCGCTCGCTGAGCTTGAAGTAGGAATCGAGACCGGACCCCCCAGATCCTCTCGACTCCGTCCGATCGACGGTGTCGGTCATATCTCCTCCCAATTACTGGATGCCGGAGGTCGGCATCGGTACTCAGACCCAACGTAGTAATGGGGGGTTACGCCTCGCCGGGTGAACCAGGGGGGATGTTTCGCGGCTCTTTCAGACCAGGGCTCGCACCAGCCAGTAGACGGACATGCCGGCGAACAAGGTCCAGACGTGGTTCTTTGTGCGATAGGCCACGGCGCCGCCCACCACGAAGGCGGCAACCTCGGGGATTCCGATGGCGACATTGCCTGCGGAATCGGTCAACAAGGCAACGATCAGGGCCGCCATCACCGCCGGAGCGACGAACTGGAGTGCGACCAGGACCGGCTCCGGGATGCGCTTCCTGGCCAGCGCGATGATGAACAGGGCACGGAAGATGTAGGTCCCGAGCCCGACGACGGCAATGGCAGCCAGGTCAACCATGTCGGAACCTCTCGGCAATCGTCCCGGCGAGGATGCCGACCGCCGCGCCGACCAGGAGCCCGGTCCGGTTGGGGAGGTTGGCAGCGAGATAAGTGACTCCTGCCCCCACCGCGGCGGCCACCACCTTCGGCCAGTGGTCGATTCCGATCACCAGCAGGCCGATGAAAAGGATCGGGATGGCGAACTCGAGGTTCCACTCCTCGGGCACCACCGGCCCGATGAGCAGGCCAAGGGCGACCACCGCCTGCCAGATCGTCCAGAACGTGGCGCCGGCCGCGAGGTAGTAGGTGCGGAATCGTGCGGGCTCCTCCCCGGGTCGGACGGAGGTGAGGGCGAACACCTGGTCGATGAGGACATAGGGGCCGAGCCACCGAAACCACCGAGGCTGGCTCTGAAAGGTAGGGGCCAACGCCGCTGAGTACATCAGATGCCGCGCATTGACCACGAGTGCCGTGCTCACGGCGGCCGCCACCGCGACCCCGCTACCCAGGAGGGTGATGACGGTGAGCTGGGCGGCGCCCCCGAAGATGAGCCATGAGCTCGACCAACCGACGAACGCATTCATCCCCGACGTCGTGATGGCCAGCCCGATGACCAGGCCGAACGGGATGGCGGGCACGACCAAAGGCAATGCGTCGATGACACCCTGGCGGGCCACCGATCGGTCCACAGACATCGAGACAGGTTATGTCCGGTGCCGACAGCCCCCTGTCACGACAGTGGATCAGCCGGCGTCGGTCCTCACTGTCTCCAGGGCGATGATCACCATCTCCCCGAATGTCTGCTCCCGTTCTTCGGAAGTTGTGGAAGCTCCGGTGCGCACGTGGTCGGAGACAGTGGCGATGGTAAGAGCCCGACCTCCCTTCTCCGCCGCAACGCCGTAGAGGCCGGCCGCCTCCATCTCCACAGCCAGCACCCCCATGGCCTCCATCCGGTCGAAGGCGATCGGGTCCGGGTTGTAGAAGAGATCGGCCGAATGGACATTGCCCACCTTGACCTCGATCCCCCGGGCCGCGGCGACGTCTGCCGCCGCCCGGAGGAGGGCGTAGTCGGCCGTGGCCGAGAAGTCGTGACCCCCGTAACGGACCCGATTCACCCCCGAATCGGTGCAGGCCCCGATGGCGAGGATCACATCACGGATCTCGACCGAGGGCACGATCCCCCCGCACGAGCCGACCCGGATCAAACGCTCGACCCCGTACTCGGTGATCAACTCGGTCGCGTAGATCGAGGCCGAGGGTATCCCCATCCCCGTGCCCATCACCGAGACCGGGACCCCTTCGTAGCTGCCGGTGAACCCGAGCATGTTGCGGACCTCGTTGACCTGCTTGACATCGTCGAGATAGTTGTCGGCGATGTGCTTCGCCCGCAACGGGTCGCCGGGGAGCAGGATTGAAGGGGCGAAATCGCCGTTCTCGGCTGAGATATGAGGGGTGGGCATCGGGTGCGGGCTCCTGTCGTGCAATCGAATATCGCAAACCTATCGGATCGACGCCGCCGACCCCAGCCGTCGGTATGGTCCTCGGCCCATGCCCGAGATACCTCCCTTTCCCAACGACCGCGACGATCTGGCTCGGACTCTGGAACAACTTGGCGCTCCGCGTCTGCCCGGTGTGCTCGGCATCGAGTTGGTCGAGCTGGCCGATGGGTCATCGAAGATGCGGCTCGTCGTCGAGGAGAAGCATCTCGCCTCCAACGGGTACCTCCATGCGGCGTCGGTGGTGGCTCTAGCCGACACCGCAGCCGGGTACGGGTGTGTGGCCAACCTCCCCGAAGGCGCCATCGGATTCACCACCATCGAGCTCAAGTCGAACCACCTGGGCACGCTGCTCGACGGCGCC